>NZ_JANUXS010000010.1:0-14482 GCF_024814365.1 Corynebacterium sp. ES2715-CONJ3
CGACACAATTGTTTATTCGCTATCAACACATGCGAATGGACGTGCGGATCACCCGCACGCGAGGTACGGTGCTCGTATTTCACACCCGAAATACCCACCGTTTTTTCAACAATCAATCGCTTCTCTAATACATTCGGGTCTTGCTTGCGCGTATAGCTGGCATGAGCAGCAAGGTAATCCAAAGCCTGACTCACGGCCTCCTGATGCGCATCATCAACAACGCTACGCACCCTCGAATCAGCACTCATACCCCACAACAGCGAGACAGATTTCGGCGCACAAAAAGTCAGATCGAAACCCGGAACCCCCTTATCCCCAAGGACTCTCCCAAGCCCTATCCCGCTTGGAGCAACCGAGTTATTAAACCAATCCTCAACCAATTTCCCGGAAACAATCGCACCGTTATCCACACCTAAAAACGCCGACAACTCACCCACATTATCGCCCCGAAGCCACACCGACCCAGGCTGCTTCCCATCCTCGGAATAATAAGAATCCGCCCCCCGACTCTTATCAACCGTGGATTGATAATAGGCCACGGAATGCACCCCCATCTTCGCGATAGTCAGCACACCCGCCACCTCCTCTACAACCGCCTAACCACCTGCAGCACTTCTAGTGCAAGTGTACCATTGAGAGTAATCGTGAAGAAGAAAACTACTGCGATTAAAAGACTCTAAAGACAAAGCAGCTCAAAACATTAATCCCCGAACACACAATTAGGTTGCTTATGTTAGGAAATAACGGGAGAAAACTAAAACCCCAGGTCAGGCTGTAACTCCAAATATTGGAGTTACAGCCTGACCTGGGGTTTTATGATTTTGGGACCACGCTCGACAACCACTCCAAGAGAAGGACTCAGCCCGCCCTCCATTGGCGGAATTTAAGGCGAAGCCCCACGGTAGCTTAACCCTAACGAAGCGCAGCGTAGTTACTAAACAGGACCTCTTGTCGCTGCTTCTCACTCGTGAGTTTGCGAGGCGCTCCCATCGCTTTATCAACCTCACGGTCTAATGCGTCATGCGCTTTCACCAACTCAGGCGTCATCGCTAGCGGAGTGTAGTGATCAGCCAAAGAACGCTCCGGGTACAGTTCCCGGGCAGCTAAAACTTTCTTGCCCGCGTTGATAATCCGCTCCCTTGTTGCCTCATCCAAATCAGGCACGGGGAAAGTGTTCCACGTAAGTGTATTGGCAAAATTTAAGTCTGACTTCAAGCGACCACCTACGGTTCTTTGCCACGTGATGAACATAGAGGAAGAAATCAACGCAAACAACAGACCATCAGGGTCAATGGCTGTATAAACCTTATTTCCAGCAATAACTTCCGGTGGCAAATGGGCAGCGATGTAGTAGGGTCGGGTTTCCGACACAACACTGGGTATCCCCACATAGGGTTGATCAGGCTGCCTAATTTCTTGGAATAGATGTGGAGTTTTGGCTGATTCTTGGGTCGCTTTTTTCTTACTCTCGGCTCGCTTATCACGCACGGCTGCAACTCGTTGCCGCAATACCTCAGACCTAGCGATATCTTTAGGATCAAAGTTCTCCCCCGACAGCCATAAGCACCACCTGTCAAGCCCACGTACCAACTCTTTACCCATGCGGAAGGGGCGGAGATACTTTGCCGCAATCGGGTCGGAAGCAACTTCCTCAAAGTCTCTAACCTCAACAATCAAGTTGCCGCCATCAGTTGGCTGTGACCCGCGTGTAGCCGGTGGCATGAGTACCGATATTGGTTTCATCGATTTTTTAACCAATACCCACGCGCCGTCCACGAGATAAGCATTGATCCCATGGTCGAGCTTCTGCTCAACTGGCTCGCCCTTAACGTCCGGGTAGTCCCATAATCTTTGTTTCACGCCTCTATCACGAGTGAAACCAACAATGACACAGTGCACTGCCGCTTTCCCGGGCGCTTCAGAATCCCACGCAAACGTGCGATGAGCGAACTTGATCCTCCAATCCTCCCGCGACAGCGCTCCAAACAACGCTGGAACGGGTTGCCCCTGCGCAATCGAATTGGTCGTCACATAAGCGAACTCCCCTGGCCTATCTTTAAACAGACTCATCGCCTGCGCATGCCACCCGGTCACGTAATCAAGATAACCGTCATAGTCCTTACCCCACACCCGCTTCATATCGGCTGTTTGCTCGTTAGTCTTGGTGTACTGACCAATAAACGGCGGGTTACCAAACACATAAGTCATGCCCTTGGGTTTAGGGAGGGTCTGCGCCCAATCAATCGCGAGGGCGTTGTTATGGTGAATGTGCGCGGTGATAGTAATCGGTAGGCGCTCTGGTGGCCTACCAACAGCGTTCGCTAGTTCCTTATTGGCCTGGTGATCAACTAAGAACATTGCTGTCTCCGCGATTTTCGCGGGCCACCAGTTAATCTCAATCCCGTGGAACTGGCCAATAGATAGCTTCTGCTCCCACGAGATATCTAACGCCATGCCGGTCTCTCCCCGACGCTGGCGGATAGCAACAATAATATCCGTCTCTATCTTCCGCAGCTCGCGGTAGGCCACAATAAGGAAGTTTCCGGCACCACACGCTGGGTCGCAAAAAACCATATCAGCAAGCGAATCCCTAAATTCCTCCAACTTGCGAACAGGTGTAGCAGGGCTTGAAACCAGCTTATGTGCCGTTTCTCGTAGCTGATTAAGAAACAGCGGCTCAATCGTTTTGAGGATGTTCTTCTCACTCGTGTAGTGCTCTCCGTCTCCGCGTCGAGCTTGCTTCGATTTAACAAGCTGGAAAAGAGAACCGAAGGTGGCCACGCTAATCTTCGACCAGTCAAACGCACACGCTGCCAGCAACGCCTCACGCATAGACACATCGAAATACTCCAGCGCTAAAGGCTCTGTGAACAACGCTCCATTGACATACGGGAATTTAGCCAGCGTGCCAGGTAAGCGTCGCGAGCGCTTATCCTCTGGCGTATTCAAAACATCGAACAGCGCATTGAGCTGCACTCCCAAGTTCTCGGGTGTGGTCTCATTAGCAATAAAATCAGCAAATAGGTGACGAGGTTCCCACAGATCAGAATCATCACCAAACAATAGGAACAGCAACCGGGTGAGATAGACCGAAGTTTGTTGAACGCGCGCGTCCTCATCCTCGGGGTTCCTCGGGGCCTCCTCCCCCACGCCCTCATCAACATCATCGCCGTTCATGGCCTTAAACAAGTCCACCATCAACCTGGAAGCCTCAAGTGATGCTGATTCCTCACTGCGATACGCGGAGGTTTCATAATCAGCCAAGAACACCAGCTGATCGACATGCTCATCTAGTTCGTCCAAGGGGAATGTCTCATCCCACGATGATGTGTCTACCCGTCCAGTGTGGCTGAGCTTGCTCACTCGAATGGTCTCGAAGTCGCTGCACAGCACGTACTCGGGCATCTGGGAATTCGGAATGGTGCCACCAAGTAGATAATCAATGGCTTGGTCATACGCATCAGCTACGCCTTTACCTAATGATTTCGCTTCGCCGATGACTTTGCCGGGGATGAACATATCAATCTTTCCGGTTCGCCCGGTTGATGCGCGTTTGGCTGATCGCTGATAGATATAAAGCTCTTGCGCGTTGATCCCGAAGCAGGCAAGTAGTCCTGCCCAAAATTGTTGGTCATGGCTGGACTCGGTGGCTTGCCGGTTTTCGGTCTTCCACTCCTGAATTTTCTCCAGCCACCGCACTTTGAATTCGGTGAGGTTGTGACGAATAGTTGTGCGATCAAGCATGGGGGCGGTCATTTAGTATGTGTTCCTTTTACGCAGCAGCAAAATTTTTTTACCAGTTACATTACTCGCTTTCCGCTTCGGATAATGCTGCATACAGAGTTGATCTGGCGATACCGTAGGCGCGTGAAACAGCCGCTTTTGTTTCCCCTGCCGCTATTTTCCGTTTCGCTTCTTCAACTTGTTCAGCGCTCAGCGCTTTCTTACGTCCTTTATAAACCCCTCTCTTTTTCGCGAGGGCAATGCCTTCTGCTTGGCGCTCCCGGATGATCGCGCGTTCGAATTCCGCGAAGGCCCCAAGGATACTGAGCATGAGATCGGCTCTCGGGTCGGAACTGTCTGCTGAGAAGGTGAGGTTTTCGTGGAGGAAGCGCACTGCTGCTCCCTTGTCTACCACGTGGTCTACGATTTGTCGGAGATCCGCCATTGACCGGGCTAAGCGGTCAATGGACGAGACGATGAGAACATCCCCGTCCCGGATATAGGATAGGCACTCATTGAGAACGGGTCGGTTATTTTTTCCTTTTCCGCTGAGGTGTTCAATGAAGTTTTTTTCGGTGCCAGCGTTGTGGGTGAGTTCTTCGATTTGTCGCTGTGGATTCTGCTCGGCGGTAGAGACTCTGATGTATCCGATAAGCATTGTCACTCTCCGTGTGTAGTTCTATGTTTAGAGATAAGACTACATGTGTACGGAAAGTAATTTTAAGACTTGATACTACAGTTCATTTACGGCGCACTGGCCTGTAGGTTTGGAGTGTACTTAACAGTACGCTGTGCTGGAAAGTGCTCATTATTTGTTCGGAGGAGTGGACAGCTGGGTTGCAATGAAACACTCCAGAAAGAGTGGAATCTATCCTATCGCTCCTAGTGCAGCTATCATACGGAGCATGCACACAATGGATCTCTTAACCAACGAAAAAGGCAGTAATGCCTCTCTTATCTGGTTGATCGCTTCTATACGTGCAAAGTCGAAACTGTCACAGCCTGCGCGTGTCTCTCTGCTGCTTGAACAAGGGCTGGAGGTGCTGATTGAGGAACTCTTTGGGAATACAATAGTTCACCCTGAGAGAGATGCAGCCTTCACTCAAGCGGCCAATGACCTGCAGATCTGGCGGGCAAAAGGATACCAAGTGACCAGCATTCTGGATCCGGATTATCCTAGACAGCTCGCAGGTGTGCATGAGGCGCCAGCAGTGCTTTTTCGAGTAGGACAGACGATCCCCGACGAAAAAGGCGTGAGTGTTGTCGGGTCACGAAACGCTACTCCCGGTCAGTTGCAAGCAGCCACCGACATTGCTAGTGCCCTCGCTGAAGCTGGACTCACTGTTGTTTCTGGACTTGCTGTGGGTGTGGATACGGCCGCACATAAGGCAGCACTAGAAGCAGGTGGAAGAACTGTTGCAGTTATGGGAGTGGGTCTAGACCATACCTATCCTTCTACTAATCAGCTGCTGCGCAGGCGCATTGAAGTTACAGGGGAAGTCATTTCACAGTTCTTTCCCGACTCTAAAGGTTCGCGTGCTTCCTTCCCGATGCGCAATGCCGTTATGTCTGGGTACAGTCGAACCACGATAGTCGTGGGGGCGACTGAAAAATCCGGTACCCGACACCAGGCTAAAGCTGCAGTAGGACACTCCCGTGGACTTATTCTGACCCCTCAGGTGGCAACCCAAACAAGCTGGGGGCGTGAGTATGTTGATACTGGAAAGGCTCATGTTGCTTCCGGACCCGCGGATGCCGTCAAGATTGCAACGGAACTTATTGCCACTGCGGAAGCGGGCTCCAGGCTTTTCGCATGAATATCGATAAGCAATTTGATCAAGAGGTAGAAATCTACTTGTCTTCCCTTACCCATCTGCACAGTGTTAATTCGTTCATTCTTCCCGTCTGTCGAGTCTGCCATGGAGCTACAGCAATTAAAGGAAGCATAGAGGGTGAACACTGGCCTCTCTGTCCACAATGCTCCAGTCACCGTAAAACGGAGGGCATTGACCCGGAAGAGCTAGCGGACACCGTAGGCTTCATTATTTACGCCATGAAACTTGAAAATGGATCTGCTGATCAATCTCTGCGCGATATGTACCAATACAAAAAGAGGCTCCCCTGCAGTGATACTGGTCCAGCTCCGATATCAGAGGAGGGGCAGAGAATACGCACTCTTCTCTACACCTGCCTTAGGGATAACTTGCCCAGACTGGAAAAGGTAGCGAGCCCAGTCGGGGCTATTACCGTAGTTCCGTCCACCAGAACTGATCGAGAGCGCAATCCTAATGCTCTTGTCGATGCTCTTGAATCTGCCCTTGACAGGCTGGCCGACGCACCCCCATTGCAGAGACTGCTTGCTTCAGTAGAAAAGAACTCTGGGGCATCACGGAGACTAGATCCTAACCGGTTTAAGGTTCTTCAACCTTCTCTTGTCCGAGATCGGCACATCCTCCTTGTTGAAGATACGTGGGTTTCTGGAGCTAGTGCCCAGTCCGCGGCGGTAGCGCTGCATAGGGCGGGGGCGAGCCATGTCACCATACTATGCATAGCTCGCCTGCTGCAGCAATCATGGGCACCAGCGCGATACCTTACGTCTAAATACGATAAGCTTCCTCCCCCGTCACGTAAGTACCCGGTCTTTGGGGAGCAGGCATCGGGCCGGGCTTAACAAAAGTCGACATTCATAGATCTATGTGTCTATAGGAATGCAAATCTGAAGAGTGCAGACTGGTTCTAACGCAAGTATTTGATCCCCGATCCCTTCCTATGCAGGAGGTATTTTTCAAGTATAATCTCCTTGGGCTATTCCATTAAGGGGGAAACATATGGCTTTTCGGGGGAAGCATCGCAAAAGAGAAAAATACAGCGAAATGGGTCGAAGATTCCTGCTCCCAAGAGGAACAACAACGGATTCAGGGAGACAGGGAGCCCGTTCAATTCCTGAAGGAAAATAATTTCCAAGGGAAAGACTATGACGATTTCGAAATCGAGATCATGGACTACGGATTCGCTGTTCTTCGGAAGTGGATTCCAACAGGAAAGATTTATAGGCAAGCTGATCATCTGCACGCTGGACAGGACGAAGCATGGCTGCAGTTTTTCACAGAGGAAGAAATCGTAGAAGTAGCTCAAGACATCGTTGCTGATGCCATGGCCGCGTCTGATGGTTTATTGGGGTCTCCTGATCCAGGCGCTCCTATCACGTTTCCTTCTTTGTCGACCTCAGCACCTACTGAGGCCCATGTACCTGGCATGAATTGAGCATAACCGCGTGCCCCAGCGGGTGCGACTAAGCCGGACTGGAAGCCCGATTCGGCAAACATTTGCGCAGCCAATAGGCCAGACGCCACCACGCAATGCGGAGCGCGACTATCAAGGTGGGATAGCGGAAACCTATACTGTGGTAATCATTGAGATCGCCCAAGGACTAGGAAAAGTGGTTAAACACAATGGTAACTCTGCCCCCCGCCCGCGAACGGTTTCTTCAAAACGCCCGAGCCAACTGCGAAATGGACGGAGCGAAAATAAGTGACGAAGCGATGGAAAAGCTACGCGAAGTAATGGCAGGGCTTACCACTGAACGCGAATACTTCCAGTGGGCCATAGACCGGCACGGCGTGAAACCAACCAGCTAACAATGAGTAATCAACGAGAACGGTGGGACGCGCTAATCTACCCTGAAACTGGTGTTCTCCGTAACCTTCACAATCGTGGATCGACCTTTACACCAAGTACGCGCGACCCGCAGAATGGGAACCCCAACGTCGTGCCCTCGAAGAAGAAGGCTAATCTCACCCCTAAAGAATAACTACCCTCCTAGATTGCTAGATTGCTAGCTTGCTAGCTTGCTAGGTTGCTAGCTTGCTAGGTTGCTAGGTTGCTAGATTGCTAGCTTGCTAGCTTGCTAGCTTGCTAGGTTGCTAGGTTGCTAGATTGCTAGGTTGCTAGCTTGCTAGCTTGCTAGCTTGCTAGGTTGCTAGCTTGCTAGCTTGCTAGGTTGCTAGCTTGCTAGGTTGCTAGCTTGCTAGGTTGCTAGGTTGCTAGGTTGCTAGATTGCTAGCTTGCTAGGTTGCTAGGTTGCTAGATTGCTAGATTGCTAGATTGCTAGATTGCTAGATTGCTAGGTTGCTAGATTGCTAGCACCTAAGAAAGTTGAAGGGGAAAACACCTTTCCCCAGCGCAGCACGTGCAAGAGAAAATCCATCGGATGCGCGAAGCAGTATCCGATGGCCAACAAGGGGCGAAGCCCCGCGGTAGCAAAACCGCAAGGGGTGTGGGGCGCTCCGCGCGGAGGATAGGAGGGAAGGGACTTTCTTTAACCACTACCGGCTGCCACCGGGTGAACCGTATATTGCTTACGGCATTGCACCCCTATTCCACTGGGAGCAGGTCAGCTTTTTTTAAAGTGAGGTAGGTGTTAATCCTGAAGAGATTTTTAACCTAGAAAACTAACCACCCGGCTGCCGCCGGGTGAACCGTATATTGCTTATGGCGTGACCCCCCCCTACTCCGGTATTAGGCCACTAGCCCGTAACGCTCGCAGGTGTCGTTTCACAGTAGCTTCTGATAGCCCAGTTTCTGCCATAAGTTCTTTACGACTCGGGAGTTTTCCAGTTTCTACGAATGTCTGTCCGACAATGGCTTGCACTCTTGCTCTCGTGGTCTGCCCTTGCACAGCTCTGCGTTTGTTGGCTACTGCGAGTTTCTTTCTTAGGTCTTGGGCGTATTCGCTGTTGGGGTCTTCCCAGCGTTTGGCTGCGGTCTTTCCGCCCCTACGCCCCATAGTGGCTAAGGCTTTACGTTCACTGCTGCTCGCTTTCTCGGCTGCACCCTGCGACGTGTAGACGGGACTAGTGGACGTAGTGACGTATCCCCGCACGCGCCTAGCCATCGTAATTAGGTCGCGTTGCTTAGGTAGCTCATTTGGACGCATAGCGCCCCCTACCTCATGGGCTATCAAGTATGCCTGTGTATACGCATCAATAATCAGTGTGTCTTTTAGTCGCTTCCCGGCTTGGCGCAGCCGATGCCCAGTCTTAAGCGCATGCCTAAAAGCGGTTTCATCTCTGGCTGCGGTGCCAGGTACGTGCTCGCCGTTTGCGTTGGTAGTTGGTGGGACGATCCACAGAACGCGCACACCGTCTATCAACTCCGGATCGTAGCGGTCTAACGAGTCACCGAGTTCGCTTTCAACGTCTTGAGCCAAGGCCTTAAACGCTTCTGCCTGCTCCCTGCGGGCTTTTACTGCGTTGATAAGTTCGCGCCCGCTGCTGAACTGCTGGCGTGGGGTCTTCTCGTGCTGGGGTAGTCCTGCCATGTCGCGTACCTGCTTTATGAAGTCTCCTAGCCTGATTACTCGCTTATGCTGGCAATACCAACGATAAGCGGTAGGGGATTTTCCGGTGTAGAACGGATTTCGGCTAAAGCGGTGGGCAAAATGCGGATCATGATCAAGTAGCTCGCCTAGGGTTCGGCTGGCTGCTGCGAGTAAGTCCATGTGCCTAGACTTCCCGCCCTTATCCGCATATACGGGGTCTATGAGCCAAATAAGCTGGGCTTTTCCACTCTGTGGGTTAATTCCTACCCAGGCGGGTTCTATGCGGGCTTCGACAAGGGCGGCTAGTTTCTCTTTGACCGCTGGCGCGAGGTTGGACGGGTGCCCGCCCGGGGTGCCGGGCTGGTCTACGTCTATGACCATCACCGTTGCTTTTTGCCGAGTGGTCAATACGGCGTATTCACACTTGGCGAAGGCCGGGGAATCTACGCGGTAGTAGCGGGGCTTTTGGATAATCGCGCCGGTGGGGTCTGTGATGTGGTTATAGCTCTTTGCGAAGTCGCGGTTTACTGATCCGTGGAGGACGCTCGCGCCTATATGCGCTGCTAGCGCGTCCCTGTCCAGCGTGCTCGCTGGGGTATCAAACAGCCCTGCGCACTCGTCGCTGCTGACACACACACGTGTTAGTGTGCGGTATTGCGTTTCATTCGCTAGACTCATGTTCAAGCTTTCTTCCAGGTAGTGACTGGTTGATAAGCGAAGGTCATCAGGCGGTTACCTGGTGGCCTTCATTCATTTTTAAGGTGTTTTCATCTAAATGACATCGGTGTCATTTACTAGCTATGGTACGCGAATGAGACCTGTGCTGATGGAGGGCTTGCCATATATCACGCTTTTCTTAGGTGCACTAAAGATGTGTGCGCATATTTGCCACCCCACCCATTTTTTCTTCTGGAAGAAGATATGTCTGAAGCAATAACCAACGCACTATTTACAGCAATACAGGTATACAGATTTACAGCTTTATAGTTTCTGTAAAACTGTATTGCTGTAAACCCTTATTTATTATTGTGGACGTATTCTTCGAGGTAGTTGCTAACTATCTCACGGATGGTCACGCCTTTTTGGGCAGCAATAACTTTGAGATCCGCGTGGATTTCTCGGTCGATTTCGATGGTCATTTTTTTGACGTAGTCACGTCCTGTGGGTCGGTGGAATGCATCTCGCACCGTTTTCTTCTCAGATGCCGAGGCTGGTTTTGCGGCTTTCTTTGTAGAGGTTCGTGGGCCTTGCTGTGCGCGGGCACGTTCTTTGCTGGTACTCATTTCATCATCTCCATTAGTTCGTCTGCTACCTTCTCGTAGCCGTGTAGGTCTGGGCCTGGACAGTAGCCAAAAGCTAGGTGCATGTCTTCGCGCAGTGGAATCTCGGCTTCAAAGCGGGGCATGTGTTCTGCATCAAGTGCCTCTCGCGCGGCGTCTAGGGCACTGGTGCCTTTTCGGGCGAACGTCAGTAAGACTGCATGCGGAGTTCCGTTTACTGCGTCGCGCAGTTCCCACACCCGGGATAGGTCAGCAGCTGCAGAGCGGGTCGGAAGGATAATGAAGTCGCTAACTGCGATTGCTGCTTCAATAGCGTTCTCATCACCTGGAGGCACGTCGATGAACATAAACTCGTCGTCTCCAACGAGTGCTGCTTGCCGATCAACGCGCTTGGGGATGGAGAGTTCAACTTTGAAAGGAAGAGGGCTGCCTCCGTCTTCTGCGCGTTCGGACCATTCAAGTGCTGACCCTTGGCGATCTAAGTCAGTTACAGTTACGGTCTTTCCTCGGTTGGCGAAAACTGTGGCGAGGAACATTGTTGTGGTGGTCTTACCGACGCCACCTTTGACGTTAATGGCGGTAATAATCATGGCGTCTCCTTGGTGGATAAAGCATTGCGTTTACCTGTTTACAGCTTTAAGTAAATACTACTTTACAGTTTTACAGGCATACGGGTTTACAGTTTTCTGTAAAAATAAAAGTGCAGTTAGAGCTGTGTTTAGTATTCTTTATCGTCAGTCTCGGCAGAGAGTCCAGCGAGCATGATCCGGTAGAACTCGTTTTCAATGCTTTTGCCTTCGAAGTCTGCTGCGACTTGTTCCCAGTGGTATTTTTCCAGATGTGTCAGCATCGCGGTGACTGCCATCTTGAGGTAGAAACCACGGCTGCGACTGGTGCGCTCGGATAGAGCGTCTAGGCGTGTAATGATCTCTTCTGGCATCCGTACGGACACCACTCGTCCTGAAATGTGAGGGCGTTGAGCCATTATTAAAAGTCCTTTCGATCCGCGGTGTAAACAATGTTTACCATACATTCCGGAGGCGGTGGAGATTTTTCTCAGTGGCACTGCCTTATTAGTGCAAACCAATATTTACACTAGGTGTGGATCGAGAACTCTCGCACGCCCCTGTGTAAACATTGTTTGCACAGAATTCTCAGAATAACGGAAAAATTTTCTATTTGCACTGGTCTACCTATAGAAAACATTGTTTACATAGAGTTCTGGAGGAAAAGCGCACGCGTTTTTTTTACAGTTCCAGACCCTCGTCCTTAGAACTCATCGGGGCGTTATCAACCCAGCTATCCTGGCCATTATCAACGGCTACTTGCTGATGGATACGAGATGCTGTCGCGTCCTGTGCTGTCGCACCGATACCTAGTACGTTAAGGAAGTTTTGGGACTTTTTCAGGTTTTCAATAGCGCGTCGCTGGGATTGCAGTTCGGCAAGCTCGACTTCAACCTGGCGAATAGGATCGGTAAAACTGTCGTAGTAGACCACGGCCTGGTCATAATATATGGCCACCTTGTCGCGAAAATGTATAGCTTCGTCTAGAACAGCTTGATCATCTTTGCCGTGACGTAGTCTGCCGAAAAATCCTCTAGAGTTCTTTTCTTTTTTCAACTCCCGCACCATGCGCTCCTGCTGATCGCATTGCGTTCTAAGGCGTTCAACTTGCTGGTGCGCCCGGTCGCGCTCCTTGCGCAGCTCATCAAGTCGGTTGTGCACGCGGTCTATTTCGGCATCAATGCGTTTAAGGCGGTCGCTGGCTGGCTTGGCACCCTTTTTATTCGATGCACGCTCCTGCCGTGCCACCTCGTCTATATTGTCGGCCTGCGCGCGGGCGAAGAAGTCGATAAAGCGGGCTTCGCGCTTAGCAGCAAACGCACGCATATATTCACCCATCTCGGTGCCAACAAACGGATTATCACTATCTAGGACAGTCTGGCGATTGACTAGTTTGAATAGTTCCCAATCCTGCTTGGCTTGACCAAACAGTGCCTGAGGAGTCCTATCACCTTTTTCACGCATGCCTGCAGACACCAGTAGATCACGGGCGTACTCACTAGACTCACGGCGTGAAACTTGGTGTATTTCGCCGTGACCGGTCTCGGTGTCTCCTGGCTGGGTTTCGGAAATATAAAGGAAGTTACCTTCACGTCCTCGCGTCATCGGCACATAAACGCTGGCCTTATCTAGATTTCCCACGCCTGCCACAACGCGAGCAACATCAACGGTCACACCCTGGGAACTATGCCCAGTAGCGGCATAGCCTAGTTGGGTATGCTCAGCCAGATAACGGCTGTTTAACGTCACAGTGGCAAAATCATCGTCGCAGTCACACCGATGTGCCGTAATTGATCCATCTTTTTCAATGGAATCAACTATCCAGCGTTGGCCATTGCGGACAGTATGACCGTTGCTAGCCACTAGCTGCGCATCATTGCGACGGGTCAAAATCACATCACCAACACCTACGTTAAGCCCATCAGATAGGCGCAGCTGGTTCTCGAAGTTAATCTCCCCGCGCTCGAAGCGAACCCTCTGCGCCGCAGCATTTAACGCGGTGACCTGGTCACGAGTCGCAGCAACAAGCAAAGACTGTTTTCCAGCAGCAGTATCCTCGCACCAGCCAGCGAGAGCATCGTCCATCATGGCAGTAACCGATCCGGCGTGTAGACGCCCATGCTGCCTATACCACTCGGCAGCATAAATAACGTCAGCTTCCTCGCCACCCCGCAATCTCTTCGAGGCTTCCCGCTCCCCACTATCACGCTGGCGGAAAACCTCACTCAGCTCAACCGCGTCAGGTAACTCATAAGACAAGGTAGCCAGTAGACCAGAACGAGCTTTCACGGCTGAATACTGCTCTGGATCTCCTATAAAAACCACACGCGCCCCAGCTGCAGTCACAGTCTCCAGCACGCGAATCATATCCAGGTTAGACACCATTCCAGCTTCATCTACCACCAAAACGGTGTCACGGCTCCAACCATGTCTGTCGGCTATCTGCGCAGGTGTTAGATCATCTGTATCAACAAAAGCGCGGGCAATCGTCATGGATTCATCGGCCACATTCTCACCGACCATCACATCGGCAGCTTTACCTGTCGGCGCGAGCCCCACGACGTGTTTACCAGCCATATTCCATGCCTTATGCGCAGCCTTCAGCGAAGACGTCTTCCCCGCACCTGCAGGTGCGACCACCACGGAAGCCAGATAGTCAGAAGCCACCACCGCGCGCATAGCGTCAGCCTGGGCAGGCGATAATTCGCCCTCGACCGGGTGGATCATCCCAGCATGAACACCACGCTCAACAAGAGCGGTCGCCATATCAACAGCGCGCTCTACCTCATCGACCACCTCAATAGTGGTGTACTTCTGAGAGCCTTCGCGCTGCGTGTTATCCAGCTCGCGGGACTTTTCCGGAGTCACCGACCATATATCGCGCTCGTCTAAAGCAGCATCAACAAGACGCTCAATAGTCGCTGTCATATCACCTGGGGTAACAACGCCAGGGCGGATCAACTCAGCAGCTTTTTCCGCCACATCAGCACGAGTAAACGTAGAACGCTCCGCGACAACCATACTCAGAATCTGAGATGGCTGCGGAAGACAATCCTCGATGACTCCATCAACAGCAGACCTACGATTCGGCTCAAGGCCAGCTAAGAACTCACGCACCCTCGCACCGTATTCAGTGCTAGTCCACTCGGTTTCCAACTCGTATAACGAGATGTCAGTGTTCTTGCTACGGCGAGTGATCTTCTGCGCAACGCGCTCATAAGCCGCACGTGTGTCTAGCCCATTATCAGCCTGCCACTGATCAATCTCGCGTGCCCTCGTCGAATATGCCGCAATCAACTCCGGATCATCAAGCCCAACAATCTCTGCACACCCATTGACCACTTCACCGAACTCCACACCAAGTTTACGGCTCAAAATCTCGCGCACCGTGGCCTGATACACCATGCCAGCTGCACGCGCCTCATGATACAAACTCACCCCATCCAGCGTGCGAACCCTACCATCACGACACAATTGTTTATTCGCTATCAACACATGCGAATGGACGTGCGGATCACCCGCACGCGAGGTACGGTGCTCGTATTTCACACCCGAAATACCCACCGTTTTTTCAACAATCAATCGCTTCTCTA
>NZ_JANUXS010000011.1:0-5725 GCF_024814365.1 Corynebacterium sp. ES2715-CONJ3
GTGTGTTGTTTGAGAACTCAATAGTGTGCCAATTGTTTTTTTGTTTTTTTTGATTGCAGTTGGGTTGTGTTGGTGAATGGTGTGGTGTTTTTGGTGGCCGGTGAGTGTGGCTTGCTTGGTTTTTGACCGAAGATATGAGCTGTTTGTTGGCATGATCGGTTTTTGGCTGTGATTGTTGATGTTTTGGCCCCTTTTTTTCCCTTTTTTGCCCCGTCGGGTTGGGGAGGGGGTTTTGTTTTTTCAATTGTGTGCGCATGGTTGGCATGGCTGCTTGTTTTGGTGGTTGTGTTGGTTGTGTGTGCTGGTTGTTTTGTTTTTTTGCTAGTTTGATTGGGCTTTTCACGGCCTTTGAGAGCAGGTTTTTTGCTTGTTTTTTTGTGGAGAGTTTGATCCTGGCTCAGGACGAACGCTGGCGGCGTGCTTAACACATGCAAGTCGAACGGAAAGGCCTCAGCTTGCTGGGGTACTCGAGTGGCGAACGGGTGAGTAACACGTGGGTGATCTGCCTTGTACTTCGGGATAAGCCTGGGAAACTGGGTCTAATACTGGATAGGACCATGCTTTAGTGTGTCATGGTGGAAAGTTTTTTCGGTACAAGATGAGCCCGCGGCCTATCAGCTTGTTGGTGGGGTAATGGCCTACCAAGGCGTCGACGGGTAGCCGGCCTGAGAGGGTGGACGGCCACATTGGGACTGAGATACGGCCCAGACTCCTACGGGAGGCAGCAGTGGGGAATATTGCACAATGGGCGGAAGCCTGATGCAGCGACGCCGCGTGGGGGATGACGGCCTTCGGGTTGTAAACCTCTTTCGACAGGGACGAAGCTTTTGTGACGGTACCTGTATAAGAAGCACCGGCTAACTACGTGCCAGCAGCCGCGGTAATACGTAGGGTGCGAGCGTTGTCCGGAATTACTGGGCGTAAAGAGCTCGTAGGTGGTTTGTCGCGTCGTCTGTGAAATACCGGGGCTTAACTCCGGAGCTGCAGGCGATACGGGCATAACTTGAGTGCTGTAGGGGAGACTGGAATTCCTGGTGTAGCGGTGGAATGCGCAGATATCAGGAGGAACACCGATGGCGAAGGCAGGTCTCTGGGCAGTAACTGACGCTGAGGAGCGAAAGCATGGGGAGCGAACAGGATTAGATACCCTGGTAGTCCATGCCGTAAACGGTGGGCGCTAGGTGTAGGGGTCTTCCACGACTTCTGTGCCGTAGCTAACGCATTAAGCGCCCCGCCTGGGGAGTACGGCCGCAAGGCTAAAACTCAAAGGAATTGACGGGGGCCCGCACAAGCGGCGGAGCATGTGGATTAATTCGATGCAACGCGAAGAACCTTACCTGGGCTTGACATATACAGGTTTGCTGCAGAAATGTAGTGTCCCTTTGTGGTCTGTTTACAGGTGGTGCATGGTTGTCGTCAGCTCGTGTCGTGAGATGTTGGGTTAAGTCCCGCAACGAGCGCAACCCTTGTCTTATGTTGCCAGCACGTGATGGTGGGGACTCATGAGAGACTGCCGGGGTTAACTCGGAGGAAGGTGGGGATGACGTCAAATCATCATGCCCCTTATGCCCAGGGCTTCACACATGCTACAATGGTCGGTACAACGCGCAGCCAGCCCGTGAGGGTGAGCGAATCGCTGAAAGCCGGCCTCAGTTCGGATTGGGGTCTGCAACTCGACCCCATGAAGTCGGAGTCGCTAGTAATCGCAGATCAGCAACGCTGCGGTGAATACGTTCCCGGGCCTTGTACACACCGCCCGTCACGTCATGAAAGTTGGTAACACCCGAAGCCAGTGGCCTAACCCTTGTGGGGGGGAGCTGTCGAAGGTGGGATCGGCGATTGGGACGAAGTCGTAACAAGGTAGCCGTACCGGAAGGTGCGGCTGGATCACCTCCTTTCTAAGGAGTTTTATTATTTATTTTCTAAATCCGGGTGGATCATCATAAAAACATCATCTGTGCTGTTCGTGTCTCTTATAGATGAGGGGCTGGGCATGACCTGGGTGTGATCGAAAAAAGTTTTATAGCGAAAGAACATAGTTCATCATGGTTTCCTGTTTCTTACCCGTTTGTGGGTGGGGTGGGGGTTGTGGTGGTTGGTGCACTGTTGGGTGTCTGGGATGGCACGTGTTTTGTTGTCCTTGATATGTCACTATTTGTCCCCCTGTTGTTGGTTGGTGTTGTGCTTGCTGGTTGGGGGGTTGGTGGTGGTGTGTGTGTTGTGTGAGAACTGTATAGTGGACGCGAGCATTTTTATCTTTATTCTTTTGTGTGTTTCTTTTATTTTGTAAGTTTGTGTGTGTTTGATGAAGGGCACACGGTGGATGCCTTGGCATGCTAAGCCGATGAAGGACGTGTAAGGCTGCGTTAAGCCTCGGGGAGTTGTCAATAGAGCGTTGATCCGAGGATGTCCGAATGGGGAAACCCGGCCATGGTTATGTGTGGTCACCTGCCAGTGAATTCATAGCTGGTGTGGGGGTTGACGCGGGGAAGTGAAACATCTCAGTACCCGTAGGAGAAGAAAACAATTGTGATTCCGTTAGTAGTGGCGAGCGAACGTGGATGAGGCTAAACCGTATGCGTGTGATACGTGACAGTGGTTGCGTGTGCGGGGTTGTGGGGTTGAAGCGTAAGGTGGCTGTCACCGCCTTGCTGGTGCTGATGCGTGTTAGTGGAAGTGGTGTGGAATCGCCTGCCGTAGAAGGTGAGAGTCCTGTACATGAAAGCGTGTGTTGGCCTGGTTGCTTTTGTCCCCGAGTAGCAGCGGGCTCGTGGAATCTGCTGTGAATCTGCCGGGACCACCCGGTAAGCCTAAATACTTAGTGTGACCGATAGCGGATTAGTACCGTGAGGGAATGGTGAAAAGTACCCCGGGAGGGGAGTGAAATAGTACCTGAAACCGTGTGCTTACAATCCGTCAGAGCCTTGTGCGTGGCCTTCCCTTTAGGGGTTGGTTGTGTGGGTGATGGCGTGCCTTTTGAAGAATGAGCCTGCGAGTCAGCGGCATGTCGCGAGGTTAACCATGAGTGTGGGTAGCCGTAGCGAAAGCGAATCCTAATGAGGGTGTGTTAGTGGCATGTTCTGGACCCGAAGCGGAGTGATCTACCCATGGCCAGTGTGAAGCAGCAGTAAGATGCTGTGGAGGCGCGAACCCACTTAGGTTGAAAACTGAGGGGATGAGTTGTGGGTAGGGGTGAAAGGCCAATCAAACTCCGTGATAGCTGGTTCTCCCCGAAATGCATTTAGGTGCAGCGTCGTGTGTTTCTTCCCGGAGGTAGAGCTACTGGTTGGTTGAGCGGGACTACAATCTTAGCAATGTCAGCCAAACTCCGAATGCCGGTGAAGTGAGAGTACGGCAGTGAGACTGCGGGGGATAAGCTCCGTTGGTCGAAAGGGAAACAGCCCAGATCGCCGGTTAAGGCCCCTAAGAGTGTACTAAGTGGAAAAGGATGTGGGATCGCGAAGACAGCCAGGAGGTTGGCTTAGAAGCAGCCATCCTTGAAAGAGTGCGTAATAGCTCACTGGTCGAGTGGTTCTGCGCCGACAATGTAGTGGGGCTCAAGTACACCGCCGAAGCCGCGGCAATACCTTCCTCTTGTGGGGGAAGGTGTTGGGTAGGGGAGCGTCGTGCACTGCGTTGAAGCATTCTGGTGACGGGGTGTGGAGTGTGTGCGAGTGAGAATGCAGGCATGAGTAACGAATGATACGTGAGAAACGTATCCGCCGGATGACTAAGGGTTCCTGGGTTAAGCTAATCTTCCCAGGGTGAGTCGGGACCTAAGGCGAGGCCGACAGGCGTAGTCGATGGATAACGGGTTGATATTCCCGTACCCGTATATATGCGCCCAGTGGTGAATCAGTGGTACTAACCACCCGCGTGCCCATGGTTATGATGTCCCGTTTTTATGCGGGGTGTTATGGTGTGGTGTTGCGTGCGTGGGACCTTCGTTGGTAGTAGCCAAGTGATGGGGTGACGCAGGAAGGTAGCTAAGCCACTTATTGGATTGTGGTGTAAGCGTGTGGCCCGTGTGATAGGTAAATCCGTTGCACATTGTGGGTGAGGCGTGATGCGTACCCTTTGTTGGGGATGTTAGTGATCCTATGCTGTCGAGAAAAGCCTCTAGCGAGTGTATATATGGCCCGTACCGTAAACCGACACAGGTGGTCAGGTAGAGAATACTAAGGCGTTCGGGTGAACTGTGGTTAAGGAACTCGGCAAAATGCCCCCGTAACTTCGGGAGAAGGGGGACCACTGCTGGTGACAGACTGATTGAGCTGGTGGTGGTCGCAGAGAATAGAGGGAAGCGACTGTTTATTAAAAACACAGGTCCGTGCGAAAACGTGGAAGTTGATGTATACGGACTGACGCCTGCCCGGTGCTGGAAGGTTAAGAGGACCTGTTAGTGACACCTTGTGTGTTGCGAAGCGGAGAATTTAAGCCCCAGTAAACGGCGGTGGTAACTATAACCATCCTAAGGTAGCGAAATTCCTTGTCGGGTAAGTTCCGACCTGCACGAATGGCGTAACGACTTCCCTGCTGTCTCAACCACAGGCCCGGTGAAATTGCATTACGAGTAAAGATGCTCGTTACGCGCGGCAGGACGAAAAGACCCCGGGACCTTCACTATAGCTTGGTATTGGTGTTTGGTTCGGTTTGTGTAGGATAGGTGGGAGACTGTGATGCTGCATCGCTAGGTGTGGTGGAGTCGTTGTTGAAATACCACTCTGATCGGATTGAGCACCTGAACCTTGGCCCATGATCTGGGTTGGGGACAGTGCCTGGTGGGTAGTTTAACTGGGGCGGTTGCCTCCTAAAAAGTAACGGAGGCGCCCAAAGGTTCCCTCAGCCTGGTTGGCAATCAGGTGGTGAGTGTAAGTGCACAAGGGAGCTTGACTGTGAGAGTGACAACTCGAGCAGGTACGAAAGTAGGGACTAGTGATCCGGCACCTACGTGTGGAAGTGGTGTCGCTCAACGGATAAAAGGTACCCCGGGGATAACAGGCTGATCTTCCCCAAGAGTCCATATCGACGGGATGGTTTGGCACCTCGATGTCGGCTCGTCGCATCCTGGGGCTGGAGTAGGTCCCAAGGGTTGGGCTGTTCGCCCATTAAAGCGGCACGCGAGCTGGGTTTAGAACGTCGTGAGACAGTTCGGTCTCTATCCGCCGCGCGCGTTGAAACTTGAAGAAGGCTGTCCCTAGTACGAGAGGACCGGGACGGACGTACCTCTAGTGTGCCAGTTGTCACGCCAGTGGCAGGGCTGGTTTGCTACGTACGGAAGGGATAACCGCTGAAAGCATCTAAGCGGGAAGCCTGTTTTGAGATGAGGTTTCGTTTGAGGTGCCCTGTAGATGACAGGGTTGATAGGCCAGAGTTGTACGCATAGTGATATGTTTAGATGACTGGTACTAATTCACCGACAAACACACATATATGATTCAACTTTGTGATTGTTGCGCATATCACGGCCAGGTTCACCCCAGGGTTGGCACTGTTAGTGTCGGTCTTAGAGTGTTGGTTGTGAGAGGGTTAAAGGTTTTGTTGTGTTTCGCGTCCACTATGCAGTGTCTGACACAGCACATTGTGTTTTTTGATTGTGTCGGTGGTTATTGCGTCAGGGGTACGCCCGGTCCCATTCCGAACCCGGAAGCTAAGCCTGGTAGCGCTGATGGTACTGCAAACGGGAGTTTGTGGGAGAGTAAGTCACCGCCGACCTAAAACTTAA
>NZ_JANUXS010000012.1:0-1120 GCF_024814365.1 Corynebacterium sp. ES2715-CONJ3
TAGTTTTCCTCCATGCGCTGTGCGTGTTGTTCTGTTTCAGTTTCGATCATGCGTGCTGTGGTGGGGTCGTCTGCTGCGCGGGCGGCGGCTGCTTGTTCAGCGCCGCGTTTGCGTAGTTGTTCGATTGCGGTGATCGCTGCGTCGACTTCTGGTGTGATTCGTGGCGCGATCGCTCCTACCTTTTCAGCAGCTGATGCCATAGTTTCGCTGTTGTTGGCGATGGTGCGGGAGGTTTCGGCTAGTTCTGTGATGGTGTGTACTGCGGCGTCGAAGAATTCCCCTTGGTTCTCAGACTCAATTAGAGACACCAGAACCATAAGATCTTCTGCTGTTTCTAGGCACGTTTGGCTGTAATCTCTCCACGTGACGGTTAGGGTGTTGGCGTCGTGTGTTTTCGTCGCGTTGAGTCCACTCAGTAGCGATGATAGGGATGCTTCGCGTGCTGCTGTTGGTTCGGTGTAGGTGAAGTCTTGGTAGTTTCTATCAGGGCGCTGTGGGTAAGGAACGTTCGCTATTGCTTCTGGGAGCGTGCTGAACGTGTGGTTGATGGTGGGGTAGAGGGCGGGGGCGGATGTGCCGATGGCTGTTGCTAGTGATTGGGCGAGGTCTTCATCGGTGAAGAGTATTTTCTGGCAGCCGGTTGTAAAGTTCTCGTTGCTCCATTGGATTTGGGCGAGGATTTCTTGCAGTGTTCTTGCCGCGCCGCCGTCTCGGTGGGCGCTGATTTCGCTGTATTCTTGGGCGAGTTGGTTAAGGGCGTTGATGGTGGAAAACCCTCCGAGCCTGTCAGCGAGGGGGTGTTCGAGCAGGCGTTTGCTGAAGGATTCATTCCTTGCGATGATGCTTTCGAGGATGTTGGTTACTTGTTGTGTGGTGGTGGGGTTGAAGGTGATCATGGCCATGGGACTCCGCTGAGGTTGATGAGGTCGATGAGTTTGTCGTGTGAGTGTTGGCAGGTGCTAGCGGCATCGTTGAAGCGAGCGTCAGGTATAAGTTCGTCGCTGAACGCTCGGGTGGAAAAGTTTATAGTGCCGTTAGTCGTACTCGTTGCGGCAGTGCACCTGATGTAGAAGCCTGCTTTACCATTGGTTAAGTTTGAGTAGAAGTAGATGCGGGGGTG
>NZ_JANUXS010000001.1:0-494345 GCF_024814365.1 Corynebacterium sp. ES2715-CONJ3
CCTGAACGGCATCGGGGTCGCCGATGCGCACAATGACGTCACCGACGTCAACGGTATCGTCTTCCTCGAACAGGATCTCCACGATCGTGCCGGCCACGGGGGAGGGGACCTCGGTGTCTACTTTGTCAGTGGAGACCTCGAGGAGGGCCTCGTCGACCTCGACGGTATCGCCTACGGCTTTCAGCCACTGGGTAATGGTGCCTTCGGAGACTGATTCTCCCAGTTCCGGCATCACCACATCAACGGCGCCAGCAGATGAGTGTGCTTGTGGCTTGGCTTCAGCTTTAGGCTCTGGTTTAGCCTCAGGCTCTGGCTCAGGCTTGGTCTCTTCCTGAACGGCATCGGGGTCGCCGATGCGCACAATGACGTCACCGACGTCAACGGTATCGTCTTCCTCGAACAGGATCTCCACGATCGTGCCGGCCACGGGGGAGGGGACCTCGGTGTCTACTTTGTCTGTGGAGACCTCGAGGAGGGCCTCGTCGACCTCGACGGTATCGCCGACGGCCTTGAGCCACTGGGTAATGGTGCCTTCGGAGACCGATTCTCCTAGTTCCGGCATCACCACATCAACGGCGCCAGCAGATGATGTCGCAGAGGAATCTTTTTGAGGAGCCTTTTCCGCTGCGGGGGCAGCTTCTTTTTCATCGTCTTGGTTGTCAGCTGGAGCTTCATCGGGGTCGCCGATGACGGCGATTACTTCACCGACGTCCACGGTATCGTCCTCGTTGACCTTGATCTCCAACAAGACACCAGCAACGGGGGAGGGGACCTCGGTGTCTACCTTGTCAGTGGAGACCTCGAGCAGGGCCTCATCGACCTCGACGGTATCGCCTACGGCCTTGAGCCACTGGGTAATCGTGCCTTCAGTTACTGATTCGCCCAGCTCGGGCATGATAACGGAGTGCGCCATGGTTAATTTAGCTCCTATGAATTTAACGTGTGATTGCAGTAGTCACAAAAGGTCTTAATACCCCTAGAGCGTACCCGTTTTATGGCAGAAATGTGACACGGATGTCCGCAAGTTCTTATTTTTCCCCCTACAATTGTTCCTTGTGTTCAATATATTTGGCCGCAAAGGCGCGAAATCAAATCTGAAGCCACCCCGCGCTCCCGGGGATACTATCCGCAGCAATGACCTGGCCTACCTCAAAGGGTGGGTGGCATCGCGGCTGTTAGTCGAGGGTTTTATCGAGCCAGAAACCCTGGTTAACGAAATGAGTGTGTGCCTTGTCGATGAATCGGGTGATTTTACCCGCCGTCGCATCGGCGGTCCTAAGGGTATTGATGTGGTGGCCAAAGAACTAGGTATTGCCCTCTATGATGTTGAGGAAACTGGTTACCCCCAACGCATGCGTGAGCGTATTGAGAGAGAGCGAATTTTGCGCAAGCGCCGCGAGCAAAAAGAACGCCGCGAACGTTTCGAACGCGGCGAGTATTAGGGTGCTGCAGGTACTTACGTGACCTGCAGCATCAGTTTAAGAAAGGCTATCGAGGAAGGCTAGGAAGGTGCGCACCGGCACTCCAGTGGCGCGCTTCGCGGTGAATCCATATGGGCTACCAGAATTAAATGATGGGCCAGCTATATCCACGTGAGCCCATGGAATATTGTCGCCGACAAATTCTCTTAGGAAACATCCGGCGGAAAGCATCCCGCCCGCCCGCGAATTAGTCACATTGCGCAGGTCTGCGACCTCTGATTTTACGGCTTCAGCCAACTCCTCCGGTAGAGGCATTGGCCAAGCCCCTTCGCCCACCACGTTGCCCAGCTCGGCGAGTGTCGTAATGAGCTCGGTATCTCCCATGATTCCCATGGTGCGATCGCCTAAGGCAACGATCTGGGCACCGGTGAGGGTAGCGGTATCGATGAGGTAATCGGGATTATCCTCGGAGGCTAAGACTATAGCGTCAGCCATGACGAGGCGGCCCTCAGCATCAGTATTGAGTACCTCAGTGGTTTTTCCGCCGTAGTGGGTAATCACATCACCGGGGCGGTAGGCATTGCCACCAGGCATATTTTCAGCCAAAGAGACAGTGGTTGTGATATTGACATTTAAGCCTAATCGAGCAGCAGCGATCGTTGTGGCGATAACGGCAGCAGAGCCACCCATATCGGTGATCATGAGATCCATATTGGCCCCGGGCTTGATGGAAATACCACCGGTATCGAATGTAATACCCTTGCCCACGAAGGAAATATGTTTAGTGTCTTCGTGCCCTTGAGGTGCGCGGTATTTCAATTGCACCAAGCGCGGCTTGCGGCTCGAACCCTGGCCCACGGCTAGGATGCCACCGAAGCCCTCTGCGGCGAGCTGGTGTTCATCGCGAATGCTCACCTCAAGACCGTAGCTCTGAGCCAGCGAGTCGATGATGTTCGCGTAGCTTTCGGGGAAGAGGTGTGAGGAAGGAGCATTGACGAGATCGCGGGCCAGAGTAACCGCCTGAGCGGCAATAAGGCCGCGGTCGAAGTCATCCCGTGCGTCCTCGCGGGTACTGATGATGGTGACATTTTCGACAGGGGTGGTGAGGGAGGACGTTTTAAGGCCGTCATAATGGTAAGCGCCTAGGACGATGCCCTCGACTGTTTCTCGAATTCCAAAGATGCCTAAGGTGGTGGCTACATATTCGAGCCCTTTGACCGAGCGAGCTGCGACTCCGGCCGCCTGCCGCAAAATATCCGCGTCAAAAGCGTCATTATCGCCAAGACCCACAGCCACCACGATATCGGCGGCGATACCTTCGATGGCGGGGATTTTAGTAATCTCCATCTTCTTGCCCGTCGCACCCAGCGCGGTGAGAAGTTCGAGAAGGTCTGCCTCGATCTCGTCGTCGAAAAGCCCAGATGCTGCTAACTCAAGACCGTCCTCACCAGCGAAAGCGGGGATGATCAAAGCCTCGGTATTATTGGGCAGTGAGTGTTCTAAATGCACGCGAGTCCGCGCACCAGTAATGAGCGACGATAATTCGTTCATCGATGACTCCTTTATTCAAGCACAATAGCTGAGATTTTCTCGGCCAATCCCCAACCTTAACCAAAATTCCGCTGGATTAGGTATTGAGCTGATCGTCGATGAAGCGGTGTACATTAAAAATATGAGTAGCCTAGAATTCCGCATCAATAAAACTTCCGAGCCAACCGCCGCAGAGCGCATCGCCGAAATCCACAAAAACCCCAGATTTGGTCAGTATTTCACCGACCACATGGTCACGATCTCCTGGACTGAGGAGGCCGGCTGGCATGACGCCACGGTGACCCCATACGCCCCTTTGCACCTCGACCCTTCGACGTCGGTTTTCCACTACGGTCAAGCCATTTTCGAGGGGATCAAGGCTTATCGGCATAAGGACGGCAGTATCAAAACCTTCCGCCCCGATGCCAATGCTGCCCGCTTCCAGTCCTCCGCCGCCCGACTGGCTATGCCGGAACTTCCCAAGGATCTTTTTATTGAAGCCCTCACTCAATTGGTCACGGTGGATCAGCAGTGGGTACCAGCCTACGAAGGTGAGGAATCGCTTTATCTGCGTCCCTTCCTCATAGCCACCGAATCCACCCTGGGCGTACATCCATCATCCTCCTATATCTTTGTGCTCATTGCTTCCCCCGCTGGCGCCTATTTTCAAGGCGGAATCAAACCAGTATCTGTTTGGTTATGCGAGGACTATGTGCGTGCCGTGAAAGGTGGCACCGGCTTTGCCAAATGTGCCGGCAACTATGCCGCTTCTTTGCTTGCCCAAGCTCAAGCAGCAGACAAGGGGTGCGACCAGGTGGTGTGGCTTGATGCTCACGAGCACCGATACGTTGAGGAGATGGGCGGAATGAACCTTTTCTTTGTCTACGACGGTGACAAGGCCCCGAAGATTGTCACTCCACAACTCACTGGCTCTTTATTGCCGGGTATTACTCGAGCTTCTTTGCTCGAACTCGCAAGCGATATGGGCTACGAGGTCGAAGAGCGCCTGATTAGCACCGATGAATGGGAGCGCGATGCAAAGAGCGGGATGATGACGGAAACCTTCGCCTGCGGAACCGCTGCGGTCATCACACCTGTGGGCACAGTGCGCTCCCGGCACGGAGATTTTGCCGTTAATGAAGGTCGGCCGGGTTCGATCACTATGAAGCTGCGTGAGCACCTCACGGGAATCCAGCGGGGCGATCTCACTGATACCCATCAGTGGCTGCACACACTCGTAGCCGCGCCTTAAATGAGGCTTAATCCCAGGCTCGTGATCAGGAGAAAACTTGCCTGGGATACCTGTTGGATAAAGCCGCACGCATCGCCATTGAGCCCAGCCAAACGATGGTCACAGTAGCGCGACAAAACGTAGCTGATTCCTATACTTCCTCCGTAAGCCAGCATAATAACCCAGCTCGGTTGGATACATAGTGCCACAAGAACAAAGATCAGTGACCATAACGCGAGGGCGAGTGGCTTAATCGTTCCAATTATCAGGCCACCGAAACCCGTGGGGCGAATCGGGCTGAACCTCGTCAAACAAGGCACCATGGTGCATATCCGGCTGGCCCACGGCGCTAATCCCAGTAGTAAAGGGTAGCTAAGTTCGAGCATCGTCGACATCGCTGCAACCTCGGTCATAAAGACCAACACAATCGCAGCAGCCCCCATGGAGCCGGTATGAGGGTCATCCAAGATCAAACGAGCTTTGGCGCTATCGGCATAGGAACCCAAAGCATCTGCCATATCGCTTAAACCATCGAGATGCATGAAGCGATTGGCTAATTCCCACCCCAATAGAATAATAACCGCGCCTAAAAGCGAGCTGACCCCCAGAGCTGAAAAGGCTAGAGCCAAAAGAGCCGAAATACACCCGAAAAGGGCTCCCACGAGAGGCAAACTCAGCATGACTCGAGTGCCTGTGACCCTGTCATAGACATCCGCACCGCGAATGGGGAGAACCGTCAGCCAGCTGAGGGCAGTAAGTGGGCCCTCGATGAGCGGGTGTTGATGCTCGCCTGAGGTGAAGTGAGCTTTTCCGGACATCTATCAGTGAGTGTTGGAGAAGCGATCGGCGGGGACGGCATCGGCGCCAGCAACATGGGACTGCTCGAAGGTCGCCATATCATTGAGAATATGACAGGCCATTTTGACCAGCGGGTAGGCGGCGGCCGCCCCAGACCCTTCACCTAGCCGCATACCTAGATTCACGAGAGGTGAAAGGCCCAGATATTTTAAGGCGAAGGTGTGGGCTGGCTCGGCGGATTGATGTCCAGCGAGCATCCATGCCCGAGCTCCAGGGGCGAGACGGTCAGCGAGGATGGCAGCAGAACCAACCACCACACCGTCGAGCAAGATAGGGGTGCGGCGCACCGCGGACTGAGCTATAAACGCTGCCATAGCTACCAGGTCGGGAGAGGTAACCTTACGCATAACGGTCAGAATATCGCCCTTGTCGCGCCGCGCACGGAACATGGCATCGCGCACGACGCTGACTTTATTCTTCCACGCTTCATCATCACAGCCGGCGCCACGGCCGGTAACTTCAACAGGCTCGTGATTAGTGAGTAAACCAATAATGGTAGAGGAGATCGTGGTATTTCCGATTCCAGCATCGCCAGCCATGATGAGGTCGCAACCGCTATCGATTTCCTGATCGGCAATACGCTTACCAATCTCGATGGCGCGCACTAATTGCTCTTCGCTCATCGCATCTTCGATATCGATCATTCCACTCGAGCGAGAGACTCGCTCCTCGCCCCACACATCATGGTTGAGCGAAATATCTACCACACGGATCCCGATACCGGAAGCATTAGCAATGGCATTGACCCCAGCACCACCATTGCGAATATTATCGGCAATCTGTGCGGAGGCCTCTTGCGGGTAGGCCGAGACATGACGAGCTGCGATACCGTGATCACCGGCGAAGACCACCAGCCGCGGTTGGATAAGGGGACGTGGAGGTAGCTGCGATTGACAGGCCGCAAGAAAAATCCCGATCTCTTCAAGTCGACCCAAAGATCCCGCAGGTTTAGTCAAGGCGAGCTGGTACTCCTCGGCCTGCCGCGCCACCTCGCTATCGGGGGCGTGAACTCGTGGGAAAAAATCAGTTGGATGCATAAGCCTTCAAACCTCAAGCCTTTCTCGGGTCTTTGTCGGTCAGCTGTTTCTTCAAGGGTAACGCTTGGCCTGCTACGACAAAGACTACTTCCTCGCAGATATCTGCTACGAGTTGATTGAGTCGGCCCAATTCATCGCGGAAAAGTCGCCCGGAGTGAAAGTGGGGGATGATCCCCATCCCCACTTCAGGGCTAACAATAACGAGTGGATAATAGTCGGGGAGATCGTCAATCAACGCGCATAATTCCTCAATCTCAGCGTCCACACAGCCACGCGGTGACTCCCAGGCCTCTTTGGCGTCGATAAGCGCACTCAGCCAGGTGCCGAGGTCATCAATAAGAATCGGGGTATGTGGCTTGATCCAGTCCTCGGGGCTGGCGAGAACGGATCGGATATCCGCGCGGTCCTCGGTTATCCAGGTCAAGGGGCGTCGGCGTTGATGCTCATAGATTCGGGCGCGAAAATCCTCGTCCCCATCAGCTCCACGAGCAGTCGCTATATACAGGCACGGGCCCGAACCAGCCAGGCCTTCAGCGAAAGCCGATTTACCGGAACGAGCCCCTCCCACTATTAGAGTACGCATGTGTACTACTTCTTCTTCTTGCCGCCAATATAATCGCCCGCTGCAACCTTAGGCTTCGGGGTGCGCCAGCGCCGAGGTTGAGAGGCGCGGCCGAAAGCATAGAAGCCCAAGGCGAGGCCAGATTCGGCGGTGGCTGGGAATTTATCGCGCACTGCAGCCACAGCGCCGCGGCCGAGCATGACTCCTTCAACGGCCAAGCCGATCATAACAGCCATGGCAAAGAGACTGATGAAATAGGAGATCTCAGGCCAAGAGGAGGATATCACCATGCCAATGAGCAGGATGAGAGCAAAAGGCATCATAAAAGAATTCATATAGCGGCGCGAGTCAATATAGTCGCGTACATAGGCTCGCTCTGGGCCCTTATCACGTTCGAGGAGGTAGCGTTCTTCGCCGCGATCCATGCCCTCTTTGGTGCGGCGGCTGCGCTCGAGGCGTGCTTCCTTCTCGGCCTTCTTATGAGCCTTCCACTCCTCTTTGGTCATGGAAGCTTTCAGCTCTTTCCGCATCTTGCGGTTGCGGAGGAAGGCTTCATCAGAGGCATAACGCGACTGGAACGTCCCCGGGTGCGCTTGAGCTTCTTTGCGCTTCGGCGTAGGGCGTCCCTTCTTGGGCGTATAAGCCTTGGAACGTGGGGCTTCGGCGGGCTGCTGTTTATCGGAATTCACGATATCAAGACTACTAATATTGCTCCGCTTTTACGAAAGCATCACAAAAAACTTTTGCACCGAGCCTCATTGGGAATCGTATCGGGACCAGAATTCGGCTAGCAGGCCAAAGGCTCAAGGAGGCATAATAGAGGTACGTACCAACAGTGCCGACACTTATGTGATGGCTGCGGTAGAGTTGTATCAGGAATTACCGCGTTAAGGAGTAAAGACTTTCATGACTGCCCCACAGACTCAAAGCAATACCGGAGTTATTTTAAGCGAAGCGGCTGCTGCTAAGGCTAAAGCGTTGCTCGAGCAAGAAAATCGAGATGATTTGGCGCTGCGGATTGCCGTCCAACCAGGCGGATGCGCCGGATTGCGCTACCAACTCTTTTTCGATGACCGTTCACTCGACGGTGACAAGGAAGACGTCATCGGCGGCGTCCGACTCGTGGTGGATAAGATGAGTGTGCCTTATCTTTCGGGAGCTACTATTGACTTCCAAGACACCATCGAGTCCCAGGGGTTCACCATCGATAACCCCAATGCTGGCGGCTCGTGTGCGTGTGGAGATTCTTTTAACTAACGAAAATCAGGCGCTTGGCAGGGTAAAAACCCTGACAGGCGCCCTTTTTGTCGCTCGAATGCCTATAGCTCGAGAATGCCTATAGCTCGACTGGGTATTCGCGCTGCTCGATACCAGGATCGATGCGCTTTTCCACGAAGATTCCATGCCAGACCATAAAGGCGAGGACCGTCCACAGGCGCCTAGAGTGATCGCTGTGACCGTTGCGGTGCTCTGTGAGCATGGCTAGAACCTCATTTTTATCAAATATCTCCGCCGTGTCGGATTCGCGGATGGTGTCCTGAGCCCAGCCAAAGAGCTCATCGCCAGCTAACCAGTGCCTCATAGGGACGGGGAAGCCTAACTTCTTACGGTGCAACACATGCGCTGGGACGATGGATTCCATCGCTTTACGGAGGGCGTATTTAGTGGTCCCATGGCTGATCTTGAGATCGTAGGGGATTGTTTCTGCCACGTGGAAAACTTCCTTATCGAGGAAAGGAACACGCAACTCGAGCGAGTGGGCCATATTGATTTTATCGGCTTTGACCAGAATATCGCCTCGCATCCACGTAAAGAGGTCAAGGTGTTGCATCCTGGCGACGGGGTCCATCTCCTGGGATTGAGCATAAATTCCAGCGGTGACCTCTCGGTGATCCCAGTCTTTGCGGGCCCACGGAATGATACGCTGCATCTGCTCAAAGTTAAAGGAGCGGGCATTACCGTAGTAGCGCTCCTCCATAGTTTGGGAGCCGCGCTCGAGTAGGGATTTACCCTTCATTCCCTCCGGAAGAATGCGCGAGAGCTGCCCCAGACCACGGCGCAGGGGACCCGGAATTTTCTCGAATGGTGCCAGCGAGAGCGGCTCTTTATAGATGGTGTAGCCGCCGAAAAGCTCGTCGGCGCCTTCCCCTGAGAGCACGACCTTGACGTGCTTGCGAGCTTCTTGGGCTACGAAGTAGAGCGGGACGAGGGAGGGGTCCGCCACGGGGTCGTCGAGGTACCACATGATCTTAGGAATGGCGTCGGCGTATTCCTCGGGTGAGACAATTTTGACGATATGCTCAACTCCAATAGCCTCTGCGGACTCTCTGGCCACATCGACTTCGGAATAACCCTCGCGCTCAAATCCAGTGGTAAAAGTGAGTAGATTAGGGTTGTGACGCTTGGCTAGAGCGGCGATAGCAGTGGAATCGATACCACCCGAGAGGAAGGATCCAACGGTGACGTCGGCACGCATATGCTTCTCTACGCTATCTTCCAGGGCGTGGGTGATGCGATCGAAGAGCTCCTGCTCACCAGCGGGACCTACTTTTCGGGCTGGGAATTGGGGACGGAAATAACGTGAGTGCACCAGCTTCTCCCCAGGGCGGACAGTAGCAGTACAACCCGATTCAAGTCGCCTTATCTCCTGATGCAGGCTCTCGGGTTCGGGGACGTATTGCAGGTCCACGTAGTGCTCGATGGCTCTGCGATCAAGGTCGAGACCTAGACCAAGTGCATCGGCCATATCAAGGATGCACTTCTTCTCGGATGCGAAGACGGTACCCTTCTCGGTTGTGGCATAGTAGAGCGGCTTGATTCCAAATTGATCGCGGGCGAGGAAGAGCTGATGGTCCACGCTGTCCCAGATTGCGATGCCAAACATGCCGCGGAGATGCTCAACCACCTTCTCTCCCCAGTGGTGGTAGCCCACTACGATTGGCTCCCCGTCACCAGAAGTATTGAAATGGTAACCGAGAGCTTGTAATTCCTCGCGTAATTCGAGGTAGTTATAGATCTCACCGTTGAAGGTCATGGCATAGCGATTTTCCTGACCTTCGGGCCCCCACTGCAGAGGCTGGTGGGAGTGCGCTAGATCAATAATAGAGAGTCTGTTGAAACCGAAGACGGCGTCATTATCGTGCCACGTACCAGCCTCGTCGGGCCCGCGGTGGTGCATGCACGGGAGCGCACTCTCGATCGCGGAGACAAAGGTCTGCGCTTGGCCGTGGGCGGAGAGGATTCCGAGTAAGCCGCACATAGAAAGTTAAGGACTCCTTCACTCTAAGTATCAGGGTTAGAAAATCTGGTCTCTAAGGTTACTCCATATATCCGGGCTTAGCTCGGTGCGCGTGGTGGGGCGGGCGCTGGCTAAAATGCGGGGGAGAGGTGTGGGGGTAGAGAGCTATCGGTTTAGTGGGCATTCAAAAGGTTGAGTGCGTCAACTGCAGAGTGTGATTCGAGTCACGTGTTTATCGAGGTTAACTAGCTAATTATCCACGTCAATGGGGTAATGAAAATGCCGCTCTCGGCCAAATAAGCAGCACAAATGGACTATGGGGTTCCTAACGGGCGCGCTGGATACGATATTCTGTCAAGATAGGCATAGGAATACTCTCGGCCGCTCGTGGGCGAATGGTACTCCTGCGATGAACTGAACGAATGTGAAAAGGAAGGCAGACACGCGTGGCTAATCAACACAAGCGTGGCTTTGGGCGGGTAGCACTTCTAGCAAGTGTACTGACCTTAGGTGCTGGAACCCTTGCGGGGTGCAATGTCGATGCTCCAGGTGGAGCTCTCGGCTGGTTCCTCGCTATGGGCTGGCCTAAGGGTATTACACCCGAAGCAACCGCAATGTATAACTTCTGGGTATGGGTATGGGTAGCTGCCTGGACGATCGGCGTCATTATGTGGGGCCTGTTCATCTACGGCATGTTCGCCTGGTCGGCAAAGAAGGCCGAAAAAGACGGTAAAGACGAGTTCCCACGTCAGACCCAATATAATATTCCGGTCGAGCTCTTTTTAACCATCGTCCCGGTGGTTATTGTTATGACGCTCTTCTTCTTCACCGTGCAAACCCAAGACAAGGTTACTGCACTGGATAAAGATCCTCAGGTTGTTGTCGATGTCACCGGCTACCAGTGGAACTGGAAGTTCGGCTACCGCGAGGTTGCTGCTGAACTCACCACCGACGGAAAGACTTACGACGGAATCGACACTGAGCGCCAAGAACTAGCCGAGGCTTCTAAGATCGACCCGAGTGGTCATAACCCAATCAACGGGCGCTCGAAGAGCGATATGTCTTATTTGCACTTTGACGAGATAGAGACTTTGGGTACGACCGACGAGGTCCCCGTGTTGGTCCTTCCGAGCAATACACCCATCGAGTTCCAACTCGCTTCCTCGGATGTGAGCCACTCATTCTGGGTTCCAGAGTTCCTCTTCAAGCGCGACGTATACTCCCATCCCGAGGAGAATAAGCAGGAGCGTCGTTTCCAGATCGAGAAGATTGAGAAGGAAGGTGCCTTCGTTGGCCGCTGCGCCGAAATGTGCGGCACCTACCATGCCATGATGAACTTTGAGCTTCGAGTGGTCACGCCTGAAAAGTTCGTTGACTATCTCGACTTCCGCCGCAGCAACCCTGAAGCTCCAAATTCAGCTGCATTAGAGGCAATTGGCGAACCAGGTTATGCAATCACCACGAGCCCATTCAACTCAGGGCGCACTGCAACCCGTGATGGCAATAATGTACGTGAGCTTACGGGCGAATAAAGGACCGAGGTAATACAAAATGCGCGGATCATCACGAATCATGTACTCCATAACCGTCTTCTTGGCGATTATGTCCGTACTTTACTTCCTGGCCACCATGTATGTCGACGATACTGGCAACCGTTTCGTTGCTGATGGAGGCGGCTATAACTTCGAATGGGCGGGTGGTGTCTCCCTGATTTTGGCCACCCTGCTAGCTCTCATGCTGGGTGCCTATCTGCACTTCACCGAAGTGCGCATGGATGTTGTTCCTGAAGACTGGGAGGAAGCTGAGATCTCCGACGGAGCGGGAACACTAGGATTCTTCTCCCCGTCCTCCATTTGGCCGGCTGCTATGTCCGGGGCCATTGCGCTGCTGGGCTTTGGCATCGTCTTTATGCACTACTGGCTCATTGCTTTAGGTGCCGTCGCGTTGATTTATACAACCACGATGTTGAACCTGCAATACGGTTTACCAAAGGAAAAGCACTAAAGATCTGATTCCTCTCCGTTCGTTCTTCTCTCAGACCCCCACCCGAAATAGTCGGGTGGGGGTCTGAGTGTTAGTGGGGTGGTTGTGGTCGGATGAAACTGAAAAAAGTTCCCGGAGATTTTTCAGGGGCAATAAAGGGGGGTAGTCCTTCGATAAAAGTGCAGGTAGGCGTGGGGCATACTTAAGTATGAGTTTTAAGACCCGATCTGAATGAAACATGTGTTTTAGCTCACAATAGTAACTTAGTGGCTATAGACCAGTCGGACGCCGTTGAGTGTTCCCTTGCGGGGGGTAACTGTGGTGACCTGCGCTTATGGCTATTTTTAAGCATAAGCGCATCGGCAAACACAGGGAAAATGCATGATGAGCTGTGTTGTAGAAGGCAATAGACGGAGAAACCGGTCATGCGCGCGAGGTGACGGGCTAACAGAAACAAGCCATACTTATAGATGTGACGAACGCAATTGGAAACCCAGACAAGGCAGCAACGCCGAGAGTAGCCGCACTGAATCGCCCTAATATGGTCAGTGTGGGCACGATCGTGTTCCTGTCTCAAGAGTTGATGTTCTTCGCCGGTTTGTTCGCGATGTATTTCACCTCGCGTGCGAACGGGATCGGTAACGGGTCCTGGCAAGAAGGTGCTGATCACCTTAATGTCCCCTATGCCCTAGCCATCTCGGCCATTCTGGTTTCGAGTTCGGTGACCGCCCAGTACGGCGTTTTTGCAGCAGAAAGGGGAGACGTATTCAAGTTGCGTCGGTGGTATGCACTGACCATCCTTTTAGGTACGATCTTCCTTCTCGGCCAGGCTTATGAGTACTACCACTTGGTAGAGCACGGCCTGACCATCCCTAGCAGTGTCTACGGTTCCGTATTCTTTATTACGACTGGCTTCCACGCAGCCCACGTGCTCGCTGGTGTTCTAGGCTTCGTTGTTATTCTGCTGCGCATCAAGATGTCAAAGTTTACCCCAGCCCAGGCAACTGCAGCGATGGTAGTGTCCTATTATTGGCACTTCGTCGACGTGGTCTGGATTGGATTGTTCATTACTATTTACGTCATTCAGTAGGCCGTAGCGGCCATCTATGGATGATCTGATCATCCACCCCCTGGCCTACAGCCATTCACTTTCCATAATCGAGACATAAGGAAAATGATGGAGACCAACCATACAAACTCCGAGACGGTGAGCTCAACCGACTTGGCCGCCCACGCGAAGAAGGTGCGTGGCAAGCGGAAATTGCGGCGCACCCTCGCTGGTGCCCTTGCACTTGCCTTCGGCCTCACCGGCACCGGCCTATTAGTAAACGCTGCCACCCCAGATCCGCAAGTTGCCACTGCGCAAGCCGATGAGCAGGCTTTGATCCAAGAGGGTAAAGACCTCTACGAGCTAGCCTGTGTGACTTGCCATGGCACCAATTTGCAGGGTGTGGAAGATCGTGGACCATCACTGATCGGTGCTGGATCAGGTGCGGTCTATTTCCAAGTGCACTCCGGCCGTATGCCGATGCTGCGCAATGAAGCCCAAGCCGCTCGCAAGACCCCTCGCTATAATGAAGCGCAATCGCTAGCGATCGCCGCTTATGTAGCCGCCAACGGTGGCGGACCCGAAATCGTCTATAACGAAGACGGTTCGGTAGCCCAAGAATCTCTTCGCGGGCACCAGTTCGACGGCAAAATCAATCCCGCCGACGTAGCGCGCGGATCTGATCTCTTCCGTCTCAACTGTGCATCCTGCCATAACTTCACTGGGCGCGGCGGGGCATTGTCTTCGGGCAAGTACGCTCCGTACCTTGACCCAGCAAATGAGCAAGAGATTTACCAAGCTATGCTCACTGGTCCACAAAATATGCCTAAATTCTCCGATCGGCAGCTATCGGCGGACGAGAAAAAAGACATTATTGCTTTCATTAAGTCTGCGAAGGAAACCCCATCTCCTGGTGGCTGGAGCTTAGGTGGCATCGGCCCCGTTGCTGAAGGCATGTTGATGTGGCTTGTAGGAATCGTGGTCCTCGTGGCCGCCGCTATGTGGATTGGATCGCGCTCATGAGCGAAAATACTTCAAAGAACTTCAGCGACAAAGAGCTCAACGCAATGACCAACGAGGAACTTGCGCGCCTTGGCACGGAGCTCGATGACGTCACCGTTGCCTACCGCAAGGAACGGTTCCCTATTAAAAACGACCCCGCCGAGAAGCGTGCTGTTCGTATTGTGGGCATCTGGCTTGGTCTAGGTATAGTAGCTGCTTTGGCCTTCCTGGCCGTTTATATCGCTTGGCCGTGGCAGTATAAGGGTCATGGCGATGACGGGCTGTGGATGTATACCCTCTTCACCCCGCTTCTTGGCCTCACCGCTGGTCTGGCCATTTTGTCCCTCGGCATGGGCGTGGTCATTTACGTGAAGACCATCGTTCCAGACGAAATCGCGGTGCAGCGCCGCCATGATGGCCCCTCAGATGAAGTCGATCGCCGCACCATCGTAGCCCTACTGAATGACTCATGGCATACCTCGACTCTAGGGCGCCGTAAGGTTATCCAAGGTCTCCTCGGTCTCGGTGGCGTGCTAGCTGGCTTAGTGATCATCGCCCCACTAGGCGGCATGATCAAGAACCCGTGGAAAGCCGGCAAACTCGGCATTCAGGGTGACGGTACACTCTGGACCTCCGGCTGGACACTCTCCGAGCAGGGAGTGAAGCTCTATCTTGGACGTGACACTGGTGCCCTCGCCGAAAGGCATGAAAGCTCCTCCGGTGAGCACTATACGACCCATGGCGTGACCCGCTTGGTTCGCATGCGCCCTGAGGATCTAGTGGCAGCTGGAATGGAGACCGTTTTCCCACTTCCTGCTGACCTCGTCAACGATGGGGACTTGTACGACCCCCAGGCGGACGTCTATGAGAATCAGATGCACTCCATTCATGGCCCTCGCAACGCGGTCATGCTCATTCGCTTGCGCTCCTCGGACGCTGAAAAGGTCATCGAGCGCGCTGGCCAAGAAGATTTCCACTATGGCGATTACTACGCCTATTCCAAGATCTGCACGCACATCGGTTGCCCAACCTCCCTCTACGAAGCGCAAACGAACCGAATCCTGTGCCCGTGCCACCAATCGCAGTTTGATGCTCTGCATTACGGAAAGCCTATTTTCGGGCCAGCCGCACGTGCTCTGCCACAGCTGCCGATTACCGTAGACGAAGAGGGTTACCTCATCGCCGCAGGCGACTTCATTGAGTCTGTCGGCCCGGCATTCTGGGAGCGTAAGTCATAATGACAAACAAACTCGCTGAAATAGGCAATAATATCGATTCCCGCTACACCCTCGCTGGTGGTATGCGGACCCAAATAAATAAGGTCTTCCCGACCCACTGGTCATTTATGCTCGGTGAGATCGCTCTCTACAGCTTTCTCATCCTGCTCCTGACTGGTGTCTATCTGACCCTCTTCTTCGATCCATCGATTACGAAGGTCATCTATGACGGCGCTTATCTCCCACTCAATGGTGTGGAAATGTCGCGCGCCTACGCCACCGCATTAAATATCTCCTTCGAGGTTCGCGGAGGGCTGTTCATTCGACAAATGCACCACTGGGCTGCGCTGATGTTCATGGTCTCAATGACCGTGCACATGCTGCGCATCTTCTTTACTGGTGCTTTCCGACGTCCCCGCGAGGCCAACTGGATCATTGGTTGTGTACTCCTGCTTCTCGGAATGGCCGAAGGTTTCATGGGTTACTCGCTACCTGATGATCTCCTCTCCGGTGTTGGTCTGCGTATTATGTCGGCCATCATTGTGGGACTCCCAATTATTGGAACCTGGTTGCACTGGCTGATCTTCGGAGGAGACTTCCCCTCCGACCTCATGCTCGATCGCTTCTATATCGCCCACGTTCTCATTATCCCTGGCATCCTCCTCGGCCTGATCGCTGCACACTTAGCGCTCGTGTGGTACCAGAAGCACACCCAATTCCCCGGACCAGGTCGTGCTGAAAATAACGTCGTGGGAATTCGTATCCTCCCACTCTTCGGTATCAAGGCAGCCGCCTTCGGCCTTATCACCGCTGGTGTTCTCGCCTTGCTCGCTGGATTGACCACGATCAATGCCATTTGGATGCTGGGCCCATATAATCCATCGCAGGTATCTGCTGGCTCCCAGCCCGATATCTATATGCTGTGGACCGACGGTTTGGCTCGCGTTATGCCGGCTTGGGAGCTGTATATTGGCAACCACACCATACCGAATGCCGTCTGGGTCGGACTCGTCGCGGGTCTAATGGTTGTTTTGCTCATCTCTTATCCATTCATCGAAGCAAAAGTGACAGGCGATAATGCCCATCACAACCTGCTGCAGCGTCCACGCGACGTCCCAGTGCGAACCTCCATCGGAGTTATGGGTATTACCTTCTTCGCGGTACTTACGCTCTCCGGCGGTAACGATCTCTTCGCCTTGCACTTCTATGTATCGCTGAATGCCATGACGTGGTTTGGTCGCATTGGACTTCTCGTATTGCCACCACTGGCCTACTTCATCACGTATCGTCTGTGTATAGCCCTGCAGCGCTCAGATCGTGAAGTTCTAGAGCATGGTATCGAGACCGGCGTTATCAAGCTCATGCCTAATGGCGCCTTTATCGAAGTTCACCAACCTCTAGGACCTGTGGACGAAAATGGACACCCCATCCCACTGCCTTATGCCGGTGCCGCTGTGCCGAAGCAGCTGAACCAGCTGGGATTCGCCGGCGAGCCCGGGCGTGGTAGCTTCTTTACTCCCGACGATGCAGAGATTGCTGCAAAGGCTCGAAAAATCGAAGAAGAAAACCACCACGAACAGGTCGAAATGCTGGAAAATCTCAATGAAGCAAATAGGGCAGAGGATATCGATAACAATCGAATCTAAATAGGCTCTATCAGGTGGTGTCTCCTTATATATAGGGAGACACCACTTTTTTGCTTGCTGTATCAACTTACCCGCAACTCACCAGCTGAGGTTGAATGGCTTTCAGTGGCCTCAATCAAGTGTTGCCGAACCGAAAGTTTGCTGCATCCAGGGGTAGTGGGGAATTGCCCGATGGAATATCCCTCGAAAGATTCGGCTAGCGCCCCGTCTAAGCCTAGTTACGGCGCAGTTGTGGCGCGGGTGAGCCAGATAGAAGGCGCGTTAATTATCTGCGTCAGTTTCTACTACACCCTTAGTAGATTTGGTCTAAATTTGAGTCCTGGTGAATACGATATAGATGCCCGCATGTGAACGAGCCGATCGTATGGGGAGTGCGAGCAGGAGCATGTCTAAAGAGTTGTGGTTGTGGGACCGTCACCACCACGCTATATCGAGGCCTAAGGACGAAGCTCAAGATGACCGTCCTACCTCCTGAGCTATTGGGAGGTAGTAATGGAGTTTGCGATCTAAACCAGCGCGATTTTCAAGTTGTGAATGCAACACGGCCCGGTGGGGATCGTTTAATTATCTCGTCATTTTTTTAACGCCCGAAGATCTCCTGGGAAGATACACCCCGCCCTGGGGCCGTGGAAACGATACGCGTGCTATCTGAGTAGGCCATTTGCGAGAGGTCTCTGGCAGTACCGTAGAGGGGATGTGGACAGCGCACAGTTTGGTGGCAGTGACATCTGTTTCCTGCCAACGATGTGGAAGATAGTGATAGGTAGAGATCTGTGCCGCTTTTTTGAGCAGAGCTGGGGGGATCTGAGGGGTTCTGAAGGGATATATGCTCGTGCGCCGTCTGTACATTTCTGTTACTCGAGTGAACTAGAGAAAAGGCGCGTCTAGCTGCCGTTTAGCGTGAGCATTTCGCACATTTTCGCCGATATACCCCTCAATTCCCGGAATGTGTTATAAATCACATTAACTTTTTACGTTGGTTTTATAACGGGATGACCTCAAAAGTGTAACGGTTTGATAACGCTCCTATGTGCAGGTAGACGGCCTTTCCGGAGAATATACCAACGTCTCATAAACATTCCCTTCATCCTTCTTTGTGCAGGGCACCCCTCCTGAATCCGCTGGTTTTTCACCCAAGGAGTAGACACGACTTGTAATCATTTCGTAACCTTATTGAGACAAATCAAAAAGCATGGGTTGAGAAATTCTTCCTACCTTTGGTCCCACTGAGATCTTCTCGAAGCGACCGCCAGTTTTTAAGGACACTCCTTGGCTGGTTGAGATTTAGTATTGGAGACTGAATTCGTGGCTAAGCACCGCCGTCAAACCAACTCGACTGCTCGCAACGCAGCGGCTGTAACCGCCGTCGCAGCGGCAGCAACCTTGGTTAACCCCGCCGCCCAGGCTGCGCAGGTCGTCGTCCCTGGAACTGATCTTGCAGTGGAAATTCCAGGCATCGAGAATATACCGGGAATCGCTAATATCCCCGGTGTTGAGCAGTGGATCCCATCGCTTGCCGGGCAAGCCTCTGTTCCTAACTACTCAGCCGTCGTCGGATTCCCTGGCGTCGAGCAGCTACAAACCCAAACCCTCGGACAGGCAGTAGTCGATGCAGCTCGCTCTCGTATCGGCTCCCCATATGTATGGGGCGCAACCGGGCCACATGCCTTTGATTGCTCAGGACTAACCACATGGGCCTATTCGCAGGTAGGTAAGAGCATCCCCCGGACGTCATATGCCCAGGCGTCCTCGGGCCAGCCGGTGTCTTACCAGGATCTACAGCCTGGAGATATCGTTGTCTTCTACTCAGGTGCATCCCACGTCGGTATCTACTCCGGCAACGGCATGGTAATACACGCACTCACCGAAGGTGTCCCACTCTCCGAGACTGCAATTTCTACGATGCCCTTCCACTCGGCAGTGCGGTACTAGTCTGTATGCTCCCATTCTCTAAGCCCTGAGCCCTAATAATCATAGGGGCTCGGGGTTTTTCGCTTTGTCCCATCTGGATGAGGGATGGGATAAAATGGCGGTTTAACTTTCATCTGATATGCCTAAAAGGGGTGGAGTATCGTGCACATTCGTGCCGTCGGCATAGTGACCGTGCTTGCTAGCGTGAGTTTGGGGTTGCCAATACTTAATGCCCAAGAACTTCCAGACCGTGATGTGGACAACCTCATCGCGCGTATGGGCGAGATCTCCGCAGAGGCTAATATAAAAAACGAGGAGGTCAAGCAATTAGCTGAGGACCTAAAAGCCGCCGAAGCAGGATTACCTGATTTCGAGCACCGCGCTACAGAGGCCACGGCGCTCGCCGATGACGCTCTGAGAAAGCAACGCGATTACCAACGGAGTGTTAATTCGATTGCTCAGGCGAAATATCGGGGCGCAGTAAAAGATCGAGTCACCCAGGTTATCGGATCGAACAATCCCCAAAACGCCATCGACCGCTCAGCCTATTTTGCAACGTTGACCCATACCACCGAGAAGGTAGTAGAAAGCCTGCAGCAGGCTACACGCGAGGCTAACGAGGCGCGTAACGAAGCCCGTCAGGCCCTGGAGGAAGCAAAATTTAAGCGTAATAACATCATCGCTCGACAAAAAGATCTGGAGCGAGAAAAAGAAGAGCTCAAGACTAGGATCACCGAGGTGATTAACCAGGTTGATGCCCTCAGTCCTGCAGAACGGGCTCGCTGGGTGGAGAAGAATGGTCCGGTAGATTACACATTAGCGGGTATCGAGGGCGATAATCCCTCCGGTATGCAAGCCCTTGAAGTGGGTTTGACTAAGCTCGGCTCTCCCTACGGGTGGGGTTCCGCCGGCCCCGACGCTTTCGACTGCTCGGGACTAGTGGTCTGGTCTTATGCTCAGCAAGGAAAAGTACTTCCCAGAACCTCCCAAGCCCAGATGTCGGGTGGTAAGCCAATTAGCCGAGCAGAATTGCAGCCCGGTGACGTGGTGGGCTTCTACCCAGGGGCCACTCACGTCGGCATCTACGCTGGTAATAACAAAGTCCTCCACGCCAGCGACTATGGTATCCCCGTTCAGGTAGTGAGCATGGACTCCATGCCGTTTTATGGGGCGCGTAGATACTGATGCGGATCCTACTCGTTACTAACGATTTCCCCCCTACCACAGGCGGTATCCAATCATATGTGCGCGATTTTGTAAATACCCTGCCTGCGGGCGATATCGTTGTCTACGCCTCTACCCAAGATCAACACGAAGCGGCACTCTATGACGCTACGGTTAATTACCCGATCATAAGAGACTCCGCGCGAGTGCTGCTTCCCACTCCTCGGGTGCGCCGAAAGATGCAGCAAATAATTCGCACATATTCAGTCGATACCGTGTGGTTCGGGGCAGCAGCTCCCCTCGGACTCTTGGCGGCAGCAGCAAAAGAAGCCGGCGCGACTCGCGTAGTGGCTACCACTCACGGGCATGAAGTGGGCTGGTCCATGCTGCCTGTTGCCCGCTCCCTCCTTGGCACTATAGGAAAACACTCTGACTGCGTCACCTATATCTCTGATTACACCCTGGATCGCTTTGCGTCTGCCTTCGAGCAAAAAGGTTCGTGTCACTTTGCGCATCTGCCTTCAGGCGTGGACCACGACGTATTTAGACCTCGACCCACCCAGCACAGTAAATCTCTGACGGTTGTGTGCATCTCTCGTCTGGTTCCGCGTAAAGGTCAAGATCAACTCATTCAGGTGTGGCCGGAATTTCTCCACGCATATCCTCATGCCCAACTTATTATTGCTGGTAGTGGGAGAGACGAGAAGAGGTTACGCCGGTTAGCAGGTGATGAACCAACTATTACCTTTTCGGGTCGGATCAGTGAAACCGAAAAGGTAGAGCTCATGCAGAGTGCGGATATTTTTGCCATGCCCTGCCGCACGAGGGGAGGCGGACTCGACGTCGAGGGCCTAGGGATTGTCTATCTTGAAGCGCAAGCTTGCCAAGTGCCGGTTATCGCTGGGAACTCAGGGGGTGCCCCGGAAACCATGACCGCTGATAGCGGTCTTGTAGTCCACGATTCGAAGGAGCTCCTTCGAGCCTTGTGCTACCTTGCTGAAGATGCTGAGAGACGTCGTGCCATGGGGGAGGCAGGCCGGAGGAATATCGAGGAAAATTGGACCTGGGATACCATGGGTCGGCGGCTGCGCACAGTTTTGGGTTATGCCGAGTAATTTAGAGCCAAGCTTCAAGACGTTATATCCTTGAATAATTAATCTACGTCAAAGAGTGGGTACAAAGGTTGTCTAAGGTCATGCATGAAATTCTCACCGTCGGTTTCGATATCGGGGGAACCAATCTGCGTGCCGGCGTGGTTGACCACGAGGGACATATCATCGATGCAGTAGCTACTCCCGTCCCGCGCAGTCCTGAAACCCTTGTGCGAGGTATTATCCAGGCGGTAGAGCATCTAAAATCCTCCCATGATATTGCTGCGGTGGGACTTGCAGTTGCGGGGTTCTTAGATCCTGAATGCGAAATCGTGCGCTTTGCTCCGCACCTTTCCTGGCGCGACTATCCTGCCAAGAGAGAACTTGAAAAGGCTCTGAGGTTGCCGGTTCGACTTGAACACGATGCCAATTCGGCAGCGTGGGGCGAAAACCAATTCGGTGCAGCCCGTGGTGTGGACAATTGGGTATTATTCGCCCTCGGCACCGGCATTGGGGCAACTTTGATGGATCGAAACACTATCTATCGCGGGGCCTTCGGCACCGCTCCGGAATTTGGGCACCTTACCGTCGTTCCCGATGGACGTGCCTGCGCCTGCGGGAAAAAGGGCTGTTTGGAGCGCTACTGTTCGGGATCGGCTTTAGAAGAAACCGCGCGAGAATACCTCAATCACCCCCACCATCTCCCCACAGCTTTAACACATAAGACAATCAGCGGCCGCCACATTATGCATCTGGCCCGTGAAGGCGATCCGCTAGCAACCGAGGTGCTCAAGGATTTTACTATCTGGCTGGGCAAGGGTCTGTCCATCGTCGGCGATGTCCTTGACCCCGGTCTTATTCTGCTGGGTGGGGGAGTCTCCCAAGATGCGGACCTTTATCTGGCTACTGCGAAAACGATTATGGCTGAGAATCTGGTGGGCGCCGGCCACCGCCCCGTGGCCGAGGTGAAATGCGCTGAATTGGGCGCTGATGCGGGTATGATAGGCGTAGCTGACTTGGCTCGGCGCTACGTTAACCCATCCCTGCCGGATTAAGACTATTCAGGAGCTTTCAAAGGATTATGACCAGCAAACAATGGTATTGGATATTCAAGTATATTGTGATGGGTCCTTTCCTGAAGCTTTATAACCGTCCCGAGATTACCGGCGCTGAAAATATTCCCCACACAGGTGGCGTCATACTAGCCTCCAATCACCAATCGGTGATGGATTCCTTCTACTTGCCACTGATGATTTCCCGCCATGTGACCTTCTTAGCCAAAAGTGAGTACTTCACCGGTACCGGCGTTATCGGGGCTATTCAGCGGTGGTTTTTTAATGCAGTAGGCCAGGTTCCACTTGATCGTACATCGTCAGACGCCAAGGCAGCTTTAGAGGAAGCCGCGGCGCGAATTCTCACCAATGGGGAAGTCCTGGGTATTTATCCAGAAGGCACTCGCTCTCCAGATGGCCGCATCTATCGCGGTAAGACAGGTATGGCACATATAGCTCTGAAGCTGGGAGTACCTGTGGTGCCGGTGGCTATGATCGGTGCTCGAAAGGCCAACCCCATTGGTTCCTGGATTCTTCGACCACATAAAGTAGGACTACGCATCGGCGAGCCTATTGACGCCCGCGCCTATATAACAGGTCTCGGCTTAGACCCCGAGACTCATGAAGCGAAGAGAGCCTTCACAGACTATTTTATGAAGACCCTGGTTGAGCTGGCACAGGCAGATTATGTCGATATATATGCCAGTACAGTCAAAGAATCCCTAGCCGCAGGAAAAGGTTATCCACGAGGGGCGGAACCGCAAGTTTAAATCCCGATTTTGGGGGCAGAACTACTACTTTGAGCCCGCCCCTTGTTATGCTTAGCCACTTGTAAAAACGATCCCCAGTGGCTGGAGAAAAAGACTGTGAGCACCCCATCGGATAAGGCCCGCCTACCGTGGCCTGATGTGGCGCGCGGCATCTCCATTATCGGCGTCGTAGCCCTCCACGCCACAATAGAGGTCCCCGGCGGGATAGATACCGGCTTAGCACGACTCAATGCCTTCATCGATCCCCTCAGAATGCCCCTTTTCTTCCTCGTTTCGGGCTTTTTTGCCCTGAAAGTCACTCGTTTTACAGCCAAAGAACTCTTCACCCACAGGCTGTGGTACCTATTTGTACCCTATATCCTCTGGACTCCCATATGGGTGCTGTTGACCGAGTACCTCCATCGCGGGCGGATAGTGGGGTTGCGAGAACTAACTGAGCTATTATTTGCTGCACATTCCATGTATTGGTTTTTGTATATGCTCATTCTCTTCACGTGTGTCTTGTGGCTGAGCCGCTCTTGGCGATTATCCCAACAGTTGCTCATCCCGAGTTTAATAATCGCTGTGACGCCACTACTGATCCAGCTCCCCATCCCAAATATTCACCGCTTTTTGTACTACCTACCCCCTTTTCTTCTAGGTGCCTACTTGCGCCCGTGGATAACGCACTTTGCCATGTCAGCTTTCAAGCCGGGCCATCTCCTTGGGGCTGGAGGTTTAGCGGTCGGAGCCTACCAGATTGAATTGATCGAATTCTCTGCCTTCTGGGAGCCGCTACAGTTCGTGGGAATCCGCTTAGCCTACCTACCTCTAGCAGTTATAGCCGCCATGGCACTGAGTAAAATCCCCCTGGTAGGTACTGTGCTCGCTAGTGTTGGGCAACATACTTTAGTGATCTATCTCGGTCACCCCATCGGGCTCAGTCTTGGTCTACTCATCCTGTTGCCATTCGAGCATTTCGGACATACTCACTTCATGGTTGGGGCAGCACTAGGGTGTTCCATTCTCGGGGCATGGGTGATTCATAGAGTGCATCAACTCCCAGGCCTTAGATGGTTGGTCACTCCACCGCCTATTTCGCTACCACTTTGGGGCACCCGCACCCAATCAGTACACTTGGCTTCACGATGAAGATCAAGATTATCGCGACCCTCCTGCTGCTGATCGGCTATGTGATCGTGGGGGCCTTGGATTTCCATAATTCGGTTATCGCCCCTATGGTGTGCGTTGCTGTGGCATTGATCTTTTTCTGGCCCAGTCGAAAGGACAGCTGAGATGAGATTTTTCTATGATACCGAGTTCATCGAGGACGGCACCTCAATTGATCTGGTCTCTATCGGCATTGTGGCGCAAACAGGAGAAGAATTCTATGCCGTATCCACTGATGCAGACCACCGCTTGGCCAATGCGTGGGTTAAAGAACATGTACTCAACCAGCTTCCCAACCCCGCTAGCTCGGTGTGGATGAATAATGAACGCATTGCTGCAGAAGCTTTGAAATTTATGAGCAGTTTCCCCGGATCAATCGAACTCTGGGCTTGGGTCGGGGCCTATGACCACGTGGTCTTTGCTCAATTATGGGGCGATATGCAGGGGATGCCGAAGAATCTGCCACGTTATACTCGAGAACTTAAGCAGTACTGGGAATTAGCTGGTAAACCACAACTTCCTCCTCTTCCAGCAGGAAACCACGATGCTTTAGTCGATGCCAGACATAATCTCGCCAAATTCCAGGTCTGCATGGCCGCTATGCCCCTCAATCAAAGGAATGCGGTCATGACATCGGGTGCTATGGATTAAGTCACTATGTGATTTTCGTGATAAACATAGAGGTGTGAGTTGGACAGTAGATATTCCTAAAGAAGCCCTCCCAGATTTACCGCCGCTACCTGATGGCATTCGCGAAATCTTCGACGACGTCATTGCGCGTCCCGCCCATCAGCAGCCAAACTGGGACCCGCACATCGCAGCGAATGTGCGCAAGATTCTGGAATCGGTGCCGCCGATCGTGGTTGCCCCCGAAATTAGAGAACTTGAAAGCAATCTCCGAGATGTGGCTTTAGGGCGAGCCTTCTTGCTTCAGGGTGGCGACTGCGCCGAAACCTTCGAGTCCAATACTGAACCCCATATTCGCGCCAATATCAAGACCTTGCTGCAAATGGCTGTCGTGCTCACCTACGGTGCGTCAACTCCAGTAGTGAAGGTTGCGCGCATTGCAGGCCAATATGCAAAGCCCCGTTCGAGCGATCTCGACGAAAATGGTCTACCCAACTACCGCGGCGATATTGTTAACGGCGTCGAAGCGCACGCCGAGTCACGCTATCATGATCCAGCTCGTATGATCCGTGCTTATGCAAACTCCTCGGCTGCCATGAATTTGGTTCGTGCCTTGACCGCCTCGGGTACCGCCGATCTCACCCGAGTGATGGAGTGGAATCGCGAATTCGTCTCCACATCTCGAGCCGGCGCCCGCTATGAGGCACTCGCTCAAGAAATCGAGCGCGGACTGGACTTTATGGGAGCGTGCGGAGTCAACGATGATTCACTCCGCCACGCTACGATCTTTGCTTCCCATGAGGCTCTCCTTGTCGATTATGAGCGCGCCCTCCTCCGCCTTGCAACCGATGAAGAGGGTCGTACCTCCTTATACGATCTGTCAGCGCACCAGCTGTGGATAGGCGAGCGTACCCGAGGTATCGATGATTTCCATGTGAACTTCGCCGCCATGATCTCTAATCCCATTGGTTTAAAAATCGGTCCGAGTGTTACCCCGGCTGAAGCTGTAGCCTATGCAGACAAGCTTGACCCGAACTTTAAGCCGGGTCGACTGACTCTGGTGGCGCGAATGGGACACGACAAAGTGCGCTCAGTTCTGCCAGGAATCGTCGAGGCTGTGGAGGAGTCAGGGCACAAGGTCATTTGGCAGTCTGACCCTATGCACGGCAATACCATTACATCGTCGAATGGCTATAAGACGCGTCACTTTGACAAGGTTATCGACGAGGTTCAGGGCTTCTTTGAAGTCCACCGCGAACTAGGCTCGCACCCCGGCGGAATTCATATCGAATTTACCGGAGAGAATGTCACTGAATGCCTAGGAGGTGCTGAGGATATCCAAGACTTGGATCTGCCCGGTCGCTATGAGTCAGCGTGTGATCCCCGTCTGAATACTCAACAGTCTCTTGAACTGGCATTCCTAGTCGCTGAGATGCTAAGAAATTAAAAAAAGAACCCGCCAGATGGCGGGTTCTTTTTTCCTAGGACACGGTGGCAGTTATGCGCTGGCCCGGTTTAACGGATTTACCCGCTTTCGGTGATTGCTTAGTCACAATTGCTCCGTCGTCCGCACTCGACGCTACAACTAAACTGAGTCCAGCGTCTCGAGCGGCGCGCGCGGCATCGGCAACGCTCAAGCCAACAAAATCGGGAACCGATATCCTCGACACTACAATGATGGTGACCTCCGCTGCGTCGGCGTCGATGAGTGTTCCAGGTGGCGGATCGAGTGTGGCTACCGCCTGATCAGAAAAGCCCGCAGCGGTGGCTGAAGATGCTCGTTTAGTGGCTTTAACCTTAACGCCCAGGTCCTCTAATTGGCTGCGAACCTCGGCAGCGTCAAGCCCGACAACCTCGGGCAGAACTACCGCCGTGGACACTGAGATTGTAATATCCTGACCTTTCGCCGCTTGTTCGCCAGCAGGCGGATCACTCTTGATCACTTTGCCATCTGTCATCGTCTCATCGTAGATTTTTTCAATAATGACATTGAAGCCAGCCTCTTCGAGGATGGTGCGCGCCTGTGGGCCTGTCTGGCCCTTAACCTCAGGTACTGTCACCGGCTCGGGCCCCTTGGAGCGATGCACTGTGACTACCGATTGGGTAAGCACCTCCGTGCCGGGTTCCGGTTCCACGCGGCTGATCTCACCCGCTGGGATATCGGAGGAGAATTCTGGTTCTCCCTCCTGAGCCGCCAATGTGTAATTGGCCAGAATCTGAGGGTAGTTAGCGATTCCCCGAAAATCAGGCACCCGTGGACGCCCCTTGGACACCAAAAGGGTGACAACGTCACCCTTAACCTGTCGTCCACCTGCTTGAGGATCGGTGCCAGCAGCAAAACCTACCGGAATATCGTTGGCATAGGCCTCCTGGCTGGTGGTTGAGAAACCGGCTTCACTCAGTACTCGTTCAGCAGCTACTCGCTCCATACCAATGACCTGTGGGATCTCCCCGTAGCGGCCGGAACCAAGCCACCACCCACCGATCGCTACCGCAATGGTGAGAATGAGGGCCAAAATTGTCCACGCAATCAGTCGCCCTTTGCCGCGGTTGTGAGCGGTCACTGGTGGGGTATATGGGATGGTTACTGGCTCCGGGATATAGCGTGGCGCGCTATTTACGGGAGCAAAGGTAGTGGTCTCGTTGAGAGCGTCAAAATCGGGGGCTGATTCTGTGGCAAGAATGGAAGTCTCTTCATTGCTGCCGATTACTGGCAGTACGGTGGTGCTATCCACCGGATTCTCGCTCATCTCTCCAGCAGTTAGCGCCGTTGTGAACATGGCAGAATTGTCGTCTTCGATTATGCCTTCAGCGGCACGCGAGGCCGCACCGTCGCGAGGCACGGGCACCGTGAAATCAGGAAGCTGCAATTCCTCAGCGACGTCTTCGAGTGCGAGTAGAAATTCCGATGCATTATTAAAGCGCTCGCTGGGACTAAAAGAGCACGACGACACTACCAATTCATCGATGAGCTTCGGAACCCCGCTGATTTGAGAGCTGGGAACAGGCACGTCGATATCGAGCCGCGCAAACGCTTTTTCCATATCGGATTCACCCGTAAAGGGTGTTTCTCCGGTGAGCAGTTCGAAGAGCACCAGACCTGCGGAGTACACATCAGACGCTGGGGTGATGGAGGCACCGGAAACCTGTTCTGGTGACAGATAGCTAACCGTACCGACAATTGAGTTCTGATCGCCGTCGTGGGCGGCGGCGCGCACGAGACCAAAGTCGGAGAGCTTAACCTGGTGATGGGACGAGATGAGAATATTATCTGGCTTCAGATCACGGTGGACGAGTCCGGTTTGATGGACGGCATCAAGACCCTTAAGGACCTCGCGCATCACCGCGACGGCGGCATGCGGTGGCATAGGACCGCGCTCAGCGAGTAATTCCCGCAACGTGCCGCCGGTGATCAACTCCATGATGAGGTAGAGGTGTTGCCCCTGCGAGGAGAAATCATAGACGCCGACAAGGTTAGGGTGGTTGATGCGCGCCATCGCCTGGGCTTCGCGGTGGAACCGCTGTCTAAAGACAGGGTCGTTAACGTAGCGTTCGTTCATGACCTTGGCGGCCACGCGCCGACCCAGGCGGGTATCGAGGCAGCGGTAAACCGTGGACATTCCACCTTTCGCAATCGGTGCTTCGATTTTGTACCGGTCTTCGAGGATATCGCCAACGTTTAACTGCATGCTTTCGATTATTCCCTAAAACCTCGGAGTTGCGGAAACTGCGTCAGTGAGAAAAGTCTTGGTATGTTAGCTGTGTGAGTAGTGAAAAAGTTTCAGCTTCGATAATCCCCGCCGATACCGAATTGCTAACAGTGGTTGAATATGCCCAGCGCTTGGGTGTTGCAGTGACCCGAGTATTCGATATGTTGGGCGAGCATAGGCTCATCTGTGTATACGATGGTGCGATCAAAAAAATTCCGGCCGATTTCCTTTCCGCGAAGGGAACAACCAATAAATTCGTCCCAGGTCTTATCGCCCTACTCTCGGACGGTGGCTATACCGATACCGAAATTTTTACCTATCTCTACACTGACGATGACTCCCTTCCTGGTCGTCCTATAGATGCCCTCCACGGGCATCTAGCGCGCGAAGTTATGCGGCGCGCACAGGCTATGGGTCTCTAGATTCTTATAAGCCGTGCTGCGCTGACGGCTACCAGGGCGCAACAGATGACCCAGATCGGATTATAGAGTTGGTGATTGCCCGAACCGTTAAAGCTGGCCGCAATGAAGATGCTGCAAGCTGCGAGCGCCCGGATGAGTAAAGGCCTCTCGCGTAGTCCAACTACCACCGCGCTCAATGGCAGAATACTGGCGTAGTACCACGGTAATACCACTGCATTAAAGCTCAAGACCACGATATACATGACAGCCATAGCGGCCACCGGTTTCGTGCGACCCCACCACCAACAGAGGAGATACCCTCCGACCATGATGACAACGCCCATCTGGCGCATCACTGCCAGAACCTCGTTATACGGGAAGGGCTCGATAAATAGTGACCCAATAACCGCGATCTGGTCACTGATAAGGGTAGGGACGGACAGCGGATTTATAACCTTGGAATTACCCGTGAGCGCTTGGATCCATCCATAGGAAGCACCCGAAGCGGTGGTGATTAACGCTAGAACGGCTACACTAAGAAGTGCTCCGATTGTTGCGTGCAAGAAAAAGGCGCGCACCCGAGCAGCTGTTGAGTTGTGGCGATTGACCGCGATCCAGATCACAAAAGGTAGGACAAAACCCGCCGTTGCCTTTAGCGACATCGCTAATGCAATGAGCACAATACCGCTATAGAATCCCCCAATATTGGGAAAGCGGTAGATGCTCACGAGGCCGACCATCACCAGACCTACCATGATGGCCTCATTATGCAGGCCACCAATAAGATGGATGAGCATGACAGGATTGAGCACGCCTATCCACAGCGCAAAACTTCTGTCTACACCGAATATCAGCGCCAGCCGAACCACACCATAAGCTATGAGTGCACACCCGATCAGCATGACGGCTTTTATGAGGTAGACACCTATGAGCACCTGATCGCCCGCTAGAATCGTGATTCCCTTGCTCAACCATAAATGCAATGGCCCATATGGGGTAGTGGTATTACGCCAATCATGGGAGACCTCGAAGAGGTAATTATTGGGATTAACAGCGGGGCCTTGGGTGTAGGCGTCGAAACCGTCGCGCAACAGAGTACCTTGCATGAGGTAGGAGTAGACATCACGCGACATAAGGGGAGCTGCTGGAATGAGAGGCACCACCCACCACAGCATAACCTTACGCATAAAGGGATAACTTGGTAGGCAGAGTCCGAGAAGAACCCACGCCGCTATCAGACCCATGGTGCCCACCCACACCGCGGTATTAGACAACGTTGCTCCGTGACCAAAGCTGAGAAATTCCCAACCGAGACGCTTGAGTAGCCCGTCGCGCCGCTGGGTTGCACCGCCACCAAAAGAACCTAGCGTAAGCAGGAGAGCAGAGACTGAGCCGAGGATGAGGCCAGCGCGGGCGGGGGAAAGCTGGGTGATGTGCGAATAAAAAGGTGAGCTGGCAGGCATATCAGTGGCTAAAGGGCGCGCGCCGTGGCCTGGGAGGCAATCTGCGAGAGTAACTCAAATACTTCTGGCTTCAGGTTAAGCTGCTCCAGATAGTGAAGTCCTTGTGAGACCATCGTGTCAATTCGCTCTTCGATTGCTTCATCGGCCCCTGTGCTTTTGATATCGGCCGTTAGCTGGCTAATAGCTGCAGCGTCCACGACGTTGCCTATACCAGCTCGAATCCGCTTTTTAGTTGCGGGATCAGCAAGTTTGAGCGCAGTGGCGAGAAGTACCGTTCGTTTACCCTCGCGCAGATCGTCGCCTGCTGGTTTGCCGGTAACCTCAGGATCCCCGAAGACCCCCAATTGATCGTCTCGGAGTTGGAAAGCTATACCGATTTCCCTACCAAAGTGTCGCAAACCGGTGATTCGTTCGGCCGAGGCATCACCGAGTGCAGCTCCGATATGTAAGGGGCGCTCGATGGTATAGGCGGCGGTTTTGAAACGATTGACATTATTGGCTAGGGCGAGATCTTCGCTTGAGCTAGCCTCTAGCGCGATATCAAGTAATTGGCCGCCGATAACCTCCGTTCGCATTCCGCGCCATGCCGGTAGGGCTCTGGTGATGGCAGCGGGGCTTAACCCAGAGGAGTGGAACATATCGTCGGCCCAAACGAGCCCGAGATCGCCCATGAGGATGGCGACTGATTCTCCAAAGTGAGCGCTATCGCGAGACCAGCCGCGCTGTCGGTGTGTGGATTCGATGAGGCGGTGAAAGGTGGGATTGCCGCGTCTCGTATCAGAAGAATCGATAATATCGTCGTGGATGAGAGCACAGGCCTGAATAAATTCGAGCGAAGATATGGCAGTGATAACAGCTTCGACGTCTTCACACTCATGACCAGCTGCCACATAACCTGCCCAGGCGCACAGAGGTCGCATCCTTTTCCCGCCGCTTAGGACAAATGTTTCCAGTTTCCCTACAGCCTCCGAGACAGGGTCTCCGATAGTAGCAATAGCTTCGCGCTGCTCGCTGAAGAAGCGGCGGAGCTTATCTTCAACACGAGCTGGTAGATCCTCGATTGCAGGGTACTGATTCATGATTCCTCGCGCGGGTGAATGAGTTCGAATTATTAACGTATTGCGGCGGATGTCACCAAGTCTTCCTGACTAGTTTACGGTATATCCGCTACCGCGCAGCATTTTTTTAAGCAGCGCACTCTCATCAGGTCTGTAGTGAGCTGAGCGCCTGCACTGGCTTAGGGGCGCAATTGCTTAGAGAGGATGGCAAAGGGGCGGGCATCGCCGCGAAAGTGAAAATCGCGAAGTACATCTTGAAAGCCAAAGTTCCTATACAGGTGGAAGGCTGCATTCTCTTCTGCGTTCACTTCGGGAGTAGATAGTATCGCGTACTCACAGTCCACCTTGTGCAGTAGCTGTTGGAGGAGGGAGTGGCCGATCCCCAGTCCTTGGAGTCGGGGTTCGACGTGAATTTCGGAAATAGTGAAATAATCTCCTAGCACCTCTAAGCGGTGTGACCCATGCTCACGCAAACCGCGCCGAATTTCTTGGTCCCACCACTGGTGGCGGGCTCCGCGGTGGCCAAAACAAAAGCCCAAAAGGTGGCTGGCATCATGCGCGATAACTGATTGAAAATCTTTTTCGAGGGAGGCAATCCGCCACGCTTTCATCGCTGTGTTGTGCACGTCTGTGCCATAACTCATCGCACGGATATAAATACTGACCAGTTGGGGACAGAGCACCGAGAATTCATAAGGGCTCAGGCGTGAGTAGAAGATAGGCACCCTTGTATGGAACCACGTTTTTAAGCAGATAACTTTGTTTAGCGGAAAATACCCCTTTTAATTTTAGAACATATGTTCTAAAATGAGGAGTGTGTAGTCCACCTCATTCGATAATCTGAGCTACAACAAGCAAATCTTCGTTCTAAAAAGGCATAAGCCCCCTGAGTCTCGTCGCTCGAAAGGCGTGAATGATTAAGGAGAAAGATAATGGGAGTCGTCGTTTCGGCTAGTACACGTTTTCAGGCTGGTCAGGGGAGTGCCGCGGGTTTCTTAAACCGTGCTCAGGTGCTCACCCGTGAGGCGGTGCAGGCTCGCGACCACGGTCGTCTCGATATCGCCTTAGAATATGCATACCTGGCATCCATTAAGGTTGCGGCTGCGTGGGTGTCCTGTACCGTCGTGGCGAAGCGTAAACGGAAGCCGCGTTCAGTTTTTGCTCAGTTAGCTATGGTGGGCGGCGAGGCTACGCAGTGGGCGCAGCGTATCGGAGCCTTTTCGCAATTGCGTAGCCGATCTCTATCGGGATTAGAGTGCCAGCTAACCGTGGAGGTCTTAGATGAGCTCATCGAGCTCGTGGCCGAGTTTTATAACGAGGTGGATCGGATTACCGTGGTCTCCTACCCAGCGGCTTCTTAGATGGGGGGGTGACGTGGCTAGAAAAGTGTTCGCTAAGGGAACTTTCGCTTCGGGGTGGCCGTTGTAGTACTAAGAAGGCATAATCTTTGCTATGTCGAGAGCGGTTTCATGCAGCTCCTCCCGATAAAAAGGCATTATGCTGGTTGTATTCACAATATATCGCTGCATTGCGTACCAAGGGAGGCGCCGTGTCACTTTCCGAGCACGAGCAAGAATTACTCAAGGAGATCGAACGGTCGTTGCTGGCGGAGGATCCACACTTCGGTAAGTCGGTCCCGCGAGGCGAAGCTCATAGCGCGCTGAGCTTCAGGGGCTTTGCAGTTATCGTCATTGGCCTTGTGATGTTGGTCGGTGGGGTAGCACTTAGTCAAATCTCCCTATGGCTGGTTGCCCTCAGTATTGTCGGCTTTGTGGTGATGGTGGCTGGCGCTATCTGGATGCTCAGTGGAGATGGTGCTTCTAGTGGTTTAACGAAGAGAGAGAAAACCCTACCACGGCCGGTCAAAGACGACGGCTTGGGGTCGCGTATGGAAGAGAATTTCCGCAAACGCTTCGAAAAATAAACGCTTTTTATCTCAGCCCTCAAGAGAAATCTTGGGGGTTTTTATTGTGCTCCCCACTTCCCCCCACCATCAATGGCTGGGTTTTAAATTTTTTGGATAGTGCTGGAATGGTTCTCGGTTAAGTTGTGGATGATGGTGCAGTTCGCCACAGAAATATGAGGTTTTTGAGGACTGCTGTTAAGTCTTGTGAATGATGGGTGTGTCTTATACTAGCGGTGTACAACGATACCAATGGGGGAGAATCCAGGGGTGAACTGGCTATAGCTAAAATTTTGCCCCACTCATATCTGCGCAGGTAAAAGCATTTTTTGCGCGCAAAAAAAGGGTGGATTCAATGTTTGGCTACAAAAAGTGGGGGATTGTGGGGTAGAGTGGGGCACGTAGTAAACGGGAAACCTTCGCAGATAAGTGGAGGACACACGATTACTGCCCCTTGATTGTCAACCGAGGCTTGGAAAAGAAAGGTGGGTGCCTGCATCCATGTTTCTGGGAACTTATACCCCCAAGCTGGACGATAAGGGCCGCCTGACTCTTCCGGCAAAATTTCGAGAGGAATTAGCCGGCGGTCTCATGGTGACCAAAGGGCAAGACCATTCCCTGGCGGTCTACCCGAAGGATGAATTTGTCAAACGCGCTCGCAAAGCGGCAGAAGTTTCGCGAACGAATCCTGAGGCACGCGCCTTTATCCGTAACCTCGCAGCAAGTGCGGATGAACAAAGGCCAGATGGTCAAGGACGCATCACTTTATCGGCTCCGCACCGTGAGTATGCGGGTCTTGTGAAGGAATGTGTGGTCATAGGATCCATGGATTTCCTTGAAATCTGGGACGCCGAGGCCTGGGCAACGTACCAAGAAGAAACTGAAGCAGCCTTCGCAGCTGCCGATGGTGATATCTTGGGCGGTTTGCTCTAACGCTGCATCGAGTACGCGGAGTGTACATATGAACTCCATTCTTGATCGTCGTTCTGGTGTACTTCCCCGACATCAGAGCCTGGATCTAATCCAGTGGATGAAGAATGGGGCTCTATGTATACCCCACCAACTCGACTGGCATGACGAAGAGTTCAAGGGAAAGAGACGCTTGTGGTTGACAGCACTACTCAGTTTGATCACACCGCGGCCAATCACGGCCACATACCGGTTATGCGAGACAGGATCGTTGAACTTCTCAGTCCCGCTGTCGAGCTCATGGGCGATAACGCCGTCATTATTGATGGCACCCTAGGTGCTGGAGGGCACAGCGAATCCCTTCTGAACACCTTTACAAGCGTGCATATTATCGGCCTCGACCGAGATGAGCGGGCCCTAGACCAGGCCCGTGAGCGTTTAAAACCCTTTGGCTCTAGGTTTATCGCCTTCAATACTCGCTTCGATCGCTTCCTGCCTCTCTTAAGAGCCTCCGATGCCCCTGGGTGTACCTTATTAAAAGAATTCGGACTCACGGGTGCTCTTTTTGACCTGGGAGTGTCATCGATGCAGCTTGATCAGATTGAGCGAGGCTTTGCCTACCGAGTCGATGCACCCCTCGATATGCGTATGGATGGCAATGACGGGCTCACCGCCGCCGATATTCTCAATACTTACTCCCACGGCGACTTGGCACGTCTGCTCAAGACCTACGGCGAAGAACGCTTCGCTGGAAAGATCGCTACGGCCATCGTGAAGGAACGCGAGAAAGCACCATTTGTTACCTCGGCGCGCCTAGTCGAACTTCTCTATGCCACTATTCCCGCCGCGACTCGCCGCACTGGTGGTCACCCCGCAAAAAGGACATTCCAGGCCCTACGCATTGAGGTGAACAAGGAGCTCGAAGCCATCGAGAATGTACTTCCCGTCATCACTGATCTTTTAGCTCCAGGCGGGCGATGTATCTTTATGGCCTATCAGTCTCTTGAGGACAAGATCGTGAAGAATTACTTCAAAAAAATTACGGCGGACACTACACCCTTGGGGCTACCGGTTCATTTGCCTGATGATTCTCCTCGCTTCAAACTTCTGACCCGGGGAGCGGAGAAAGCTTCTGCTACTGAAATTGATACCAATCCGCGTTCCGCCCCTGTTCGGGTTCGGGCTGTGCAAGCAATAAAAGAAGGCATAGGATCATGAATGCAACGACCATCGAGCCCCGCAAGCGCACTGGTCAGTCTCGCGACTTAAGCAAGGGGTCTATGCAGAGCTCTCGACTTAGCACGCTAGCACCTCCTCAGCGCCCCGTGGTTACCCGCACGGTGACTGCCCCTCAAAGGCGCTTCCAACATAAGAGTGGCTCAAAGCAACAGTTCACACACCGTGGTCGCCGAATCGAACGCCCGCAAGCTAATCGACGCGCGGTGTATACGGTTGTAGGCTTCACCCTCCTCATTCTGCTCGGTTTCCTGGCCGCCTCAATTGTCTCTGGTGTGACCACCCAACAAGCCTTCAGGATCACCGAGCTAAGGATCGCGCAGCAGACTTTGGATAACCAGCTCGAGACGCTCAATAGAGACGTGGAGCGAGCCGCAGCGACAGGTCAAATTGCCCGCCAAGCACAGCGCTATGGCATGGTGATTCCAGATCAGCCAGGTGTCTTAGTGCGCAATCCCGATGGCACCGTAGTCGAACAGCGACCCCCTAGTGATCGCACGCGCCCGATCACCGATATCAACGATGAGTATATGACGTCTAATATCCCCACCAGCGATCCGCTCCACACACAGGGTACGATGGATCAACAGACTACGGCGCCCATCGAGGGTCCCGTGGTGGCAGATATCGCTCCCTATACTGCAGGGAACTAGAGTATTTCGAGGTTCTATAAGCCGTGGATAAGCCGAGATCTCAGCGACCGGGACGAGAGGATAGCTCGTCCCGGCTTCGCGGTTACCCGAATCTAGCGCCCGAACGACCTCAGAAAGCGCCACAAAAGACTGCCCCACAAAAAGCAATGCGCCAGCGGATCGCTCTAGTGCGAGTATTAACCGTCGTGATCGCGGTCGTTCTTATCGGGCGAATGGCTTTTATCGATATCGCTTGGGGACCGGAACTAGCCGCCCGCGCCGAACAGCAGCGCACCCGAGTATTCGAGGATCATGCAAAGCGCGGGGAGATTGTTGATAGACAAGGTAAAAAACTCGCATTCACCATGCGATCGAGTATGTTAAGCGTTCACCCGAATCTATTGCGCGACGAGCTTCCCTATGTGATCAAAATGGATCTGATCAAAGAAGGCAAGTGGGGCAGCATAGCCGTTAAAGATCGCGATAGCGTCCTTGAGGGCCTCGTCGATACCTATCTGCGCAATTATGCAACAGAAATAGCTTCCATCATCACCGAGAACGCAGCCTCCCATCATGACGTCTCCGCCAAGGAGATCTATCAGACGCTGACTAGCGACAGTACCTACTCGGTTCTGGTCGCTCGGGTAGACCCAGATATAGCGCAGATGGTTGCCGATAAGTTCTTCGGCATTGTGGTGGAGAATAAATTTTTAAGGGAATACCCTAACGGTGCCATTGCCTCTAATGTCTTAGGCAAAGTAAGCCCCCAGGGTGCGGGGCAGTTCGGCTTCGAAGCCTCGCGAGATTTTCTTCTCGCTGGCCGCGATGGCCAGTACACGTACGATGTTTCAAATGGGGGACCCGTCATCCCGGGTACTCGTCGCGATAAGACCCTGCCCGTCGACGGAGGAAGCGTTACCCTCACCCTCGATTTGGATCTGCAAACCTATGTGCAACAACAACTAGAACAAGCCAAAGCAAATTCTTTAGCACAGAGCGCATCAGCAGTTGTTCTCGACGCCCACACCGGTGAAGTTCTGGCTATGGCTAATACGGACGCCGTTGATAACACCGGTGATCTGCAAAAGCAACTCGACGAAGGCAAGAATTTCGGAAATCCTACGATATCCGAGCCCTTTGAACCTGGATCGGTAGCTAAGATCATTACTGCCGCCGGCGTCATTGAGGATGGTGTGAGCACGCCCGATGAGGTGCTCACCGTCCCAGGATCCATCCACATGGCGGGAGTCAGCGTCAAAGATGCGTGGGACCATGGACCAGTGCCCTATACCACTACTGGGATTTTTGGAAAATCTTCCAATGTAGGAACCCTCATGCTAGCCCAACGTCTTGGCGAGCAGCGCTATGGGGATTTACTCAAGAAATTTGGCATTGGACATCCCACGGGCATTGAATTGCCTGCCGAGTCGGAGGGACTCTTACCGCCGATCGAACAGTGGTCGGGAGGAACCTTCGCTAATCTTCCCATCGGCCAAGGCATGAGCTGGACATTGCTTCAAATGGCTGGAGTTTATCAAACTCTCGCTAATGGCGGTGAGCGTATCGAACCTCGCATTATCGCTGAAGCCCGTGATACTTCAGGCACCGTTATTGAACAACCGGAACCTCGAAGAGTTCGGGTAGTGAGTAAGGAAACGGCGCAAACCGTGGTAGATATGTTCCGCTCTGTCACCCAATCCGATCCCAGTGGACTGCAACAAGGAACCGGTAGCACGGCAGCGATTGCGGGTTACCAAATCGCCGGAAAGACTGGTACCGCACAGCAGGTTGATCCCCTCACCCAGGCCTATTCCAATTCCGCATACTGGATCACTTTCGCCGGTATCGCTCCAGCGGATGACCCCCGCTTCGTTGTGGCCCTTATGTTAGATCGGCCGCAACGTGGTGTTCACGGTGAAGGCGGGCAATCAGCAGCGCCGCTCTTCCACGATATTGCGAGCTGGCTTCTCGATCGCGATAATATTCCGCTGAGTCCCCCCGATTCAGGTCCGATGATCCTGCAGGTTCCTTAGCAACCGGCGAATCCCCCTTATATAGGGCTACCGAGCAAAAAATACAATGTGGAGAGAAGGTTAGTGACAGTGCAGAATCAGCAGCAAGGAATCACCCTATCGATTCTTGCCGACATTGCAGGTGCGACTCTGGTGAACGCAGACGCAGCACGGGGAGGGATCACTGGCATTAGCCTCGACTCGGCGTCGGTGCAGGAAGGTGAAATCTTTGCCGCTTTACCAGGCACCCGTGTCCACGGCGCCCAGTTTGCAGGCTCCACCGCGGCAGCAGCTATTCTCACCGATCGCAAAGGATTGCTCATCCTTGAAGATGAAGGAGAACAGCGCCCCATTTTAGTGGTGGAGGATATTCGTTCCATTCTCGGCCCCGTCGCCAGTTATATATTTTCCGACCCTTCTGCTGATTTAACCGTTATTGGTATCACCGGCACATCTGGAAAGACCACCACAAGCTACCTATTAGAGGCTTGTCTCATGGCAGCGGGGAAAAAGGTTGGCATTATTGGCACCACGGGCACGAGGATTAATGGCGTGAAGGTGCCTACCTCACTTACCACCCCAGAGGCCCCAACTCTGCAAGCCCTTTTCCACCAAATGCTCGATAGCGGTGTGACCCACGTGGTTATGGAGGTATCCTCCCACGCTCTTATGCTAGGGCGTGTCAATGGGGTTCATTTTGATCTCGCAGGGTTTACTAACCTTTCTCAAGACCACCTTGATTTCCACCGCTCCATGGAAGAGTACTTCGAGGCTAAGGCCCTTTTATTCGATCCCCAATCAGCCATCCACGCATCTCGAGCCGTTATCAACACCGACGATGAATGGGGAAAGAAAATACTGCTCAGAGCGGGTTCGCTAGCCCGTGCTTTAAGGACTGTGGACAATTATACGAGCCAGAGCACTCACTATGAGGTCACCGGCATTCGCAGTGCCAAGGCGGGATCTCAGGAGTTTAGCTTTAATTCGGTACCAGTTGTCCTTCCTATGCCAGGGCGTTTTAATAGCGCGAATGCGGGCCTCGCCCTAGCCCTCGTCGATAGTCTCGGACTCGATATATCAGCGGCAGTCAAGGGCTTAGCTACCGTCGGGGTGCCCGGACGCATGGAACGTATCGACGGTGGTCAAGATTTTCTGGCTGTGGTTGATTATGCGCACAAACCAGCAGCAGTACAGGCCATATTAGAGACCGTGAGAGCACAAACTCAGGGTCGTGTGGGCATTGTTCTTGGCTGCGGCGGGGACCGCGATGAATCTAAGCGGGCAGTAATGGGTCAGATAGCTGCAGGGCTTAGCGATCTTTTGGTGGTCACCGATGACAATCCGCGCTCGGAGGATCCAGCACAGATCCGACAGGCCATGCTCACTGGGGCACGGGAAGAAAAGGAGAGCGGTGACGTCATAGAAATCGGGGATCGCAGAAACGCAATAGAATACGCAGTGAATTGGGCTCAGCCTGGTGACTCGATCATTATCGCTGGAAAAGGGCATGAAGTAGGACAGCTGGTCAACGGAGTCAATCACCACTTTGACGATAGGGAAGAACTAGCCCTGGCCATGGAAAAGAGATCCCGCAAATGATCGCCATGAGCTTAAATGAGATCGCCACCGCCGTGGGCGGAATTGTCGTGGACGCCACCGGCTCCGAAATCGTGGATGGGTCAGTGGAATTTGATTCGCGGGCAATCAAACCAGGCGATCTTTTTCTAGCAATACCAGGAGCCCGCGTAGATGGCCATGACTTCGCACAACAAGCACGGAAGCGGGGAGCCCAGGCCGTCATGGGCTTGCGGCCTACGGGCGTACCCACGGTCGTTGTCCCGCATATCGGCCCCGCAGATAGCAATTCATATGCCACAGAGCACGACCAGGACGGTTCGGTAAGCAGTGTGCTCGCCGCTTTAGCCACACTTGCTCACCACCTGATCACCCGTCTTGACCAACTCACCGTGATCGGCGTTACTGGCTCGGCCGGCAAAACAAGTACCAAAGATATCATCGCCAGTATTGCGCGACTCGCGGGAGAAACCGTCGCGCCACCGGGCTCCTTTAATAACGAAATTGGCCACCCCTATACCGCCTTACGCTGCACCGAAAGCACCCGGTATCTTGTCGCAGAACTTAGTGCGCGCGGACTCGGACACATCGCTCACCTAGCTCAGATCGCACCTCCACAGATTGGAGTGGTGCTCAATATAGGAAGCGCCCATATGGGGGAATTTGGGTCGAAAGAAATTATTGCTCGCGCCAAAGGAGAGTTGGTCGAAGCTCTCGACCCTCAAGGGGTAGCCGTGCTCAACGCGGACGACCCCTTAGTCATGCAGATGCGCCAAAGGACATCCGCGCGGATTCTCACCTTCTCCACGAAAAAGCCGGCCGATCTGTGGGCCAGTGATATCAGCCTTGATAAGCTCTCACGGGCCCGGTTCACGTTGCACTACGGTGGCGAAAACGCGGTTATCCACCTCAATATTTTCGGTGCTCATCAGGTTTCTAATGCTCTTGCCGCCGCGGCTGCGGCCGTGGGAGCGGGAATCGCCTTTGCAGATATCGTCGCGGGACTAAATTCTCACCAAGGGACATCAGCTAACCGTATGGATGTCAATATTCGCCCAACGGATAACCTAGTGGTCATCAACGATAGCTACAACGCCAACCCGGAATCTATGCGCTCAGGTATCGATGCAGCTATAACAATGCGCACTCATCGGGTAATCGCAGTGCTCGGGGCCATGGGGGAACTAGGCGATGAAGCACTTGCCGCCCACCGCGAGATTATCGACTACGCCGTCAATCAGGGGATCGATATCGTCATAGCGGTAGGTCAAGACCCAGCTGCGGCAACAATCTATTCTCATGCCCTCACCCGGGGAGTAGAAAGTTACCAAGAAATGACCCCGGACGCCGCGGCAGCACGAGTCGAAGATATCTGCCACGAGTCCGACGTGGTATTTATTAAGGCTTCACATGCATTGGGCCTCTGGGAGGTAGCAGATAGGCTGCTTCCTCATAACCGCATAACGATAAAAGATAACCAGGAAAGTACATAACCCATGACCCAGATTATTATTGCCGCGCTTAGTAGTTTTATCATCGCTATGAGCCTGACCGGGGTCTTAACAAGCAAATTTAGGGCCTCAGGGATCGGCCAAGAGATCCGGGAGGAAGGTCCAGAGTCCCACCAAACAAAGAGGGGTACGCCCACAATGGGTGGCCTTGCCATTGTGGTATCCATCGTACTCGCCTATGCTTTCGCCACGGTCTACGGGGCTCTGAACGGTCATGGCGGTCCGAGTGCCAGTGGCATCATCGCCCTCGCCTTAGTCCTTGCGCTCGGGGGACTGGGTTTTGCCGATGACTATATTAAAATCTTTCGTCAGCGCAATCTAGGTTTAACGAAGACACAAAAATTAGTGATCCAAGCTGTCATCGGAATCTGCTTCGGGATCGCCATCGTTTTGTTCCCTAATGAGGATGGGCTTAGTCCCGGAAGCACTCATCTCAGTTTTGTGCGTGATATAGACACCATCGATCTTGCCTTCGGTGGGGGCTTGGGCATGATCATTTTTGTGCCCTTCATCTACTTGGTGGTGGCCGCATGGTCGAATGCAGTGAATTTGACCGATGGCTTGGACGGGTTAGCGGCGGGCATCTCAGTGCTCGTCTTCTCAGCTTATGCCGTCATCACCTTTTGGCAATATCAAAACTCCTGTAGTGTCGCAGCCGTACCCGGCTGTTATGACGTACGAGACCCCCTCGATCTAGCCATCATCGCCGCCAGCGGCATTGGGGCGAGCCTCGGCTTCTTGTGGTGGAACCGCAACCCTGCCCGAATCTTCATGGGCGATACCGGATCCATGGCGCTCGGCGGCATGGTGATCGCACTTTCGGTTATGAGCCGCACCGAATTACTGGGCATCATCATCGCTTTGATCTGCGTTCTCGAAACCATCTCCGTCATCATTCAGGTCGCAGTTTTCCGCACCACGGGGAAGCGATTCTTCAGAATGTCCCCGCTGCACCATCACTTCGAAAAAGGGGGCTGGCGCGAAATCCATGTGGTGTGGGGCTTCTGGGCCTTCACTCTGCTCAGCGTCGGAGTAGGGCTAGCGATTTTCTTCAGCGAATCTCTCTCCTACGGAGTCAACTAAATGAATATCACTGGACCAATTCTCGTAACCGGAGCCGGCGTATCTGGTACCGCTATGGCACGCCTGCTCAGCAACCAAGGCCATGACGTAACCCTTGTAGACGCCAATGAGACCGCACTCGCCATCGCCCTGGAGCTCACCGGAGTCCCAGGTATTACTCCCGAACGGGCGCACCACGCACTAGCGGATACCGCCCTCATAGTAACGTCACCAGGGTGGCGCCCTGACACTCCACTTTTTGACGCTGCCGCTCAGCGCGGTGTCACAGTCATAGGCGATGTGGAGTTGTGCTTCCGCCTTGATCAGGCTGGCTTCTTTGGACCTCCTCGCACATGGATGGCAGTCACAGGAACTAATGGGAAAACCACCACGACCTCCATGCTCGCTGCAATGATGCGAGAGTCAGGGGCCAAGGCCCAAGCGGTGGGCAATATCGGGGTATCAATCGCGGAGGCCCTGGAGGCGAGCGAGCGAGTCGATATTGTGGTCGCCGAATTATCGAGTTTCCAACTGCACTGGGCTGAGGACCTGAGACCCCATGTGGGTGTATTGCTCAATCTTGCTGAAGATCACCTCGATTGGCATGGCTCCATGCAGGCCTATTGTGAGGATAAAGCCAAAATTCTCACCGCAGAGCACGCGATCGCGGGCGCCGATGACGTCGCTAGTCGTCCCTTCATCTCCAAGGCTACCGTAACCTTTACGGCGGAGGAGCCCCGCAAAGGTCAAATAGGTGTGCGTAATTCTAAGATTTGTGACCGAGCTTTTGCCGAAGAAGAGTATATCGCTCCCATAGCGGGGATTCAGCCACCGGGACCTGCCGGACTTTACGATGCTTTAGCTGCCACCGCCGCTGCACGCGCTGTGGGCGTTGAGCCCCAAGCCATCGCTCGCGCTCTAAAGAATTTTCAAAGCGCTGGCCACCGCGGCCAGGTCATCGCTTACGAGCGAGGCATCCAAGCGATCGATAATTCAAAAGCAACCAATCCTCACGCCGCAGACGCCGCCCTCGCCGGTCACGATTCCATCTTATGGGTTGCCGGTGGACAACTTAAGGGCGCCGATATTGACGGCTTGGTTAAGAAATATGCAGCTCAATTAAAGGCCGTAGCACTTCTTGGTGTCGATCGTGAGACCATCGCCCGTGCTGTGGCACATCATAGGCCTGATATAGAGGTCTATTCCATTGCAGAAAAAGATCCCGTTATCGCGATGGACGACGCTGTCGCCTGGTTAAGTGACAGAGCCTGCGCCGGCGATAGCCTGATTTTGGCGCCCGCCGCTGCAAGCCTAGATATGTACACCGGAATGGGCCAGCGAGGGGATATCTTTAGCCAAGCGGCAAAGAAGTACCTAGCAGAGCATCACCAATGAGAAGAGGGTTCAGACCATGACAGCGAAGTCCACAGCGCGCCCAGGCCTCTGGCACCAGCTCACGATGAGGCTAAAAGACAATAGCGCACGACCCTATTTCGACTATGTCAATATTTTAATAACGGTGGCGCTACTTGCCACCATAGGCCTCATCATGGTCTCAAGTGCGGCCGTGGCAAAATCCGAACGAGAAGCTAATAGCGTGTGGACTCTACCGCTGCACCAGCTCACCATGGTGTCCCTCGGCTTTGTAGCCCTGTGGGCAGCCTTAAAGATCCGCCCTCAGGTAGTAAGGCGACTCAGCTCAGCTATTCTCGCCGTTTCCATCTTGCTACTCATCCTCGTCCTCATTCCCCAGGTCGGAACGGGATTAGCGGAAACGGGCTCGCAGTCATGGATAACCCTAGGGCCGCTGACCATTCAGCCTTCGGAAATCGCTCGCGTTGCCATTGTTATGTGGGGCGCCGATAAACTAGCCGGAAAAAAATTGCGGATGACCTCTATGCACGAACCGCTAGTCCAGTACCTCGTGGTATCCGCAGTGATGGCGATGCTCATCGTCGCCGAGCACGACCTTGGGATGGCAATCAGCTTCATGCTCGTCGTTGTGGTTTTGCTATTCCTCGTGGGTGTGGACATCCGTTTCCTTGGTGCCATGGGGATGCTGTTGGTCATCGGAGTCATCGGACTCTCGCTGTTTTCTACCCAATTCAGAAAAGACCGCATTACGGTATTTCTCAATATCTTCTGGGGCAAATTTGAGGACTCTACCCATTCATCCTTCCAGTCCTATCAAGGTCTACTCTCCATAGCAGAAGGAGGGATCACGGGAGTAGGAATCGGGCAATCACGTGCTAAGTGGTTCTACCTCCCAGAGGCTCATAATGACTTCATCTTCGCCATAGTTGGTGAAGAGATCGGGCTGATCGGTGGAGTTCTTCTCATTTCCTTATTCGCTTGGTTGGGCTATATCGGGCTGCGTATCGCTCAGAAATCTTCCAGCCCTTATCTCAGCCTCCTGTCCTCCACACTTGTCATGGCTGTCGTGCTCCAAGCCTTCATTAATATCGCCTACGTAGTGGCCCTGCTCCCCGTGACGGGTATCCAATTGCCTATGATTTCATCGGGTGGAACCTCGGCGATCATTACTCTGGGCGCCATGGGCCTCGTTGCGAGCGCGGCGCGTCATGAAAGCGATGCAATCTCAGCGATGCAGGCAAATGGCCGGCCCTGGATCGACCGGGTATTGTTGCTCCCTGAACCCCACCTTGAGGGCCTCGACCGCCCAGGCGCTGCACGCCCTCGGACGGGAACAAGGGCAAGCCACACACCAATAACGCGGCAGCTACCTGCGCGCAATCAGCGTCGGACTCCGCCACAGCCAACTCAACCGCGACAGGCTCGTGGGCGCCGTCACATGAACGGGAACTCGCTCAGGCGATCACCGCGCCGAGAATATCCCCGCTCATAGTTCTGAGCAAAAGCCATTTCAGATCAACCTCGGAGCGCATACCAGCGGTTCGATGCGATGGAGACTAAACTGAGAACAATTATGACTACAAAGACAGTGAATATCCTCGTCGCTGGCGGTGGCACCGCCGGGCATATCGAACCGGCACTCGCAGTGGCGGGGGAGTTAAAAAGCCGCGGTTATAACGTCATAGCCTTAGGTAGTCCCAAAGGATTAGAGAAGAACCTCATACCGGCACGCGGCTTCGAGCTGCGCATGATTCCGCCGGTACCCGTACCGCGCCGGGTGAATAAAGACCTGATGAATCTCCCATTCAGGCTCCTGGATACCATTCGGCAGACTCGTCGTATCCTCACTGATAATGACATTGATGTAGTGGTGGGATTCGGGGGGTATGTAGCAGCGCCTGCATATTTAGCGGCGCGCAGTCTAGGTCTGCCCTTTGTGGTTCATGAAGCAAATGCACGGGCTGGCCTAGCCAATAAACTGGGCCAAAAAATTGGTGGCCTAGGGTTGAACGCCGTCGAAGGCTCTGGGATGCCCGGGCGTGTGGTCGGTATCCCTATTCGCTCATCACTTGGTAGTGATAGTGATATTCGTGCGGCTCGTGAGCGTGGACAGTCGCTGTGGAACCTCGATGAAACGCGCCATACTTTACTCGTCACCGGTGGCTCTCAGGGGGCGAAGTCGCTCAATGATGCCATTGAACAGCACGCCGATGAGCTTATCGCTCGCGGATATCAGATCCTCTTGGCACACGGGCCCAATAATCCCGCTCCCACTGCTCGGGAACACCTGGTGAGCGTGCCTTATATCGAAGATATGGCGGCTGCCTACCAGGTTGCAGATCTCATCGTGTGCCGCTCTGGAGCTATGACGGTGGCAGAAATTACCGCCGCAGGAGTCCCCGCGCTCTATGTACCGCTTCCTCATGGCAACGGAGAGCAAGGGCTTAATGCGCGAGCCGTGGTTGATGCAGGTGCTGCCCGCATTATTGCAGATCACGAACTATCCAACCGCCTGGTCGATACGGTGGACGCATTGCTGCGTGACCCCGATGCACTGCAGCGCATGCGTGAGGCCGCAAAGATCTCTGGGGTGGGTAATGCCAGCCATACGATCGCCGATATCGTGGCCGATATCGTTGCTCGATCATAGTCATAGTTAAAGAATTGGAAGATAGCATGGTCACCTCACATGATTTGTCCCGAGTTCACCTAGTGGGAATTGGAGGCGCCGGTATGTCAGGGCTTGCCAGTATCCTTCTTGAACGGGGGCTTGTGGTATCTGGATCGGACATCAAAGAATCTCCGGCTCTTGGTGATTTGCGTACCTTGGGCGCTCATATCGCTGTCGGACACGCCGCTGACAACCTCACCCTCTCAGGTCAGCTCCCTACTGTGGTTGTCACCTCATTCGCCGCGATCCCACCAGATAATCCAGAATTATCGCACGCCAACTCACTTGGTATTCCAGTGATTCGGCGCTCCGATCTCCTGGGAGAATTGATGGCCGATAAAACGCAAATCCTCATCGCCGGAACCCATGGCAAAACCTCGACCACCTCGATGGCCGTCGTAGCGATGCACCACGCGGACATGGATCCCAGCTATGCGATCGGTGGGCAACTCAGCGATTCAGGCAAGAATGCCCATCACGGTCTCAGCCAGTTCTTCATAGCTGAGGCGGATGAATCGGATGCGTCGCTGTTGCGGTATAGCCCCGATATTGCGGTAGTAACCAATATGGAGCCCGATCACCTCGACTATTACGGCTCCAATGATGCGTATATGCAGGTATTTTACGATTTCGCGGAGAGAATAGATTCCGGAGGTACGTTGATTGTCTGCCTCGATGATCCAGCTGCCGCACAGTTGGGAGAGGACTTTAAGGACTTCACGGTGGTATGGGGATATGGCACACCAGAGGCAGCCGCACAGCATCCCGACATTGCTCATACGATCGTTGAATCGATGAGCACCGGCACCGATAACACCACCGCCGTGCTGAAGATGGGGGAGCGGTCGATGCCTATCAGCCTGAGCATTCCAGGCCAGCACATGGTGCTAAATGCTGCGGCCGCCGTGACCGCAGGTGTGGCCGCTGGAGGGGACTTCGCTGCTTTGGTTCGCGGAATTTCTGCCTTCGGTGGGGTGCGCCGTCGTTTTGAATACCGTGGTAGTGCCAACGATATTGATCTCTACGACGATTATGCCCATCACCCCACGGAAGTTGCGGCCGTGCTGCAAGCCGCACGAGAGAGAATAGCCGCTCGAGGCCACGGACGCTTGGTTGCTGTGTTTCAACCCCACTTATATTCCCGTACTCTAGAATTTTCCTCGGAATTCGCCAGCGCCTTATCGCTTGCAGATCGTGCCTATGTCTTGGATATTTATGGCGCCCGCGAGGAAGCTGTAGAGGGAGTGGACTCACAGATTATCACCTCGGCTATGACTATCCCAGCTAGCTTTGTGCCAGATTTTTCCGCAGCCGCAGCCACTATCGCGCCACAGTTGCAACCAGGCGACCTGGTGATCACGATGGGGGCAGGAAGCGTGACCATGTTGGGAGCGTCCCTTTTACACGAGCTAACCACCGGTGCCTAGGACCTGGAAAGGATCGATTTATCTGATGATGGCGAAAAAGATATCACTGACCTTGGTAGGCATAGGGTCAATATGCCTCATTCTCTTCGCCATCGCCTTTTTCTTCCCCGTATTTACGGTTAAGGAGATTATCTCCCAAGGTAGCCAGCACACCCACGCCGAAGATATCCAGAACGTCACCGATCCGCTGATCGGTACGAATACGGTGCGAGTAGATACCCAGGATATTGCTCAGGATCTCGTTGCCTTGCCGTGGGTACTGACGGCCACAGTAAAAACCCAGCTTCCGAGCACCGTGGCAATCGAAATCGTTGAGCACGAGCCAGTGATGTACGAAGCTAAAGAGGACGGGGATCACCTCATCGACCGTCAAGGGCGGGTCTTTGTCGTCGAACCGCACCCCGAGGGGCTCATTGCAGTGACAGGGGTGACCGATGACCAGGGCTACCGCGATATCCTGGGGGTAATCGAGAGTATTGGCGTTGCGGAGCGGTCGGCGATTGCGGAGATCCAAGCACCGTCGGCAAGCAGTATGGCACTCCTTCTTAAGGATGGAAAGCGGGTTTTTTGGGGTAGCAATGAGAATAGTCATGATAAAGCAATCGCTTTGTCGGTAGCGGTGACTCGACCCGAGCAAACCATTGATATCTCAGGTGCGCCGATCGTTTCTGTCGTCCCTTAGAAATATCGAGCCGCAACGCTAAAATCGCATGTCAAAACTCTAAAGTTTAGGTTGAGGGTATCGACACGCCACGAAAATGTACCAAGAATTTTTGGGTTCGTCCGCGAAGATAGAAGCTACAAACCTTCACGCTTTCTGGTTGACCACAGCCCGAAAGGGTGACAGCTAGATTAATACGAGCACAAGAATTTCCAGAAAGGCGAGTCTTCTTTATGACTTCCCCAGATAACTACATCGCCGTAATGAAGGTCGTTGGTGTTGGCGGCGGTGGCGTCAATGCAGTCAACCGCATGATCGAAGAAGGTCTGAAGGGTGTTGAATTTATCGCCGTGAATACCGATTCGCAGGCACTGATGTTCACCGATGCGGACGTCAAGCTCGATATCGGACGCGAGGCCACCCGAGGCCTTGGCGCCGGAGCTAATCCTGAAGTTGGACGCCAATCTGCAGAAGATCACAAAAAAGAAATCGAAGAAACCCTCGAGGGTGCCGATATGGTCTTCGTAACCGCTGGTGAGGGTGGGGGAACCGGAACCGGTGCCGCCCCAGTGGTCGCCTCTATTGCGCGCAAGCAGGGAGCTCTGACAGTGGGTGTGGTGACCCGCCCCTTTAAATTCGAAGGTCGCCGCCGCACCAAGCAGGCCATCGAAGGTATTGAGAAGCTAGCTGAGGTCTGCGATACCCTCATCGTGATCCCTAATGATCGACTCCTCGAATTGGGAGACGAGAACCTCTCCATGATGGAAGCCTTCCGCGCCGCTGACCAAGTGCTCCACAACGGCGTCCAGGGCATCACCAAGCTCATCACTACTCCAGGCGTTATCAACCTTGACTTCAATGATGTCAAAACCGTGATGGCTAATGCGGGAACCGCCTTAATGGGCGTGGGCTCAGCCAGCGGTGAGAACCGTGTGATGGAAGCCGCCCAGCAAGCGATTAACTCCCCGCTGCTCGAATCCACCATGGAAGGCGCTAAGGGTGTGCTGATTTCAGTGGCAGGCGGATCTGATCTGGGACTTATGGAAGTGAATATGGCGGCGTCGATGGTTCAAGAAAAGGCCGACGAAGACGTCAACCTGATCTTCGGCACCATCTTCGATGACAACCTGGGAGACGAAGTTCGGGTAACCGTCATTGCGGCTGGTTTCGATAACACCGGGGACAACAATTCCACCGACTCTCAGCCTGCCATGGCTGCATCACCTACCCCAGAACCATCACCCACGTCTGGGATTATGGGCTCGGGTGAAAGCGGTGAAAGTCAAGAGAGCTATGATGCGCGCCATCGACGCTACGAATTCTCCTCGGATACCTCCAGTGGCAAAGGGGGTTTATTTACATCGCGTATAAGCGAACCGACCCCAAAGCGCCCCGAGGATGACGACGATCTCGACATCCCCGACTTCATGCGTTACTAGATCATATGCCCAAGCCTGAGGGGCCTCAGGGCCCCGATTTCCCTGCGCGCCCTGTGCGCCAGTTCTTCACGTCCAGGCGTGGAGGCGTTTCCCCAAGCCCCTATGATTCCTTCAACCTCGGAGATCACGTGGGTGACCATGAGGACAACGTGCGCGCGAACCGAGCGCGGCTCGCGCGATTAGTCGGGCTCGACGAACAAAATTTGGTGTGGATGGAGCAGATCCACTCACCCAATATCACCGTTGTCGAATATCCAACAGACCAACCTGTGCCGGCAACGGACGCTCTCATAACCGCGACACCGAAGCTGGGTATGTGTGTTCTCGTGGCTGATTGTGTTCCCGTTCTCTTGAGTGATCCGCAGGCTCCGCTCGTGGCCGCGGTACACGCCGGGCGCATGGGGGCTCGAAATGGCATTGTTCGCCGTACTGTCGAGCGCATGGTAGAACTTGGAGCAATTCCGTCTCGGATGCATGCCCTCATAGGCCCTGCGGCCTCGGGCGACTTCTATGAGGTGCCGGAGGCTATGGCTGCCGACGTGGAACGACATCTTAGCGGTGCGCGTACAACAACTCTTAAACAGACCCCGGGCCTGGACCTGCGTGCGGGGATCATAAACCAGTTATACGCTCTCGGAGTACGCTCGATTGACTGTGATCACCGATGCACCATCAGTGATCAACAATTCTTTTCTTATCGTCGGGACGGGAATACCGGACGTCAGGCGGGTGTTATTTATATCACTAGTTAATAGAGGCGCACAATTGGGCGTGTTTGTCTCCATGTCCAGCACTGTTACCCGATAATCTGAGTACTTGACAATACTTCCACCACCGCAGTAGCGCTCGAGAGATCGCGGCGCACACACCCGAAAGGTTCCCACTATGTCCTTGTTTAAATCCACCAAAGAATTCTTCTTCGGCGCTGACCCCGACTCCTTCCCATATGACTCTGAGGATGCCTATTTCGAGGAGCCTCAAAGCTATGATCGGACCCCAAGCTACGCTCGTGAGCGCGAGGATCACTATGCCACTCGTACCCGTGTCGAAGCGTCGGTAGTTTCCGTGAAAATCTACCGCAATAATGATGCCGTGAAGATCGGTGAGCCCTTCCGTGACGGGGATGCCGTCGTATTCGACCTCGCGGCCTTGGATGCCAAGGAAGCCAAAGGAATTGTCGATTTCGCCGCAGGTCTTTGCTATGCGCTGCGTGGTCGAATGGTTAAGCTAGAGAACCGTATTTTCGCTGTTATCCCTGAGCACTGCGATCTTGACAGCGAGCAGTTGAAGAAGGCTGCACATATCCACTAATTTCGGCGCTCGATGGTGGAAGTCATCTTTTTAAACCTTGTCACGGTGCACTAGGCTAACTAGTGTACCGAGACAAGGACTTTTTTTGTCCTGTTTATCTGTGAAAGGGCCCGAAGTTCTCCGTGGAAACTATCAAAATTATCCTGTTGTGGGCGATCGAACTTTATCTCTTCGTCCTTATCGCGCGCATCCTGGTTGAGATGATTGTGACATTCTCTCGAAACTACAGTGCGCCTAGCTGGTTCAACCGGCTCTCGGAGGCTGCCTTCGTGGTCACTGATCCGCCAGTCAAGGCGCTCAGACGAGTGGTTCCTCCGCTCCCACTCGGTGGCGTATCGCTCGACGTTTCCATCCTTATCCTTTTCTTCGCCCTCTCGTTTTCCAAGGTTTTAATAGCGGTTTTGCTCTAAACAGTATGTGAAGGTTCGCAAATCCCCCTCCTAGTCTTGACTTTCGTTGAGGCGCTGGGAGGGTTTTTTCTTGGTAATCGCTCATCATAAGTCACCGTTGGGCAGGCACGGGAGTGCACAAGCAATGGGGTAATAACCTGCAATTTACTTATAGAAATTGGTGCGCATATCAAAATAAGGGGCTAATATAAACGGGAGTCCACTTTTAATTAGTCGTGTCTTCATTACCTTTAGCGACTTTAGTGGGTTATTCTAGGTAAGAAATGTAAGTTCGGCGAGCGACAGAGCACGTCGAAATAGATTGAATCTCGAAGGGAAATTTCCATGCCGCTGACTCCAGCCGATGTGCATAATGTCGCATTCAGCAAGCCGCCGATTGGTAAGCGTGGCTACAACGAGGACGAGGTCGATCAGTTCTTGGATCTGGTTGAGGATACCCTCGCCGAGATTCAAGACGAGAACGACGATCTGCGTAAACAAATCGCCGACTTGCAATCGGGTATCGTTCCTCAGGCTGTACCAAGTGGAGCTAACGAGACAGCTATAAGAGCCGAGGTGGAAAACCAGCTCAAGGCCGAATACGAAAAGAAACTCGTCGAACTAGAGTCGGCTGTGCGCAAGGCTCAGACTGAGGCTCAGTCCGCAAAGGACGAACTTGCTGCCGCCCAGAAATCCGCACCTGCTACCATCGCAGCTCCAAGCGGAGAGGCAGCCTCCGCCGATACCCATATGCAAGCAGCCCGCGTACTTGGTATGGCTCAGGAGATGGCGGACCGCTTGACCTACGAGGCAAAGACCGAGTCCAAGTCGCTTCTTGACGACGCTCGCTCCGCGGCTGAGAAACAAGTAGCCGAAGCTGAGGCTTCCGCTAAGGCTACTTTGGATGACGCTCGCGAGCGCTCCGAAAAGCAGGTCCACGACGCTCATATCACCGCCGAGCGTCTCCTTGAGGAAGCGAAAACCAAGTCCTACCAAGCTCTATCCGAGGCCCAAGCTCAGGCAGATGCACAAATTAAGGCCGCTGAGGACAAGGCTAATGCTCTCCAAGCTGACGCAGAGCGTAAGCACACCGAGACCATGGCTACCATCAAGCAGCAGCAGAATGCTCTGGAAAACCGCATTGCTGAGCTGCGCACCTTCGAGCGCGAATACCGTACCCGCCTGAAGACCCTCCTTGAGTCGCAGCTTGCTGAGCTGGAGTCCCGAACCTCCGCTAAGCCAGCTGAGTAGTTCGGTTAGCTTAATGGCCAGTTTCCACCTCGTGGTGGGAACTGGTCTTTTTTTGTCAGGACGCGCTATAATTTATCTCACTATAGGCAACGATCTCGGCTATCACCGGGGGAGCTTCTCGGAAGAACGGAGAAAACCGCACCGAAGTGCGTTTCCTCTCAGTAGAACTGAGCGGGTGGGACCGTCATATCCTCGCAGCAAGAAAAACGAAGCGGAATGCTGATGGCATTCAAGCAGGGTGGTACCGCGCGACACTAGCGTCCCTGCATCTGGTGGAACCCACAAGTTTTTCTTGAAGGAGCGTTGAATGTCCGAATTCGGCAAAGTTTATCCCAAGGTCGATATGACAGGGGGGTCAACCAGATTCCCCGATATGGAAGAGGCAGTACTGAAATACTGGAAGGAAGATTCCACCTTCCAAGCTTCTATCGACCAGCGAGAGGGGCAGGAGGAATACGTCTTTTATGACGGTCCGCCCTTCGCGAATGGCTTGCCTCACTACGGGCATCTTCTGACAGGCTACGTCAAAGATATTATCCCTCGTTATCGCACCATGCAGGGCAATCTTGTCAGCCGTGTGTTCGGTTGGGACTGCCACGGACTGCCCGCAGAGCTGGAAGCTGAGAAGCAGCTGGGCATCAAGGACAAGGGCGAGATCGAGTCGATGGGCCTGGAAAAATTCAATAAGTTCTGCGCCACCTCGGTTCTTCGTTATACCGAAGAGTGGAAGGACTATGTAACCCGACAAGCCCGCTGGGTGGATTTTGCCAATGGGTATAAGACCATGGATCTCGGCTTTATGGAATCGGTCATGTGGGCTTTTAAGGCTCTCTACGACAAGGGCTTGATCTACCAGGGCTTTAGGGTACTGCCCTATTCCTGGGCCGAGCATACTCCTTTATCTAATCAGGAAACGCGTCTCGACGATTCCTATAAGATGCGCCAAGATCCCACATTAACGGTTACCCTGCCGATCACTGGGTTCCGAAAGGGAAGTAGTGCTAATCCCGATCTTGTTGGAGCGGCTGCGATTGCCTGGACCACCACGCCGTGGACCCTGCCCTCCAACTTGGCACTTGCGGTCAACCCCGACGTTGAATATGTGCGCGTCAAGGTGGGCCCATCGGGAGCAGCGGATTTTGTGGGTCAAGATTTCCTACTAGCCCGAGCCCTCGTGGACTCCTACGCGGCTGAGCTTGGGGACTTTGAGATTATCTCAGTTCACCCCGGTACCGACTTGATCGGACTGACCTATGAGCCGGTTTTCAATTATTTCCTTGACCACCCGCATGCCTTCCAGATCATCGGCGCTGACTATGTCACAACCGAAGACGGCACCGGCATCGTACACCAAGCTCCGGCCTTCGGTGAAGATGATATGATCGCCTGCCAGGCCCATGGAATCGATGTGGTGATTCCGGTGGATATGGATGGAAAATTCACCAGCCTCGTTCCTGAATATGAGGGTTTACTAGTCTTTGATGCCAACAAGGAGATCATCAAAGATCTTAAAAAAGCGCAACGGGTGGTGCGCCATCAAACTATTGAGCACTCCTATCCGCACTCGTGGCGCTCCGGTGAGCCGCTGATCTACATGGCTTTGCCGTCCTGGTTCGTGGCGGTCACTAAAGTCCGCGATCGCATGGTGGAACTCAACCATGAGCAGATCGAATGGATGCCTGCGCATATTCGCGACGGCCAATTCGGCAAATGGCTTGAAGGTGCGCGCGACTGGAATATCTCCCGCAACCGTTACTGGGGATCGCCTATCCCAGTGTGGGTCTCCGACGATGAAAACTATCCACGCATAGACGTCTACGGCTCCCTTGATGAACTTGAGCGCGATTTCGGAGTGCGGCCGACCTCCCTTCACCGCCCGTATATTGATGAGCTCGTGCGTCCGAATCCCGATGATCCGACAGGGGAGTCGATGATGCGGCGCGTTCCGGAGGTTCTTGACTGCTGGTTTGAATCTGGATCGATGCAATTTGCGCAGAAGCATTATCCCTTTGAGAACAAAGAGTGGTTCGACACCCACGCACCAGCAGATTTCATTGTGGAATACTCGGGGCAATCACGTGGCTGGTTCTACACTATGCACGTTCTGGCTACGGCTCTCTTCGACCGCCCAGCGTATAAGAAGGTAGTTGCTCACGGCATCGTACTCGGCGACGACGGTCTGAAGATGAGCAAGTCCAAGGGCAATTACCCGAATGTCAATGAGGTTTTCGATCGAGATGGGTCCGACGCTATGCGCTGGTTCCTCATGTCTTCACCGATCCTGCGTGGCGGCAACCTTATTGTCACCGAGCAAGGCATTCGCGAAGGTGTACGCCAAGCTTTGCTGCCCATGTGGAATGCTTATACTTTCCTCCAACTCTATTCCTCGAAGCCGGCCCAGTGGTCCCTAGATTCCGAGGACGTCCTCGACCGCTATATTCTGGCTAAGCTGCACGATTTGGTGCATAACATCACCACAGCGCTCGATGCAACCGACGTAGCACGGGCCTGTGATGAGGTGCGTTGGTTCTGTGATGCATTGACGAACTGGTATGTGCGTCGCTCCCGTGAGCGTTTCTGGGCGGGCGACGAAGAGCACCCCGAGGCCTTCAACACCCTCTACACCGTGCTTGAGACGCTCACCCGTCTAACCGCGCCACTACTGCCCATGATCTCGGAGGTTATCTGGAGGGCCTTAACCGGAGGTCGCTCTGTGCACTTAACGGACTATCCTCGGGCCAAAGATTTTGCGGCCAATGTGAACTTGGTCGGCGCCATGGATGATATCCGCGGGGTATGCTCGGCGAGCTCCTCTGTGCGAAAGGCTCATAAGCTACGTAATCGATTACCGCTGTCGAAGCTCACGGTGGCTCTTCCTGAGGCAGAACGGCTGGCGGAATTTACTTCGATCATTCGCGACGAAGTGAATGTAAAAAATGTAGAGCTAACTTCGAATGTTGATTCTGTGGGCCGCTTCGAGGCCGTCGTGAATGCCAAGGTAGCTGGTCCTCGCCTCGGCAGGGACGTACAACGGGTGATTAAGGCTGTGAAGGCTGGTAACTACGAAATTCTAGAGACCGGAACCCTGCTTGCCGACGGCATCGAATTGCAACCAGCAGAATTTAGCGAGCGGCTCGTCGCCGCCGATCCAGCCTCGACGGCAGCCATCGAGGGCGTCGGTGGACTGGTGGTATTGGATACGACGCTCTCGGAGGACCTTGAAGCCGAGGGATGGGCCGCTGATATTGTGCGCGGTCTTCAAGACGCCAGAAAGAATAGTGGCTTTGAGGTATCCGATCGCATCAGCGTGGTGCTGTCGGTGCCAGGTGAGAAGGTGGAATGGGCTCAACGCCACCGCGACTTTATCGCTGGCGAAGTATTAGCCACCGAATTCTCTATCGTGAGCAACGAAACCTTGGATCACGAGGTGCTCAGTGGAGTTAGTGCGCACCTGCAGCGCAGCTAGGTTATAAAAAGTTATAAAAAGGAGGCCTTATAGCGAGGCCTCTTTTTTACTGTAGATTCAAATACTCGGCAACCTTGCGAGCCTGGAATTCAGTACCTAATTCGGTGGGGTGTAGCGGCAACATCGGATCGCGCGCCGGAGTATCCACAATGGCTTTGATATAGCGCTGATTCTCAGGTGCACACAAACCGTGCCCAATCGAATCGGTATAGACATCGACGTACTCTACCCCTAAAAGTGGGGCGGCCTCCTGCATTGCGTGATTTAGAGCACGCACGTAGTCGTAGGCACCCACTACAGGTATGGATAGGTGGATCGGAAATCCAAAGCGATCACTACTGATCAAGCAGCCTTGATTATCGGGGCCGACAACTTCGGGATATCCCACCAATAAAATACGCGCCTGCGGAGCTAATTCTTTAATGCGGCTGATCGACTCTTTTATACGAATAATATAATTATCAGTGGTGACAAGGGGCGTTGATCCAGCAAGGCCGTAGTCACGGACACCATTCCAGGATTCATTTCCTCCGATAGTGATGGTGACAATCTGAGTATCGGGGCCGAGAGCTCGAGATGGGGCGGCATTGTTGAGAAGTGTCATCATCGTGGCTTTGACTGGCCGGCCGATATAATCGTCGCGGATGACAGCACCTGAACAGGTGAAATTAGCAAAACTGTTGAAGTATCGAGCAAGCGCTTCTGGGTATGAGATATCCCCATATCGGCAGAATTCATTGGGGTTAAGAATCTCGTAGTGTTCCGTGGTGCTAGGGTTCGCGGCGAAGGAGTCGCCGAGAGCCACGTACTCGGCGCCAGTTCCGGAGCCGATAAGCGTTGTGGAGTGGAGTTTTGCCTGCGCCGGGGTGCAAGTGATGGCGAGCAATATGATGAGTGTGAGGACGTATTTGGTCGATGTTTTTATCGCGTACACATTAATCATATTAGTTGTTTTGACTATCAAATAATAGCCATATTTTCCCTCAAATTTCCGCATTTGCACCTGATAGTGCTTTTAGTACACTTGTTCGCATGGATAAGAGGTGGGTACTGCACATTGATATGGATGCCTTCTTCGCCTCAGTGGAACAGCTCACCAAACCGACCCTCAAGGGACGCCCCGTCCTTGTGGGCGGCACCTCCGGGCGCGGAGTAGTAGCGGGCGCTAGCTATGAAGCGCGTGCCTTTGGTGCCCATTCAGCCATGCCCATGCACCAAGCAAAAAATCTCGTGGGATATAGTGCCGTAGTTATCTCACCCCGGAAAAACGTCTACTCACTAGTATCTCAGCGGGTCTTCCGTATTGTGAAAAATAAAGCGGGTCTCATCGAACAGCTCTCTATCGACGAGGCATTCCTAGAGCCGGAGAACCTACATGGTCAAGAGGCTGAAGAGGTGACAGCGTGGGCTGAAAACTTGCGACAAGCAATCCGCGAAGAAACAGGACTCACGTGCTCTATTGGGTGCGGAAGCGGAAAACAGGCCGCAAAAATCGGGTCTGGTTTGGCGAAACCGGACGGAGTAGCTGTTATTAATCACGAAGATGAGCGCGAAATTCTCGGTGCTCTGCCAGTAGGAAAACTATGGGGAGTCGGACCAGTGGCTTCCCGCCGATTGAAAGATCTAGGGGTTCATACGATTGCCGATTTTGCCGCGCTTGAAGAAAAAGAAGTGGAAATTGCCCTCGGTCGAGCCACAGGGCTAGCTTTGTGGGAGATTGCCCGGGGAAACGACAACCGTCCCGTAGCCCCCCGCGCTATTGCAAAATCTGTGGGCGCCGAATTTACCTACTCAGAAGATTTGATCGCAAAAGACGATGTGGACCAGGCTTTGCAGCGCGCTTTTCGCAGCGCTCACCAACGTTTGCTCAAAGATGGACGAGGAGCGCGCACTGTCAGTGTCAAACTTAAAATGGCCGATCACCACAACGAAACACGCTCCCACTCTTTCCTCTACGCCACCGACGACCAGCAATTATTAGAAAAGACAGCGGAATTGCTCCTCCGCTATCCGCAGGAAGTAGGACCTATTCGCCTCGTCGGCGTATCCTTTTCCAACCTCGAAATGCCGAGCCAGGAGATGCTATTCCCTGAATTGCTGCCCAGTAAACCAGTAGCGTCGGCAGAGTCTGACTACGAGGTCGGAGTCCGTAGCTCGACCCCAGAAATCAGCACCGAGGTTGATATTAGTTCCCACGATAATGGCGGATGGCGCCCCACCCAAGATATCTCCCATCCTGACTATGGTCATGGGTGGATCCAAGGATGTGGACACGGAGTGCTGACCGTCCGTTTTGAAACCCGCGCGACAGGCCCGGGATTTATTAAGACATTCTCAACCGACGATCCCCTCCTAGAGCCGGCTGATCCTATAGCGAGCCTGGCGTGGCCAGACAACCTAGCTGAGGAAGATTTCTAAAAGAGAGTTTCCGGCACACGGCCTGAGGCGATGGCAATCGCGAGGAGCACGCGAGCCTGGGCGCTGCGAAAATAGCGCGAGCCTACGACACCATGGGCCTTGAGAGTACTACCACCGCCCGCCCCGCCGTACAATGCATTCACTTCGCCTCTGGGCACACGCGTGCTTATCACAACGGGAATATTTTTCTCACGGGCGTCGATCAACGCCGCCGCCATCTCAGCACCAACATTTCCGGCCCCCATCGCCTCGACAACAAGACCGTTCGCTCCAGCTGCTAGAGCAGCATCGACAAGAGTGCGCGGAGCCCCAGGATAAGCATAAATAATGTCAACCCGAATATCTTCAAGTGGAACCACCGGCACCGGCTCTGCCCGCTCGGGTTCCTCGGGTGCATTCGTGGCAAAACCGAGGAAGTCTCTGGTATGCCATTTCATCATTCCGCGTGCGGCTAGGACCGCGCGACCGAAGGTGACCAGTACTCCTATATTACGAGCGCTTGAATCTAAAGCGACTATTACAGCATCAGCAAGATTATCGTAGCCGTCATAGTGCTCCGAATCGAACGGTTCCTGGGAGCCAGTAACAACAATCGGGCGAGCGTCGGTGTGGAAGGTATCGAGGGCGATCGCTGTCTCTTCCATCGAATCGGTTCCGTGCGTGACTATGACACCCGTTACCGTGGGATCGCGCAGGGCTTCGTGGCAGACAGTAACGATGGTGTCGATGGTGGCAAAGGTCATGGCGGACGAGTCAATGACGCCAACAGACCTGACCTCAAACGTGCACTGATCATGAAAACGCTGGCGAATCGGGGCGATGAGTTTTTCGCCAGTAATTTCTGGATGGCGAGCGCCGCCGGCATGTGCCACGGAAGCGATGGTTCCGCCGGTGGTCACGACAACAATCTTGGGCAAGGTAGGAGAGCTCATAGATATAGGGTGCCACAGTGGCTGGTGGTGCGAGAATTTTTCGCCCTGAGGATATTCCTGCGATAGTCTAGAGGGATTAGATCCGATCGTGAACCGATAAAGGAGATTTCTTTGATGACCTCGTCGAAAATCGCGGCCCTAGCGCTTGCTGCCACCACCGCATTCAGTTTGAGTGCCTGCTCGACCGATACCGATGCAACCACCGATACGGTGGCCCCTACAGAGACCACGATGAGTCCCACGGAGGCTATGGCCCCCAGTCTGCCTACTGCCGAGGAACTCAATGCACTCTTGGCTCTCGCAGCCGACCCCAACGTGCCAGTGGAAGAGAAGACCAAAACAGTCCAAGGTGGCGAAACTGTACCAGAGCTCTTCCAGGTCATGACCGATTCTAAGTTGGAATCAGGTGCAGAGTTCCAAGTGGTTCAGCCCATTCTTCCCGGTTATACCCCTGACTCAGTACTGGCAACGGTCAATTTCATGCTGCCGGATCGGGAACCTCAACCAGCGGAGAATGTAGAATTCATCTACGAAGATGGGCACTGGAAGCTATCCCAATCCTGGGCCTGTACCCTAATTACCAATACGGTCACTCCCGAACAGGTCCCACCGCTATGTAATGAGACCTTAGGTAATGAGCCTGCTGCTCCTGAGAACCCTGGGGTGCCAGCGTCCCCAGAAGATGCTGAGATGCCACCAGCCCCACCAGCAGCGTAGAAAATATTAACCAGAAAGATACAGGACGGCGACGAAGAATTGATGAAGAGCTTAGCCAAGATAGCCCTGATCACCTTAAGTAGTGGTGCTCTTATCGCAGGGTGCAGTACTGATAACTCATCGACGGCACCAAATGGCGAAGCAGCGCAAGACGCGACAGCGGTTTTCGCCGCTGAGTGTGGTATCACGGCAGAGGGATTCGGTGATATCTCCGAAAAACTCCCGGAAGACAAACTATCTGACCCGGTCTCCTTAGTCTTTGAAACTAACCGCGGCGATATCCCCTTAACCCTTGACCCGCACAAAGCTCCCTGTACCTCGGCGATTATCGCTCACCTGGCGAAGTCCGGCTTCTACACCAATACGGTGTGCCATCGTCTGACTACTGACGGGATCTATGTGCTCCAGTGCGGCGACCCAGAGGGAACCGGACGAGGTGGCCCCGGCTTCCGCTTTGCCGATGAATATCCGGTTGGAGAATCTGCGCAAGGACTCTATATGGCCGGCACTGTAGCCATGGCTAATGCGGGCCCTGATACCAACGGATCTCAGTTCTTCATCAACTACAAAGACTCCCCATTGCCCCCTAACTACACACTCTTTGGAACCGTGGAACCTGAAGGGATGGACGTTCTTAGGGATATCGCTGCTCATGGAGTCAAAGATGGCGCAGTCGATGGCCCACCCGCACAGAGTGTGGAGATCGAAAAAGTTAGCATATCAGCGCCGAAAAAGAAATAACCTAGCAAAGTCACACCCCTTGGGATTCCCAAGGGGTGTTGTGCATGTGGTATCTCGTGCTCGACGAGAAGATGCGCTTAGGCTATAGAGAGCGTTTCAGCAACTCACCACATAAAACCAGCTATACACCAGCGCTGATGGCGCGATCACCACCTATGCCTTACTGCTTTCCGTGCGAGCACGCACTCCAGCGGCCGCCCGGTGTCTCGAGTCCGGCACCCCGCGAAGCAGGGAATGCGGGGACCGCTTGATCCCCTCACCACAGCAGTGGGGGTATCCTATGCTCGATGAGATAGCGCGCTCACGGCGTCCACACCGCCTAGAGTCGTCGATAAGTGCATCATCAATCTGCCTGTGCGCACCGCGTACCTACGCTACACTCCAGAGCTGAAGGTTGCTTTCACTGGCATCTCTGCGAGCAAGCTGCACAATCTTCCCCCTATGATCTTGGCTCAAAGACTCTAATTGCTCAGTGCGACAGGACCTATATACATGTTCGTTCCTATAAATCTATTGACCTCATGACGCCTGTGTGGCCGTGGGCAGGGAGGTGGCTGCACCTAGTATCTCCACTACCTTTTTACTGCGGTGGAACGAACTCCACAACGGTGCTGTTATCTTGTACCACCCGCACCTCATTACCCGCGGCTGCATATATAACTCGCGCGATAACTTTTAAACTACCGGAAACAGGCAGCGGGTGGGAGGTATCAATGACTAACTCGCCTTCGCTTACACTCTCGGCGCTGATAACCTCTAGTTTTTCCCCTTGAGCCTCGATGGCTCCCTGCGAGGGACGTTGCTGAACACTCACTCCTAGTCGCACCACAGATCCAGATCGCTCGAGAAGCTCGAAGGTCATATCCTGTAAGTAGCTGGCGGAAGCACTAGTGATCCGTGATTCAACTGTCCATCTAGCGCCGACCCCAACGGGCTCTTGGGGGAAAATTACCGGTAGCCCCACCAGGGTCAGCAAACTGTCTTCTGTCTGGGCTCGAGCAGCATCTGTGGCCTGAGTGGGAGCAGCAAAATTAACGGAAGAGATCCTCCCGGAATCGTCAGCGAACCATCCAAAACCGAAGCCGCGGGCAGTATCGAGATCGGTATCGGAATTGGCGCTGCGGACCTTGAGAAAAACGCTTCGAGTGGACTCTTCGGATTGCTGAGCAGGGACGCTCTCCGCAGTGACCTTAAGCGTGGTCACCGCAGGTGACGCCGCGTCTAAGGAAGGCTGGGGGCTGAGCGTATCGCCGGTCGATATCTGCTGACTCAGCGAGGACCCGACCTTCACGGTCGCTGCTTGAGTGGGGGTGTTGTGATCCTGAAAGATCAGGGGGTTGCGGGGGCTTTCTCCTTTCTCAATAAGTCGAACTCGTGGGGGCTGTAGCGCTAGACCTACAGCCTGGTCAACCGGTACTTGATCGCGCTCACCGGTGACACTACATCCTGCAATACCTGTCAATATGATGGCTACCGAAAGACTGACAAGGGTACGAGAGAGAGAAAACATGTACGTAGCCTACCTGTTGGTAGCGGGGGCAAGGTAGCGAAAAGAGGGACCTTTTGCAAAGATAAGAGGGTGCAGAGATCGAAAAGCTTATATTTAACTGGCATGATCTGGGGGATCATCGTGATCTTGGCTCTCCTAGACCAAGGCATCAAAGAGTGGATCCTCGCCAATATCGCCCGCGGTGACAGATGGCCGATCGTGGGGGAGTGGCTGAGCATTCGTCTCGCCTTCAATTCTGGTGCCGCCTTCTCCCTGGGCTCGAGTGCGACGTGGCTATTTACGCTCATTAAAACGGTCGTGCTCATTGGCATTCTAGTTTTTTCGTTCCGTGTTAATACGGTGTGGGTCGGTATCGTCCTTGGTCTTGTCGGCGGTGGCACCCTGGGAAACCTTATTGACCGTTTGATACGACCTCCAGGATTCTTTTTTGGGCATGTTGTTGACTATATTTCGGTCTCACGGTTCGCGGTTTTCAACTTTGCCGACGCCTGCCTCACCATAGGAATCGCGATCTATGTGGTACGTTCGCTCCTCGCGGAGAGGAGTGCCCAGTGAGAGAACACCGCACCTTCTCAATCCCCGAAGGTTTAGATGGAATGCGTGTCGACGCTGCCATGTCCAAATTGCTTGGGATTTCACGCACCGTTGCCGCTGAGCTCGCCACTAATGGCGATATATCAGTCGATGGGAAAATCCTGGGAAAGGCAGATAAGATCACCCCAGGTGGCCTTCTCGAAGTGCTTCTTCCTGCGCCACAGGAGCCGCTAGAACCCAAAGCTGAACCTGTTGAGGGCCTCGACATCCTCTATGCTGACGAGGATGTGATAGCGGTAGATAAACCGGTAGGAGTAGCTGCCCACCCCACGGTGGGCTGGGAAGGTCCCACTGTTGTTGGGGGTTTAGCCGCTGCGGGTTTTCGAATATCTACCTCCGGCCCCCCAGAACGCAACGGAATCGTGCAACGTCTAGACGTTGGCACCTCAGGTGTCATGGTAGTGGCGGCGAGCGAGCGCGGTTATGCGATACTCAAGCGCGCCTTTAAGGAGCGGACCGTCAAGAAGACCTATCATGCGCTCGTGCAAGGTCATATGGATCCCTTCCAGGGGACAATTGAGGCCCCCATTGGCCGCCACCCAAGTTCGGGATGGAAGTTCGCGGTGACCACTGACGGTAAATATGCGGTTACCCACTATGAAACCCTAGAAGCTTTCGTGGAGGCTTCGCTTTTAGAAGTACACCTTGAAACTGGGCGGACGCACCAAATTCGCGTGCACACAGCTGCACTGCATCACCCGTGTTGCGGTGATCCGATGTACGGCTCCGATCCGGTTATGGCACAGCGCTTAGGCCTAGAGCGGCAATGGCTGCACGCGGTTAGACTCGGTTTCGAGCACCCCGCCTCGGGTAAATGGATGGAGATCTGCTCACCATATCCACCGGACCTCCGTCATGCGCTCGACGTAGTGCGCGCTGGCAATTCTTAGTAGCCATGGCGGCTGATACTATCCGCGTCGGCCTAGCTGTTGTATCGCTTGCCGTGATGGGCTTGGGTTATAGCTTCTTTGTTGCCGATACTGCCAAGGAACCACCCGTGATCTTTAACGGCGATGTACTAGGGCCAGAACGTGGGGAGACGCGCGCGGATTATCAGCAGCGATCACGTATGAGTAGGCGAGAGCATCATGCCCCCGCTTTTGCCTATATTAGTTTTGTGCGTCCCATCCCCGCCGACCTGGCCGGCGAGATCGTCTTAGCGGTCGAAAGAGTCAATGCGGTGGGGGTAGGCGAAGCTGCGGTCATTGGTATACCCGAAACTATTACTCAACCTCGGGGTGACCATCTAGAGGAACAAATTCGGCTGAAAGGCCTCGATCCCAATGCTGTGACGGGGCTTGTTGTCCACGCCTCACCGACAACTCTTGATCAGGTGGCACAAGCCTCAGAGGTACTCGCTATCGAGGTTCTCCCCTCCGATGCTCGCTGGGGACTGTTTAGCGTTCGACCCGTCTCCTATTAGTCCTATGTGACCGATGGGATCTATGGGATCTGGTGGCGCGAATGAGGGTATCGCTCATATAGATGGCAACAGCGATCCAGATGAGGATAAAACCCATCCACTTCCATGAATCGACGCTCTCGTTGACAACAAAAACTGCCCATAGCAGCTGCATAGTCGGGGTCATATACTGCAACATCCCCACCGTTGACAGTGGTATCATCCGCGCGCCCTTTCCAAAGAGGAGAAGAGGAACAGCAGTAATCACGCCTGTAGCGATCAGAAGGGCACTGTGATGAGGTCCCACGGAGGCGAAACTACCCTGACCGGAGTATTCGAGGTAACCTATCGCCGCTAGAGCGCAAGGAGTGAGCACCAAAGTTTCAGCCGTCAAGGTGAGCGAAGCTGGAAGATTGATTTTTTTCTTAATCAGACCATAGGTACCAAAACTAAATGCCAGACTTAAAGCAATAATTGGGGGCTCACCTGCGAGCACTGTCAGAAATACTACTGCGAGAACCGCAATGCCGATGCTTATAGTCTCGAGAAAACGCAAGCGCTCCTTAAGAAAGATAATTCCGAAAAGAACGTTGACAAGAGGGTTAATAAAATACCCGAGTGCGGCATCGGCCACATGCCCCGAATTAACAGCAATCACATAAATAAGCCAATTCAATGCAATAGCGATACTGGCAAACGACAACCACCCCCACGTTGTGCGGTCGATCTCGCGCAGTCTGCGTGCTGTGCCCGTAAGAGAAATGATGACCAGCATGATAACGGCGGTCCACACAATACGGTGGGCTATAATCTCATAAGGGGAAGCCGCAGCAAGCAGCGGAAAATAAGCAGGGAATAGACCCCACAGAAGATAAGCCGAAACGACATACAGCATAAGCGCTCATCATAGTGCCAGAAGCCTAAAAACCTCGAAAATCTCCCAGCCCACCAGACAGATGCACGGGTGAAGTAAACACACTAGACTCAACACCTATGGCAAAAAAATCTTCCTTCGTACACCTGCATAACCACACGGAATATTCCATGCTCGATGGGATGGCTAAGGTGAATATGCTGGCCGAGGAAGTCTCCCGCCAAGAGATGCCAGCAGTGGGAATTACCGATCACGGCAATATGTTTGGCGCGGACGCCTTTTACCGAGCAATGACCGGCGCCGGCATCAAGCCAATTATCGGCATCGAAGCATATCTAGCCCCCGGTTCTCGTTTCGATCTCAAGCGCCAGCGGTGGGGTGATGAAAGCCAAAAATCCGACGATGTCTCCGCGTCGGGAGCGTATCTACACCAAACAATGGTGGCAGAAACAGCTGAGGGGCTTAAAAACCTCTTTTATCTCTCGTCGATGGCCTCGTATGAAGGTCAACTGGGCAAGTGGCCACGTATGGATGCCGAACTCATTGCTGAGCACGCAACCGGCATTATTGCCACAACTGGGTGTCCCTCCGGCGACGTTCAAACGCGCCTGAGGCTCGGCCAATTTGATAAAGCCTTAGAAGCTGCCGCGATGTGGCAGGACATCTACGGACGAGACAATTATTTTCTCGAGCTCATGGACCACGGCCTCAATATTGAGAACAGAGTTCGCGGCGAATTGCTAGAGATCGGGAAGAAACTCAACCTTCCACCTCTAGTGACCAATGACTGCCATTATGTCTTGGAGTCTCAAGCTCATGCCCACGAAGTCATGCTGTGCGTGCAAACGGGTAAAACAATGCACGACCAAGATCGCTTCAAATTCGACGGCAGCGGCTACTATGTCAAATCTGCCGCACAAATGCGTGAATTATGGGATCATTTGGTTCCGGATGCGTGCGATAACACCCTCTGGATCGCCGAGCGTGTTCAAGACTATGGTCGCCTGTGGGAGCCACATCCCCATGACCGCATGCCCATTGCGGATGTACCGGAAGGACATACTCCGACCTCGTGGCTTCAGCACCAGGTCGCAGAAGGCCTCAAAGAGAGGTTCCCTGGCCAGGAGGTGCCCCAAGAATATCTCGACCGCGCACGATACGAAATCGAAGTAATCGATTTGAAGGGCTACCCCTCGTACTTTTTAATTGTCGCGGAGCTCATCAAATACGCACGTTCGGTGGGTATTCGTGTGGGACCAGGCCGAGGTTCGGCCGCAGGTGCACTCGTAGCCTACGCGCTCACTATCACCAATATCGACCCAATTGAGCATGGATTGCTCTTCGAGCGCTTCCTCAACCCGGAACGCCCCTCGGCCCCCGATATAGATATCGATTTCGATGATCGCCGCCGAGCGGAGATGATCCGCTACGCGGCCGAGCGCTGGGGTGAGGACAAGATCGCCCAAGTGATTACATTCGGCACCGTGAAAACGAAACAAGCGCTGAAAGACGCCGCTCGAACCTTGCACGGCCAGCCAGGATACCAAATTGCCGATCGCATCGCTAAAACCCTCCCGCCTGCGGTAATGGCCAAAGATATCCCGCTATCTGGCATTATGGACCCAGAGCACCCCCGCTACCAAGAAGCCGGTGAGGTTCGCAAACTCATCGAAGCCGACGCAGAAATAAAAAAGATCTACGATACTGCCCGAGGCCTTGAAGGAGTGGTACGGCAGGCGGGTGTTCACGCTTGTGCCGTGATTATGGCCTCAGTTCCACTGCTTGACTGTATTCCCATGTGGAAACGCCCAAATGACGGTGCACTGATCACAGGCTGGCCCTATCCAGCATGTGAAGCCATAGGCTTGTTGAAAATGGACTTCCTAGGGCTCCGCAACTTAACGGTTATCGGCGATGCTATCGAGAATATTAAGATCAATCGCGATACCACCGTGGATCTCGAGAGCCTCGACACCCATGATCCTGAAGTCTATAAATTGCTGAGCCGAGGAGATACCTTGGGTGTCTTCCAGCTCGACTCTGCTGGCATGCAAGAGTTGCTCAAGCGCATGCAGCCAACTGGCTTTAACGATATCGTGGCATCCTTGGCGCTCTACCGCCCAGGGCCTATGGCAGTGGGCGCGCACCATGAATACGCCGACCGGAAAAACGGACGGAAGCCCAAAGAACCCATCCACCCTGAGTTGGCGGATGTCCTTGAAGATATTCTCGCCGAAACTCATGGGCTGATTGTTTACCAAGAGCAAATCATGGCGATCTCTCGCAAGCTGGCCAACTACACCGCGGGTGAAGCAGATGGCTTCCGTAAAGCCATGGGTAAAAAGAAAAAAGAAGTCCTTGAAGCAGAATACGAGAAATTTTCCACTGGCTGCTTCAGCAATGGGTTTTCCAAGGAAGCGGTCGACGCATTGTGGAATGTGATTTTGCCCTTCGCCGGCTACGCTTTCAATAAGTCCCACGCCGCAGGCTATGGACTGGTCTCCTATTGGACCGCCTACCTGAAGGCTAATTTTACAGCTGAGTATATGGCGGCACTGTTAACATCGGTGGCGGACAAAAAAGATAAAATGGCGATCTATCTAGCGGATTGTCGTCACCTCGGGATTTCTGTGCTGTCCCCAGACGTGAATGAATCGCGATTCAACTTCCTCCCTGTGGGTTCCGATATCCGCTTCGGACTCGGAGCGGTGCGAAATGTCGGCGAGGACGTGGTGAATTCGATTGTCAAAGCGCGCGAAGACAAGGGCAGTTATAGAAACTTCTCTGACTATCTCGATAAAATTGACCTCACCGCCTGTAATAAGCGCGTCACAGAATCGCTGATCAAAGCGGGTGCCTTTGATTCTCTCGGACATCCGCGCCGGGGACTTTCACTTATCTCCGATGAGGCCGTTGATGCCGCCACCGGGCCGAAGAGGGCCATGGATAAGGGGCAATTTGATCTTTTCGCAGGTCTCGGCGCCGATTCGGACTCGAGTCCGGCGGAGATTTTCACTATCGACGTCCCTGATCAGGAGTGGGATAAGAAGCACCAATTGGCTCTCGAACGCGAGATGCTCGGCCTGTATGTATCTGCGCATCCTCTCGATGGCTACGAAGATGCCCTTGCCGCTCAAACCAAGACTCCGCTGTCGATCATCGCTTCACAGGACGTCAGTCATGGCCAAGAGGTCGAGATTGGTGGCATCATCTCAGCCGTTGATCGGAGAGTATCGAAAAAAGATGGTACACCGTGGGCCATTGTGACCGTGGAGGACCATGCTGGTGTGCAAGTTGAGGTCCTGGTTTTCTCGAAGACTTATGCCATTGTGGGTCCACATATCGTTGAAGACAATATTGTTCTCATCAAAGCCCATATCAGTATCCGGGAGGATCGGGTTGGAGTTTTCTGCGATGATCTGAAAATACCCGAATTGGGTATAGGAAATGGAACCGGGTTACCAGTTCGTTTGAACCTGCGCACCGATCAATGCACGATGGAGAATCTTGGCAAGCTCAAATCTGTCTTGCTGGCTAATAGCGGGGAATCGGATGTGTATCTCAACCTTGTCGACGGAGATGAATCGCACACAATGATCTTAGGTGAAAGCCTTCGAGTCGAACGGTCAGCTAGCCTTATGGGTGACCTTAAAGCGACCTTGGGCCCTGGGATTCTGGCTTAAAGAATAAAGGCGCTGCTTGGATATGCAGCGCCTTTATTCAGCCGACAAGCACGGTAGATAATTGCTGGGTTCGAGCGATGAAATCATCGATTTGCATACGAAGGCCCACAAGGAAATTATGTGGCCCCTCTGCAATGATGCGGTAGATCAGAGCTGCACCGCCCACTAAGGCCGCCGCAATCATAGTGAGATCGATAGGGGTACTGCCGGTTAAAGAGGAACCAGGTTTGAGCGCCTGCTCATAGAGTGACCCCTCCTGCTGTTCGACGTCGGTGGTCATGAGTTCCGCTGACTGCTGTTTCTGGTTAGTGGGCGCCTCTGCGGCCACTGCGTGCCCGGTTATGAGCGGAAGGGTGAGCATAACCGCTGCTACACTGTGGGTCACCCGCATTAAACGCGCACCCCAGCCTGCTTAAGAGCGTTGTTGAGCATCCCCTGTAGTTCAGGGAAAGCCCGGAATACCGAAGCCCCGAAAACGGCAATAGATGCTAAAAGACCGAATACTGCGCTAATAATGGGAAGGTGCTTTTCCTCGAGGTCGCCCATCCGGACAAGGGCTCCATTCTCGTTGAACTCGAAGAAATCATCCTCGGAAGAAGCTACGCCATCCGCACCCTTGTCACTGCCATAGTGGTCGGGTTTTTTCTCCTCAGTTGTGGGGGCTGCAGTTGTCCCGGTGGTGCCGGTGGTCTCAGTGGTCTCATTGGTTTGGGAACTTTCGGTGGCTCCAGCGGGCACGGCGATCAGAGCCGCGACAGTACCTAGGCTGACCACCAGGGTGCTAATAGAACGAGGGCGCATCGTTTGCTCCTTTATAAATGTAGTGAGTCTTGTAGTGAGCGTGATTCCTTGCGATAATAACGCATTGAAGCAGTGTGATCACCAATAGCAAAGACGTTAGCAGGTTTGACCGCACGGTGCGCGATACCAGATGCACACTAGCTGGTGAGAGCCCGCAGCCGAGGTGATTTTTTCGCTCGAAACCTAAAGCGCTAAGCTAGGTACTCATGAGTACCCCAGCAGATCATTCGCCAGCACAAACTCCGGTTAATATCCACGCAGCGGATATTCAAATTGCGCAGGCTCGAATTTCTGCAACAATCGGCACCACACCTTTACAATTCTGCCCCAGGCTCTCACAATTAACGGGCGCCGAGATCTACCTGAAGCGCGAAGATCTTCAAGATGTTCGTTCCTATAAGATTCGCGGGGCTGTTAACGCTATTTCACAGCTCAGTGATGAGCAGAAAAAGGCTGGAATTGTGGCAGCATCGGCTGGCAATCATGCCCAAGGCGTTGCTTTCGCGTGTCGGACTAAGGGAATCAACGGTCGTATTTTTGTACCCTCAGCTACCCCCAAACAGAAGCGGGATCGCATCATGGTGCACGGTGGCGAGAATATTACCTTGGAGGTCACTGGGGCAAATTTCGATGAGGCAAGTGCTGCAGCTCATCATTATGCCCTGGAGACAGGAGCGACGATCATCGAGCCCTTTGATGCCGCAAATACAGTGATCGGCCAAGGCACGGTGGCGGCAGAAATTCTCTCTCAGTTATCGGCCTTGGGTAAAACCCTTGACACAATTGTGGTCCCCGTGGGCGGGGGCGGATTGATCTCGGGAATCTTAAGTTATTTGGCTGATCTGTCGCCTCGTACCGCAGTGGTGGGGGTCGAACCCAAGGGAGCTCCATCTTTGGAGGCGGCCTTAAAAGCCAACGGCCCTGTGACGCTTCCAGCTGTCGATCCCTTCGTTGACGGAGCAGCTGTGAAGCGTATAGGGGATATTAACTACCAAGTAATTGAACAGAATCTCGGTCGGCTGCACCCGTTGACGGTCAGTGAGGGTGTGGTGTGTACCGAGATGATCGAGCTGTACCAGAACGAAGGAATTATAGCTGAGCCCGCGGGAGCTCTTTCCGTGGCGGCGCTGCGAGATCTGAAATTTGGTGCTGGTGATATCGTCGTGTGCGTGATTTCAGGCGGCAATAACGACGTCCTTCGTTATTCCGAGATCGTCGAGAGATCACTCGTGCAACGCGGACTTAAGCACTATTTCTTAGTCAGTTTCCCCCAGGAGCCCGGACAGCTGCGAAGCTTTCTTAACGACATCCTAGGGCCCGATGACGATATCACTCTATTCGAGTATCTCAAGCGCAATAACCGCGAAACTGGCACTGCATTGGTAGGTCTACAACTAGGGTCTGCTAGCGATATCGACGGGCTCAAAGCGCGGATGGATGCATCCCGAATTACCTGCCGACACCTTGAGCCTGGAACGCCAGAATACGAATTTGTGGTGAGTTAACCGTTGGCAAGAGCATATCGGCGCCCGAGAGCCCATCGAGAATTCTTTAACGAATTTGAGATCAAGCGCAGTAAATTTCTCACCTTCATCGCTCGGGTTGAAGATGAAGAGCAGGCACGCGCGTTTATTGCAGAGATTCGATCCCGTTACCCAGATGCTCGCCATCACTGCAGCGCCTACCTCTACCACGTCGACGGGTCGAACCCAATCGAGCGATCCTCAGATGATGGTGAGCCCTCTGGCACCGCTGGTACCCCGATGCTGGATGTGCTTCGAGGTTCCGGACTCCTAGATATCGCAGCGGTGACCGTACGATATTTTGGTGGCATCAAGTTGGGCGCTGGTGGTCTAGTACATGCCTATTCCGATTCTGTTATGCGCTGCCTTGATCAAGTCGAAAGTGTCAGTCGCGCACGTCAAGATCTTTTTCAAGCCGACTTCAACTACAGTGATGCAGGCAAGATAGAAGCCGAATTACGTGGACGCGGATTTCATGTGACTGAGGTGGAGTACAAGCATCGCGCACATTTTACAATCGCGGTAGACCCGGGTGGAAAAGCGGAGTTAGAAAGCTTTCTAGCGGCACTGACTGCAGGTGGGGCGCGGCTTACTGATGCCGGAAGTACGTGGGTAGAATCAAACCTATGACTCTTCAATCACCACATAGCACCGAACAAAGAAAAATAGCCGTGCGCAGTCACGCCCGCGCCGCCGTCGCTTGGGGCGGTGCTGGGTTGGCCGCTGCCGTGGGAGGGCTTTTAGTTTCGCAGATCGGCATCAGCATCATCGCCGCAGCCGTTAGCTTAGCTGGAGTGGGTGTGAACTACGGGCGAATTCGTGCGATTATCAACTACCGTGATCAATGGTGACCGATAACAGTCCCGTTCGAGTCGACTCCTGGGTATGGGCGGTACGGTTACTTAAGACACGCTCGAAAGCAGCTGATGCCTGCAAGGCAGGCCATATCAAGGTGAATGCGAAAGCAGTGAAGCCTTCGCACCTTGTCGTCCCTGGAGATCGGGTTAGTGTTTGGGCAGATCATCATTTCACCGATGTTGAAGTGACCAAAACCGTGAAAAAACGTGTGGGCGCCAGCATAGCTCGAACGTGCTATATCGATCATTCGCCGCCGCCTCCGCCAAGAGATTTAGGCATCCCACGACGAGATCGTGGTGCGGGCCGCCCGACGAAGAAGGAACGTCGACAGCTCGATCGTTTAATCGGGCGCGACCGTTAAAAGACGTGGGAAACTAACGGGAGACTCCGCTCGAGGCGATGAACGCGCTGTTTAGGGTGCTTTCCACTTGATCCGGTGAGGCGGATATGCTCGCGACCGTATTGTGCAAGGAGAAGATCGTCGATTACTCGCACGTGTCCAGGGCGGAATTTATAATTCATGGCTTCACGGATACGGGTGATATTCCGAGGGCTCAATAATGCTTCCAGTTGGCCAGCAGTACGAATTTCGTGAGCGTGGAGAAGCTCCTCAAGCCACTGGTAGCTGGAGATAGACGACTGAGGGATCTGGTTGCCGTTGATCATGGTGATAATCCCCGGCAAGGTTTCGGCAGTAAATTCCACCCCAGGATCGGCCGCGGAACTTTCGCGAGGTTCCTCGATAGCGGCAATCTGATCAAATTGTTGATCGGCTAGTTCGATCAAGCCTGCAGCAAGGGTAAAAGCCCGATCAACCTGAGGAGACAATTTACGCGATCGACGCTTGTATCGGATATCGTGCTCGAATTCGGCCCAGGCATGCTGCAGAACGGTACGAATCTGCACCTCAAATTCTTGGCCCATATAGTTAGACAACTCGCTGGTTCTACTATCAACTTCCACGATGAGATGGTGAGAACCGTAGCCAAAGGTTCCTGAAATGCGAGCCTGCTCCGCCTTATCCACACTTCGGCGCACCGTGAATTCATCGCTCAAAGCCTCAATGATCTGTGGAATCTCAGTCGAGTGGTAGGTGGTAATACGTACTCCGATGAGATCGTGGATATCACGAATCGGGTTGGGGTAAACAGGGGAGCCATCGGCGTGCTTCTTTTTGATCTTAGCGCGCAAGGAGCGCCACGATTTTATGCGTACGCTGACCCGATCGTAGGCTAAGCCAGCATCTGCTAGCACCCTCTCGATAGCATCACGGAACTCAGGTACAGCATCAGGGTGAGTTTTGATGAAGTCCTGGTGGAAATTATGAAGATCCGAGAGCGAATTCACGATTACCCATCATAGCGAGCGCCGTGCGGGAGCTACGAATTGATCGTGCATTATGGGTCGAGAACGCCGTATACGAGAATTCCATCGGTATTATTTTTTTTAACCACCATTCCTTGGGGCTATGAGGAGGCGAGACGCTGTGGTTCTCTCACTTTTACTCGTTGGGGTTGAGCAAGAGGAGCGCCTTGACTGGGTGAAAATCTAGGCAATAGTGAGATGATGCCTTCATTGAGCCACCGGCGTGTACATTAGCTGAGGACCTGCAGGGGGAGCAGGAAAACCACTACTAAGTATGGGGTATAGAGTCAGAGAGGTTTAGAATCGTTTGGCTTATTGATGGGGTAGCAGTTTAGGGATATCTAGCTTTCCCCGTCGCATCCAAGGAGCGGATGAAACGAGCTTTGTATACAACCTTCATCGCTGGGGTTTAGCGCGATTTGTGCGTTGGTTCTGACGCATACTCGTCGATGATCTCATGGATATGTCAATTTAATATGTGGAGCACACCGGGCACCGAGACAGGTTTTATTATTGCTTCGTCATAAGGGGCGGTATGGATATTTTAAGCTCTCCTTCATATTTCAACGGTGCGGCGAGGACGAGCGAGCCGAAGAAGGATGAGATCGCCCTGGATATAGAGCTGCTGACGTGTTAAGGGAGGCTATACTTCCTACTGCATGAGTCGCAATACCTTCTGGTTTAGAAAGGAGAATTGAGATTGGCGTCTAGGCCAAGAACGTCAAAAAGTTCTTGAGCTGTCCAGAAAGCTATGGCCTGACCCTTGTCGTTCAGATCTTCTGCACGTTTTTGCTTGGTGGTAATGCAGTTCCACGGCCCGATCACTAATAGAGTGGTTTTCTTGGTCACATTCTTGGCCACCGTAGCACCTGCAGCTGCAATTTTTTGCCACAAGAGACCTTTATCGAAGGGATCGAAATCACCGGTGAGGGTCACTACGTGCCCATAAAGAGGATTGCGGGGATCAGCCTCGGTATTAGTATCCGGGACCTTCTCCGGTGTGGCAACCTTAGCCCACGGCTGCGATTTCCTAGGCGTGCTTTCCTTTGGCACCGGTGCACTGGCGAGAGAGGCGCGCAGCACTGGGTAAACCCTATTGCTGTTGAGCGATCCGCGTTCGAAACCAAATGTCATAAAAACCTCCTCAAGGCTCCCACTGGTCCGCTTCAGGCGGGTAAGAGCAGCGAAGATTTCTGCGCAAGCCTTGGCATCGCAGAGAGCATCATGGTGGTGTTCAAGATCAACGTTGAGATGATCTGCGACGACATTAAGTTTATGCGAAGCTATAGGCAGGTGACAGGACCGGGCCGCGGCGAGCGAGCACGCGAAATTCCACTGCGGGGGATCAACCTGTGCTGCGGCTGCGGCTCGGAAGAAGGCTGTCATATCAAATTGAGCATTATGCGCCACTACGTCGTCGTCAGCGACCCACGCAATCACCTCGGGAAGGATCTCTGCAAACGGTGGGGCGGTAGCAACGGTTTTCTCAGTAATGCCGTGGAATTCTTTATTGAATTCGTCGAAACCTGCGATTGCAGGCTGGCACAACCAGGACTTAGTTTCGACCACCAGGCCGTCTCGCACCCGGGCTAAACCAACCTGGCAGATCGACCCCCAGTCACTATTGGCTGTTTCCACATCGATGCCACAGAAATCCAGATTGGCTATAGCGGCCAGTTCTCCCTTCTTAGCAGCCTCTAGAGCTTGGAAGAATAACTCGATCTGATGGTCCGAATTTGGGGGAAAAGTGATCGTGTGCTCGGGGTCATCTCCAATCTGGACGACACCTCCCAGGATCGAGCTGGGGGTGCGGGTAACCCGCGCTGGTCCGAGCGGAAGGGTGAGGGGATGGGCATCAAGTGAGGCGGTCAGGAGAGTGGGGTGAATGGTGATCTCCTGCGCGGTAATGGTGACTTCGCCGCCATGGATGGAAATAGTCATAGAAAGCCTCGTGTCTTGATGAACCCAGCGGGCGGTGCGCTACTCCAGATAGGCACCGCCCCTTTTTGTATTAGCTATCGTATTCTTCTCGCTCAGCATACTCATCGCCAGGGACACTAGCATTGACCGGCGGATCTACCTGCCGGAAGATGAGAATGGAGCGACCCTGAACGGTCATTGAACCCCCGGATTCGATGACCTTACCCTCCAGTGGGTACCCCGTGGGTTCCGTAGTGTCTACGACGAGCTTCCACGAAGACCCGAAGTTCTCTGGTGGCAAGGTAAATTCGATGACGTCATGATAGGCATTGAAGATCATGAGGAAGGATTCATCGATAATCGGGTGCCCGCGACGATCGGGCTCAGCAATAGATGCTCCATTGAGATAGACCATTAAAGCTTTGCCAAAAGCGAATTCCCAATCCGATTGGGTCATGAGCTTGCCGGATGGAACCATCCACGCAATATCGCGATCGGGGGCGTCCTCACCTAGTGGTCCGCCCGCGAGGAAATTACGGCGTCTGAAAACCGGGTGGTTGGCGCGGATACGAATGAGTCGCTTGGTAAAACCTAGTAACTCGTGGTTATCGGCCACCTGGTCCCAGTCCATCCACGCGAGCTCGTTATCCTGGCAGTAGACGTTATTATTGCCAGACTGAGTGCGCGCAATTTCGTCACCGTGAGCCAGCATGGGGGTGCCTTGGCTGAGTAAGAGCGTGGTGAGGAAGTTGCGACGCTGCTGAGCACGCAGTTGATTAATATCGGGATCATCTGTGGGACCCTCGGCGCCACAGTTCCACGAGCGGTTGTGGGACTCGCCATCGCGGTTACCCTCACCATTATCCTCATTGTGCTTTTCGTTGTAGCTGACGAGGTCATTAAGGGTAAAGCCGTCGTGGGCAGTAACGAAGTTGATGGAGGCCGTAGGCCGACGCCCATTATGTGCATAGAGATCCGAGGAACCTGTGAGTCGGGATGCGAACTCGCCCAGCGTGGAGGGCTCGCCTCGCCAGAAGTCCCGAACGGTGTCGCGGTATTTCCCGTTCCACTCGGCCCAGATGGCAGGGAAGTTACCTACCTGATAACCACCCTCGCCCACATCCCACGGTTCAGCAATGAGCTTAACGCGTGAGACTACTGGATCCTGCTGTACGAGATCGAAGAAAGTAGCGAGCTTATCCACGTCATGCAGCTCGCGCGCCAGGGTGGAGGCGAGGTCGAAGCGGAAACCGTCCACGTGCATTTCGGTGACCCAGTAGCGCAGTGAGTCCATGATGAGCTGCAGTGGGTGAGGGTCGCGAACATTAAGGGAGTTTCCGGTTCCCGTATAGTCCATATAGTGGCGTTTGTCGCCATCTACCAGGCGGTAGTAAGCCTCATTATCTATACCTCGGAAGGCGATCGTTGGGCCGAGATGATTTCCTTCGGCTGTATGGTTATAGACAACATCGAGAATCACCTCGATACCAGCTTCGTGGAAGGCGCGAACCATGCCCTTAAACTCGGATACGGCATCGCCTGGGGTCTTAGCGGCTGCATAATCCAGGTGCGGAGCAAAGAAGCCGAAGGTGTTATAGCCCCAGTAGTTGCGCAGTCCCAGATCACGCAACCGGTCATCCTGTAAGAACTGGTGTACTGGGAGCAGTTCAATGGCAGTGATGCCAAGATCCTTGAGATATTCAATAATGGCTGGGTGTGCTAGGCCAGCATAGGTTCCGCGGAGTTCTTCGGGAACGTCAGGGTGGGTCATAGTCATTCCCTTGACATGGGCCTCGTAAATCACCGTGTCATGATAGGGAACCTGGGGCGCGCGGTCTGAGCCCCAGTCGAAGAAGGGATTGACGACGACAGAGAGCATGGTATGCCCGAGGGAATCCTCGGTGTTGCGTGCCTCTGGTTTATCCGGCTGAGTGATGTCGTAGCTGAAGAGGGAAGCATCACCGTCAAATTCGCCATCGAAGGCGCGAGCATAGGGGTCCACGAGCAGCTTCGACGGATCGCAGCGTTTGCCGTCGGCGGGGTTATAGGGGCCATGGACACGGAACCCGTAGCGTTGACCTGGAAGTACGTTGGGTAGATAGCAATGCCAGATATGGGCGTCTACCTCAGTAAGAGAAATGCGCTCCTCGTTATTATCAGCATCGATGAGGCACAGCTCAACTTTTTCAGCAACATGAGAAAAGATAGCAAAATTGGTGCCAGCACCGTCGTATTTGGAGCCGAGTGGGAAAGGATCACCCGGCCAGACCTTGCGGGTGGGTTGATCGTTAACGCTGGAGGGTGAGTGCTCCTCCGCAATCGGTTCTGTAGTCATAGCCCAGTATCTTAGCCCGAAAGAGCTTGAATTCCATTTAAGATGATATCAACGCCGGCTAAAAACTGGTCACGGGCATTGTCCGCATCAAATGAGGCCCCTAGGCGTTGGGCCTGGTTTTGCTCAAATACGCTGGCGCCCACGACATAGTGGACTAGGGTCGCGGCGGCGATCTGTGGTGTGTCAGCAGTGGTGGCCTTACTGAAAATACCTTCAACCTCAGCACGCAGATCATTGCTGATAAGCGCCGTACCAACAAGCTCAGCGCCGTCGGTGATTCCTAGCATCGTGGTACGCAAAAAGAGGGCTGCTTCGCGCAGATCGTGATGGTCTAAAACTAGAAAATCTGTTAAAAGGGTTCGAGCGGTGGCGTCGATCAGAGCTTGTTTATTCTTGATATGCCAGTACAAGGCTCCAGGTGCAACAGCAAGGTGTGTGGCTACGCGTCGCATGGTCATATCCGCTAATCCATAGCTGCTGAGAATATCGATGCTGGCTTGAATGATCGCGCTCTTATTTAACTCCACGCCTAGTATCTTAATACCTCTGCCATAACGATGATGCGCGACCGACAAAGGCGTCGTGGGGAGCGAGGTTTGACAAAGGCTGGGAACTTTCTCATAAAACACTGGGAGGATCTTGATCTCAGTTGATGAGTGTTATAGTGGGTATTTAGACAAGAGATCAACCCTAATAAGGAGTTTTATTACCGTGAGTTTCGTTTATAAGAAGGCGGCAGTGGCCACCGTAGCAGCGAGTTCTCTGCTCTTAGTAGCATGTGGTTCTGACGAGGCGGAGTCTCCCACCACCTCGGTTGCAGTCTCGACCGTTACGAAGGCTCCGGTTACAACAACTGTTGAGAGCGCTGAACCAAGCGCTGCTCCTGAGGATGCTGAGAAGAAGCCAGAGCAGCCACCGCTTCCTCCCGCACCTCCAGCTCCTCCGGCTAATCCCCAAAACCCAGCGGTTCCGACAGAGGTTCCCTTCCCGGTAGCCGAGCATGCGCCTGTCTCTGATGGCGGCCCAGCGACCCCTGAACAGGCTGCTCAGATTGAGGGGCTGATCCGCGGTCTCCAGGATCAAAAGACTTTGCGTAGTTTTATGACCTACGTTCCTAATAATTCCTGCCAACATGTGCGTGACCGCATTTATGCTGAAGCTGGCAACCAATTTGACCTCGTACCTGATGTTCCGCTTAGCGAGGTTCCAGAATTTGCTAATGCCAACTCCCGTGTCGATGCCATTACGGACATCATGGTTAATGGCACCACAGCTTCTGCCAACGTAACCACGAGCTGGTCTGATGGAACATACACCGGTGTCCAGCGCTTTGTTAATGAGAATGGCCGCTGGGTTTTCTGCGACTAAAATATATGTCCAGCCCCCGTCGATTTTTGCGACGGGGGTATTTTTGGCTAGTGGGAGGCGAAGGGGATTGTCCCATCAAGACGCGGTGATTAACCACCACGGTGACGCGGCCGTAAAAGTTACGGTGGACTTGCATGACGGTGGAACATCTAAAGTGCACACCCATCTTAAGTTTTTCGATGAGCTATTACTCCTTTTCGCAGACAGCGCTCGAATCAGCCTTAAAGTGTTGGTGGAGCCCGATCCGCTGGGGGAGCCCCAAAACATCATCGAAGAGACTGGAGTAGCCCTGGGCCAAGCGATTCACACAGCAATCGGCCGTGCGGGCGATTTTCGGTCTTATGGGCATGCGGTCGTTGCCGCTTCCCGGGCGCTAGCGGAAGTAGCGATGGAATATCCTGCTGATCCAGTGAGCGTGGTCAGTGGGGAACCCGAACCGATGGTAACCGCTGTTGTTGATGACCATTATGCCACGATGATGAATGAATACTTCTTCGAAGCTTTTGCTGCGGGGGCACAGATGAATATGCACGTGATAGCCCGCTATGGGAGCAGTCCGCGAGAGATTACGCAGGCTGAATTTAAAGCGACAGGGGCAGCGCTGCAGTCGCTCCTGATGGAACTGTGTACCTAGGATTAATCGAACAAGTTTTCGAAAAACTGGGACGGGTGTCTACTTCCCTCACTACAGTGGGCGATATGAAAAAAATTCCCGATCCCCGTCAGCACCGTCCGATTGTTATGCACCCCACGACACTCGATGAGTTATACAACGATATATCGTCTATTTGGAGCATGATCAAGCATCCGAGATCTCTGGCTCGGGCCACTGGGGCGTGGCGACCTCCCCGAAAAATCGTTGGCGACTACCCAGCAGCCCCCACAGCTATCGTTGCGGTGCGCCGTTACCGGATAGGCGCGAAAGCGAGAGAGGACATTCGGCTATATTCCCCTGGCGCTTCCCCCGCCTATCTCATTAGTCTGCGCTTGAGCTCCCCGGAATCTAAATTTCTTCCCCATAGAAGTGCAGAATGGTGGATTACCCATATAGTAGGTGCGCGCCATCTAGAGTGCGTTCACGAACTCAGTGCCGAATACGCACCAACCTATTGCTGGGTAGTCAATGCCCAGATGGAACCGATCGCATCACCCGCTGCGCTCTTTGCGGAATCTCAGGTGGCTTAGGCGGAGAGAAGGGGACTATCCTTGATGCGGATTGTCGATAGCTGTAAAGGAGTGACGAGAAAGTCCACGCTGGCTTTAGCAACCGCATGAGTGTTGATAGTAATAAGACTTCGCTTTGTTCCATCACCGGATTCGTCCCTATCTTGATAGCAGTGGCGGGAGCCTTCGGAAATCTTTCTCTCCTTCTGCCGCTGATACCTTTAGCCGTGATCCAATCGGGTGGCAGCTTGAGTCTTGCCGGTGCGACGACTGGAGTCTTTATGGCAGCCACTGTCGGGGCGCAAATACTGACTCCTGCAGCCCTAAGGAGATGGGGCTTTACTACAGTCATCATCTTCTCTGCCCTCATGTTAGGGATCCCCTCCCTGGGCTATATATTTAGTGTTGAGACCACTTTTCTGCTTGTGATTTCTGCCGTGCGAGGAATCGGCTTTGGCGCTCTCACAGTCGCTCAAGCCGCGGTTTTAGCGGCCCTAGTCCCCGCGCGCTCCTTGGGAAAAGCGATGGGTCTCATGGGATTTTGGATCGGATTTGCCCAATTAATAATGCTGCCTGCGGGCGTCTACTTAGCCGATCTTTTGAGTTTCCGATGCGTATATATTCTCGCCGCCGCAGTGGCGCTTGCAGCTGCGGCGATGGGACTGCTTATTCCATCTGTGGCGGTGCCGCGCCCTCATCTTAAGGCCACTCGGAGCGATAATATTAGGCTGCTGCAGAAGGTATTCGAACCTGCCGTTGCCATGTCAGCGACTGCCATGGGGTTTGGTGCGCTCTCTGCGCTCCTTCCTGCGGCTATGGATAGGAGTGGGGCTTCGTTGACGCTGTCCACGTTTATGCTAGCTGGACTAGGCGGAGCTCAGATGTTGAGTCGTTATGGTGCTGGTCTTTATGCTGACAGTCGGGGTCGTGCTGGTTATTTGATCCTGCCAGCCTTGGGTCTTGCTGCCAGCGGCTTGGGGCTGGTAGCCGTGACCATATTAGGGCATTGGGATCCCATATTTTTCTTGGTTGCAGCCATTATTTTTGGGTGTGGCTATGGGGCTGTGCAGAACGAAAGCATGGTAAAAATGTTCCAGAGCACCCCTCCCTCGCGTCTGTCCACCGTATCCGCCTTGTGGAATATTAGTTTCGATGGCGGGACGGGTTTGGGTTCATTTATCCTGGGTTATACTGCAAGTATTTTCGCCTACCATGGTGCCTTTATTGCCGCAGTGATAATTATTCTAGGTGCTGGCGCAGTGAGCCTCTACCAAGTCCGACGGAAGAAGGTAAGAATTTGTTGATCACTACCCTCGCACAAGAATCAGAAACTAATTATGTCCTCATCTACGTCCTTATTATGGCGGGCGGTTTTATGCTCGGGGGAGCGTGGTCAGCTTATCGACAGGGCCTACGCATTGTGGCGGTTGCGCTGGCGATCCTGGCCCTTATGGCATTGGTGTCGGCCGGCCTATGGGCATACGGACTTTTTTAAGCTAGCACTACGGCTACACTCAATGACATGACTTTCAGCCTGATTCAACGGTTTGATCTTCCGCCAGCAGACGTAGGCGCAGTGCTCAACCAGGAAGCTGTCGATAACGAGATTTATATCCCGCGAGGCACGGATATTCCAGAGGAGCTCGCAACCTACCAGCACCTAATTTCTCGGGTTTTTGCGGAATACCGTGGCACCTCGGATCAGATGGGCTATATACCAGTTATTGCAGTCAACAGTTTGAGGGAACTTCACCCTTATACCTCTCTGGATCGCATGGCAGCCGAGATCACCGTGCACATGCACGGTGGGGAATGGCGCACTGCCGCCGACGCAGATTTCTGGGAACTCCTCGAAGAGCTCGACGCTCGAGGATTGCAGTGGCTCATTATCATGAGCGAATCACAGGAATCGTTCATCGATCTCATGCGCGATAGCGCGGCTGTGACGAACGCTAAAACTATAGCAGGCAGCGTTGACTCGTCCGCGATGCTAAGCGAACTAATTCGATATGAGTCAGAAGGCATTGCTGGCGCGATTATCCCCAGCACTATGCGTGCACGCATGGGAAAAAATACTTTATGATCAACCTCGAAAGCCTTTACGACCGCGCCGAAGGCGTGGTGAAGAGCGTCGAGCCTCTATTTACTGCAGGCCTTGGAGCAGCGCCGGAAATTGAGAAGTCTCGTGGTGATTTTGCCACTGCCATAGACCTAAAATTGGAAAGAATTATCAGCGCCGAACTTTCCGCCGCTACCGGAATTCCCGTCAGCGGGGAAGAATTTGGGGGACAACACACCGAGGTTTTCTGGATCGTCGATCCAATCGATGGCACCGCAAATTACGCCGCCGGAAATCCCACCTGCGCAATCCTCATGAGCCTCGTGGCATATGGGCGACCCGTTATTGGTTTCAGTAGCATCCCTTTTATGTCACGTAGATACGGTGCCTACGAGGGTTCCCCGCTTTTTATTAATGGCCGAGCGCAACCCCCACTAGAACCCCGCCCCAAAGTGCGTAGCCATATTGGTATCTCGTCCCTTTCTCGAACGGATGATAGTTACGCACGAACAGTCAGAGATATGTGTGCCGACTTCGGGTACAGCTCTCGCCTGATTGGTTCGGTCGGAGTTGATCTCGCTTTTGGGGCTGCTGGTATTTTCGCGGCAGGAGTCAGTCTCAGTCCGCACCTATGGGATAACGCAGCTGGTGTCGTACTCGCCCAAGCATCTGGTGCCATAGTCAGTGACCTCGTAGGCAACCCATGGACTGCAGATTCACACGGTCTTATTATTGGAAGTCAACCCTGTCACGAGCATTTGTGTACAGCGTTCGCAGATCTTAACCAAAAGGAGCGATAGAGTGACATACTCCTATAAGCTCTTTGGTCTCCTTATCGTTATGGCGACGATACTGATCGGTCTAGGTTCTCGGGCAACCGGGGAACCAGCGGCACTCTTGGCTACCTTCGCAGCGGGGCTAAGTGCCTTAGCGGTGCCTTTCACTCCAGCTTTGGGGCGTCGACTAGCGGGGGTAGGCGCCATAATCGCAGGCGTACTCGCTCTCATCTCTAGCAACTACGAACCGTTAGTGATCATCGGGGGACTCACAGCGATCGGTGGCGGTATAGGTATCGGTCTGAGACCGGGTTTGGTGCAGCGAAGCAGCGTATATCAGCGCAAAAGTCAGATCCGTGATCATCTTGTCACCGATCTCGAAGACGATCCCGAGTCTAGTCGGTTGATCTGGGATGCCCTCGATGCAGGTATCGACCCGACCGATGGAGATCAACCGAAAGGTGGAAAGTTCGAGGCTTCTTAGAGGGGGTACCCGTTCTTTTTGTTTTACTCATCAGCCCCATTAGCCTTAGACGTGCACCATGTGCTTTATGCTTGCCGGTATAAAGCTTCCTTTAAGTTAAGGATCGTCTTTCAGTGGCTTCGGTCTTAGAATCCATCATCGCTGGCGTTCGTGAGGATGTCCGCGCCCGTGAGGCTGTCATGTCTTTTCAACAAATGAAGCAACGGTCGCGACTTCATGCTCCCGATATCAGACCGGTGCGGCCGCTTTTTGAACAACGGGGCTGTCGCCTCATCGCTGAGATCAAAAGGGCAGCTCCCACCGTCGGTGAGATCGCTCATATTGATTCCGCCGTGGACTTGGCCCAGCAATTCGAACGTGGCGGTGCCGCCATCATCGCCTGCCATACCGAGCGTCGCCAATTTCATGGCTCCCTAGAAGAGATGGCCGAAGTGCGCAAAGCAGTGGCAACGCCCATTATGTGCCGCGACTTTATTATCGATCCCTACCAGATCCACGAAGCCCGCTACTATGGCGCTGATATGGTCCCTCTTCGGGTAGCCGCCCTCGACCAACCACATCTTGCCGCGCTCATCGACCGCGTTGAATCACTGGGAATGGCTGCGCTTGTAGAAGTGCGGAATCCGCAGGAGGCCTCTCGAGCCTTGGCTGCCGGCGCTAGCATAATCGGGGTTAATGCGAGGGATTTTGAGACAATGACCTTAAATCGTCGTGCCTTCGGTGATATTGCACCAGGCTTGCCGCACAGTATTATAAAAATTGCTTTGTCGGGGGTGCGCACCGCGGCCGAGCTTCTTGATTATGCGGCTTCGGGTGCGGACGCTGTAGTCATGGGACAATCCCTGGTGACTGCCGATTCACCGCAGGAATTTACTAAAAAGCTGGTCTCGGTGGGACTTCATCCCTCCTGTCCGGGGCGCGGTTAAAAGAATATCTTCACCGCACTATCTAAAACGTACCGTCATTATTGGGAGCATATTTGTGATTATGAGTACACTTGCCGCTATTCCGTCGCCTCCGCAAGGGGTGTGGTACTTAGGCTCCTTCCCCTTGCGTGGTTATGCCTTGAGTATCATAGTGGGGATTATTGTGGCGATATGGATCGGTCGCCGCCGATATCACGAGCGTGGTGGCGATCCAGAACTCGTCCTCGACGCGGCTATTATTGCCATTCCCGCTGGGATAATCGGCGGTCGTCTCTATCACGTGATTACCGATAACCATAAATACTTCTGTGATACCTGTAATCCAGTGGACGCACTAAAGATCACCAATGGAGGTCTCGGAATTTGGGGGGCTGTATTCCTTGGCGCAGTGGCAGTATGGGGTTATCTGCGGTGGCGAAAGATTCCCTTTGCGCCCTTTGCTGATGCCCTCATACCCGGCGTCATTTTGGCTCAGGGGATCGGACGACTGGGTAATTGGTTTAATCAAGAACTCTACGGTGCGGAAACTACAGTGCCGTGGGCACTCGAGATTTATTATCGAGTAGACGAGATGGGGCAATACGCGCCAATGACGGGGCGCTCGACGGGCGAAATTATTGCCACAGTGCACCCAACCTTCCTCTACGAGCTGGTGTGGAATGTCGCGGTATTCTTTTTTCTTATCTTTATGGACAGAAAACTCCGACTGGGTCATGGCCGAGTTTTTGCCCTCTATGTGATGAGCTATACCGCGGGTCGGTTCATTATCGAGAATATGCGCACCGATGAGGCCACGCTAATTGAGGGAATCAGGATCAATGCGATCGTCTCCATTGCGGCCTTTGTGATGGCTGGCATCGTTTTCTTTCTCTTGCCACGCGGGCGGGAGTCGGCCGGGGAGATCAGTCCTCACCGAGCGGCAGCCGAATAAGGTCAAAAGTTATTTCTATCACACCTTTTTTCTAGTGAGCTGCGTTTATGCCCGTTTGCATCTTATTTCCTTAGTCCGACGGTGTGACCTAGGGCGGCTTGTTAGCGCATTTGGCTTTGTGCGATTAGTGTTTAAGGCATGGAACGTCGCACTAAGATAGTTTGTACTCTGGGTCCTGCTGTTGCCAGCAAGGACGCTATTTTGAACCTTGTCCGTGATGGTATGAACGTGGCTCGCATGAACTTCTCCCATGGTGACCACGCCGACCATGAGCAAAACTACCGCTGGGTTCGCGAAGCAACCGATGAAACTGGTCGCGCTGTCGGTATTTTGGCCGACCTGCAGGGGCCCAAGATTCGCCTTGGTCGCTTCGCCACCGGCGCCACTGTGTGGGAGAACGGTGAAATCGTTCGGATCACCGTCGACGACGTCGAGGGTACCCACGACCGTGTATCCACCACCTACAAGAACCTAGCCAAGGACGCTAAGCCTGGCGATCGCCTCCTCGTTGATGATGGCAAGGTTGCACTTGTATGTAAGAGCGTCGAAGGCAATGACGTAGTCTGCGAAGTAGTGGAAGGTGGCCCAGTTTCCAATAACAAGGGCGTATCCCTGCCTGGTATGGACATTTCCGTCCCCGCCCTATCCGAAAAAGACATTCGTGACCTGCGTTTCGCCCTCAAACTAGGCGTGGATTTCATTGCTCTCTCCTTCGTCCGCTCAGCGGAAGACGTTGAACTCGTCCACCAGATCATGGACGAGGAAGGGCGCCGCGTCCCGGTCATTGCAAAGCTGGAGAAACCTGAAGCTATTGAAAGCCTCGAAGCTATCGTTCTCGCCTTCGACGGCATTATGGTCGCCCGCGGTGACCTCGGTGTTGAATGCCCACTCGAGCTGGTTCCGCATGTTCAAAAGCGCGCCGTGCAAATCGCGCGTGAGAATGCAAAGCCCGTCATCGTTGCAACTCAGATGCTGGACTCCATGATCACCAACTCCCGTCCGACTCGCGCTGAGGCTTCCGACGTGGCTAATGCTGTCCTCGACGGCGCTGATGCCGTGATGCTTTCCGGTGAGACCTCGGTTGGTGTAGATCCCCACAATACCGTGCGTACCATGGCTCGTATCGTTATGGCCGCTGAGCAAGATGGTGAGGTGCCTCCACTGGCCCATATCCCACGTACCAAGCGTGGCGTTATTTCCTACTCTGCGCGCGATATCGCCGAACGCTTGAATGCCAAGGCATTGGTTGCCTTTACCTCCTCCGGTGATACCGCAAAGCGTGTCGCTCGTTTGCGCACGGATTTACCGCTTCTCGTATTTACTCCGCATGTGGCGGTTCGCAGTGAACTTGCCCTGACCTGGGGCGCCGAGACCTTCCTCACTCCTGATCTGGCAAGCACCGATGAAATGATCGAAGAAATTGATAAGCAGCTGCTGTCCATGGATCGCTATTCTCGCGATGACATGGTAGTTATGGTAGCCGGCACCCCTCCAGGAGTATCTGGTAACACCAATATGATCCAGGTTCATCTCCTGGGTGAAGAGACCGTGGTTAAGCAAATCAAGGCCTAGGAAAAAAAAGAAGCTGTCCATGTAGTGGGCAGCTTCTTTTTTTTATGCACATAAGAAAGACAAAGAGTACTTGCGATATATTCATCTAATCATGGGCCTTGAGGAAGCTGTGAGAAACCGCGATTCCACTAGTTGGGGGCTACAACAACGCATAAACGAACCCGCGTTGGATTCAACTAGAAAAGTCGAGTCCGATGCCTAGGTATTCGCATTCTTTTCAGCTGCCCAGCTCTCGACGAATTGGGACACGACATCAGACCATTCCATTCTGCCAGTTGCATACTGGGTTAAAGCTAAGCCGAAGTCGTCCTTGAACTGTTGTGAAGGAAAATACTGAAAGACCCACGGAATAGTTATTCTGTGCGTATCGGAAAGAGCCACAGCAACTTCACGGGCTAGAGGATTATCGGGGGTATCGTCTTCAGCATATTGCTTGAAAGGGGCTATAAAACCAAGGTCGTCGATCACGTATTTTTTTCCGGCATCGCTGGTGAATAGCCAATTGATAAAATCAATCGACGCCTGCTGATCCTCTTTGGGGGCTTTCGCGTTAACGGCCAGATAGTTCTCAGTGCCAACAGCTAAGCCCTGGTGCGGGTCATCGGACATACCAGTATAAAGCGGTAAGAATTTGACTTTATCTGGCTTTATGATGCTGCCCTCCACCTCAGTGACTTGGCTCCATCCCCACGTACCGTTTTGCACCATAGCCGATTTTCCGAGCGCGAATTCCGTCATGGAATCCGAGACTTGCTGTGTCGGAGTCAAGGTTTTATCTACCGTGGAATTATTAAGGTATAGATCAAAAAGCTTTTTAAAATTCGCGTTGTATTTGAAGACCACGGTGTCGAGATTATGGCTTTGGGCGTCTCTAAACTCGTAATACATAGGGATATTGGCAAGGTGGGTTTGCCAACGCCAATCCTCCCCTGCTTTTAGCGATGTTGAGGAGAATACTCCGTCAATGCCAAGTGTTTCCTTCCTAGACTGCATATCGTCGGCAACCGCTTTGAGCGTCGTATAATCGCGAATATCCGCTGCTGACGTCGCTTGAGCTCCAGGCATAGCGAAGTATCGATCTAGGATTTCCTCGTTGTAGATAATTCCGTAGCCCTCTACTGCAAAGGGCACTCCGTAAACCTTGCCGTCATCACCCCTGAGAGCCTGATTGGGCTGTTTGAGCGCCGCCGTCAGTGCGATATCGGAGAGATCTGCGGTGTAGTGCTGCCACGTTTTCAAGCCTGTAGGGCCATTGAGCTGGAAAAGGGTAGGGGCATCTGGTTGGGACACCTCAGTTTTGAGAGCATTTTCGTAATTTCCTGAAGTAACAGTCTCGATTTTCACGGGAACACCAGTCTGAGCTGTATATGCTGCGGCGATTTTTTGGTAGGCAGACTCCTGCTCCGGTTTGAAATTCAGAAAGTAAACGGAAGGCTGCCCATCATCGCCGGTGCTGCACGCACTAAGACCCGTCAGAACCACGGTACTCACTACGGCGGCTGAGAGTATACGGCACACATGAATTGCCACGATGACCTCCTTCGATTCATATCTGCTTCAGCTACTAAACCTTGCTGCGGGGCTTCACGGAAAGCGAGAGATGGTGGTGGTAGATCACAGCAGTGTAGAGGTTCAATCTAGATCTCAACTCTCGCACCAAAATGAAGTCTACCGCTTCGTGATAGTTGTAGTAAGCATGTGCTCGGTTCAAACGGACTTTCACCACCATATCCTAGAGTGAAACCGCGTAGTTTTTTTAAAGTGTCGGATCTGTACTTGGGTAGAACCCGCCGCGCAAGCGACCCCATTACCGGTTGAACTGATCGGGCAGATACGGGCCCGAGGATGCTGCGAAGCTATGGCGAAAAAAATCCGCGATATGACGGTGGCGCCAAATCGCGGATCTCACTCAGAAGTGATTAGATTTTGGTTTCTTCTAGCTTCCACACTTCGCGAGCGTAGTCACCGATAGTGCGGTCGGAGGAGAAGCGGCCGGACTCGCAAATATTGACCCAGCACATGCGGGCCCAATGTAGGCGATCAGCGTAGAAATCTGCAGCCATCTTATCGCGGGTTTCGCGATAGGCGGCAAAATCGCCGAGAACGTAGTACACGTCTGGGGTCTCCCAGCCGCCCCCATCGAGGAGGGAGGCGCGCAGATCGTGGAAGAGACCAGACTGATTATCGTCCAGATTGCCATCCACGAAGGCATCGAGCACGCGCTTGAGGCCCGGAACGGTCTCGTAAACATGGTAGGGGCTGTAATTGGTCCGCAGTTCCGGCAGTTCCTCAACCTTGGCACCAAAGATATAGGCGTTGTCGTCGCCCACAGAATCCAGAATTTCCACATTGGCACCGTCAAGGGTACCGAGGGTGAGAGCACCGTTCATCATGAACTTCATATTTGAGGTGCCGGAAGCTTCCTTGCCTGCAGTGGAGATCTGCTCAGAGACATCAGAGGCTGGGATGATGTGCTCGGCCGGGGAAACATTGTAATTTTCCACGAAGACTACACGCAGCACCTTTGAGACCTCAGGGTCACTGTTGACGAGGCGACCGATCTCGTTGATGAGCTTAATAATGCCCTTGGCACGTACGTATCCGGGAGCCGCTTTAGCACCAAAGATAAAGGTCCGAGGAGGAACGTTGCTTTCTCCGTCGATCTTGATGCGGAAGTAGAGATCCAAAATATACAAAGCGTTCATAAGCTGGCGCTTGTATTCGTGCAGACGCTTAATCTGAACGTCGTAGATCGACTCTGGATCAATGGCAATGCCTTGGCGATCCTCGATCCACTGGGCGAAGTCGCGCTTATTAGCATCCTTAACATCGAGAAGTTCCTGCATGATGGCATCGTCTTCGCCGTATTTGCGCAGCTTCTTGAGTTCATCAAGGTCGGTGACCCAAGCATCGGAACCAAGCAGGCGAGTGAGGAGGTCAGCCAAGCGCGGGTTGCACATCTTCAACCAGCGGCGTGGGGTCACACCATTGGTCTTGTTATTGAATTTCGCAGGCCAGATCTCGTGCCATTCCTTTAGGGTCTCTGCCTTGATGATCTCGGTGTGGAGGGCAGCGACACCGTTGATGGAGTAAGCGGCATAGCAGGCGATCCACGCCATATGGACCACGCCGTCCTGGACAGGGGCCATATAGTTAATGCGCCCTGCGTCGAGGCCGCGCTGAGCCATATCTTCCCGGAAGCGGCGGTCAATTTCGACCACAATTTCAAAGACGCGGTAGAACAGCTGCTGGAAAATGGTGCACGACCATTGCTCGAGAGCCTCAGCAAGAACCGTGTGGTTAGTGTAGGCGAAGGTTTCGGTAACGATCTTCCATGCTGCATCCCAGCCCAGTCCGTGATCGTCCATGAGCAAACGCATGAGCTCAGGGATGGCGAGCACAGGGTGGGTATCGTTGAGCTGAATCGAGTTGTACTTGCCAAAATCGCTGAGATCCTTGCCGTGCTGTTCGATATAATTATCGATCATTGCCTGCAAGGACGCAGAGCAGAAGAAGTACTGCTGGCGTACGCGCAGGAGTTTGCCAGCGTAGGTGGTGTCGTTCGGGTACAGCACGCGGCATAGATCCATGACACGTTCGCGTTCTACGATCGCATCAGTAAATAGCTGGGAGTTGAAGGCCTCGTAGTCGAATTCCTCCAGTGGCTCTGCTTTCCATAACCGCAGCGTACCCACGTTTTTGGTGCCATAGCCGGTGATTGGCATATCAAAGGGGATTGCGCGAACGACCATATCGTCGAATTTTACGGTCCGCTGCTCTTCCTCGCGACGGACTACGAAGGGGTAGCCGTCTTCCTTCCACGCGTCAGGCTCCTCGGTCTGGAAGCCGTTGTCAAAAATCTGCTTGAACAAACCATAACGGTAGAGGATGCCGTAACCGGTTACTGGATAGTCGTGGGTGACGGCGGAGTCGAGGAAGCAGGCGGCGAGACGGCCGAGGCCGCCATTGCCTAGTGCAGCATCGTTTTCGGCTTCAAGAACATCCGAGAGCTCGTGGCCCAATTCCCTGGTGGCCTTTTCTGCATCCTCAACCAGATCGAGGTTGGTGAGATTATTCAGCAGTGCGCGACCCATAAGGAATTCAGCAGACAGGTAGTGCTGTTGGCGAGTAGCGTTATAGGCCTTGGTGGTCCTCTCCCAGTTATCGGAGAGCTGTTCCATAACGGAGTGCGATAGGCCGAACCAGAACTTGCGGTTGGTTGCGGTAGCTGGGGATGAGCCGGCTACGGCGCGGACGTGGCCTGCAACAGTAGCATCCAGCGCAGGGGTCTTCGTGGAATTCTTCATAATATAGAAGTTCTTCTCCTGTAATCATAGGGGATAGATCGATGGCGAAATGCATCTGAAGCCATCGATCTCTTCTTAGCGCCCCAGTCTAGTAGCCGCGTACTGAAAAGTACTATTGAAAATACCCACGAACCTGTTTTGCCCCCGTTTTTAGCGAAACTACAGCTGCGCTTTACACCGCCTAAATCATTTAATACCGTATCTAGCTGGTTAAATAAAGGTGATTAGCGGTTCAAATTTGGGTGATGTGAGTTTGGACTACATTTGCTGCTTTGAGATTTATCACATCTTAATGGAGATGGATGGGGTTATGGTGCCGTGCTAGTTATGAGCATTTTAATTTTTTGATGAGTGGCCCAGGTAGTGCAGCACCGCCAATAAGGAAGACTCAACGCAAGCAGAGAGTGTGGGAGCGAAATCGGGAAGGAAATCGGGCATGTGGTTTCCTGGCGCACTACTTGGATCGGCCTCCCACACGTATTTGGGCGTTGCTCCAACAAACCAGAAGAAATAGGGGCTGTCCCACGAGCGCGGAATATTCGAAAAATCTTCCGAAGCGGTCCACCGTTCGGCCACCTGTGAGTTGTCACCGAAGTGGGAGTCGAAAACTGGACGTAAATCCTGATAGATTTTCTCCGAGTTATCGGTGAGCGGGGCATGAGCATAGTAGCGAATACTAGGTTCTTCTATAATTCCAGATGCTTGGCACTCCGCTCGCACCACTCGTTCGATTGCGGCATAGAGTGTGTCGCGCACAGAGGAATCATAGCTACGGCAATTGAGCACCAGGCGCGCTGAACCTGGGATCGTATTCGAAGAATGACCGGATTCAAGAGTTCCTACTGAAATAACCGCAAAATCGTGTGGAGAAATTTCGCGACCTACTATGCCCTGTAGTCGCATCACAATGGCTGCAGCGGTAAAGGTGGGGTCGATCGACAAATGTGGCATTGAGCCGTGGGCGGATTTCCCTTCAATAGTGATCTCAATCGTGTCTGCAGTAGTGAGAATGGGGCCCGGGCGGGTGAATACTGTACCTGCAGAGCCGGCAATAATATGCAGTCCCAAGCAGAGATCGGGGCGCGGCAGGATGGCATGAAGCCCAGCGTCGACCATTTTTTGAGCCCCTCGACCGTTTTCTTCACTCGGTTGGAATAGCGCGATGAAGGTGCCCGACCACGCTTGACGGTTCGCATCCAAAATAGCTACGACTGAAAGTAACGAGGTTGCGTGCATATCGTGACCGCAGGCATGCATAACCCCAGGATTCTGTGAAGTGTAGCTCACCTGGGTCTCCTCCGTGACAGGCAGGCCGTCGAAATCCGCGCGCAATAAAACGCATGGTCCGTCGCCATTGCGCAGAGTAGCCACGATGCCAAAACCGCCTATATCTGTAATCACCTCCGCGTCAAAAGGTGCCAGCGCACCAATAATGCTCTTCGCGGTGAACTCCTCATGCTCAGATAGTTCAGGGTGCTGGTGAAGATATTCATAGAGTTCCCGCTGCCAGGAGAGATCTGTGTGGGAAATGAGTTCGTGGATGGAGTTAGTCATTCTTCATACTGTAGTGAGTGCGAACCTTAAGTGGGAGGCTTATAAAGGAAGTAGGCGATTGTATTTGAGACTGTTGCGCTCGATGGTGCATTCGGTAGCGATCCGAATATCTGAGGAGATACTGTTGCTATCTCTTAATTGGAACATCGATGACACCACTCGGTCACGGACATCCCAAGGACTGAGGGTGTTCAGATATACTTTTGTGCCACCTTCGAAACCTGCCAAGGTGGATACGCGCCACTTAATCATCACCCGCCAGGGCATGGGGATGTCTAGGTCAATAGGTTTATGATGCCACTCTTCATTGCTGGGCACATGGGGGCCAACCGCTGCGTGGCAGGCGTGGATCAAGTCACTCATTGAAGCTACTTCTGCTGGAGTTTGCAGCCAGGGCTCAGGGGTGGGGGACTTCGAATAAACCTCTAAGGTGGGGTAACGGTGACCGAAGCCAGCGAAGCAGATAGCATGCTCATTCTCGGCGATCACTAAATTCCGCATCGCGGCATAGTTGACGGCCCATTCGTTGTACATATTGGGATTCTGCCGTAGTTTGGCTACCTCGTTCTCGGCTGCCAGCCCGCGCTCATCGATGCTAACTAGTTGCTTGTGCAAATGATCGAAAGAGGCGCCGGCGGGTTTGAGCCAGTTCTGAAAAACGGCAACATAAGGGGTGTAGCGATTATTGGAGTATAAATCCTGCATGGTGTGGATAGTGAACTGGATAAAGGCTCGGTGCTCCACGACGCTTAAGCTGCCCGCGGAGGCTAGGCCCGTATGGTCATGTGCATGATCGGAAAAATGCCGTCGGCCGATAATGAGGTCATGGCCACCGCCAAAAAAGCTCTCAGCTTCCTTGACCAGGATCTGGCTAGGAAGTTCAGGGTCAAGTCCAGCGGCCTGGCGCTTGGTTTTTACCATCCGCAATATATGGTCGATGCCGCGTGGATCCGATTGGTACTGCTGCATCCATGATCGTTGCGCTGCATTCATTTCGAAGCCGTAGTTGGCCTGCCAGTAGGCGTAACTGACGATCTCGAATAGGTTTGATACCCGCCTAAACTCCGCCTCGGTGCCATCGATTTCGGCAAAGCTGGGTTTTTCTACAATTTCAAAATCGTTTTCGCCGTGACGGATAACCCGCGCCTTTTCTGGTGGTGTTTCGTCTAAGCGAGCACTGCAGAAAGCGCAATAGTTTTTCCGTTCTCCTGGTGTGATTGGGAGAGTATCGCGGGCTGGGTGATCAAGAGGGCGGTGCCCGCGTCCGGGTACCGTCCAAACCTCGGTACCCGAGAAAGGATTAATTTGCTTAATCGTGCCATCGGCCATGGTTTGGATCGGATTAACTCGCGAAAACAGGAAACTCATAGGCACTGATGATAGTCGGTATATCGGTGCCTATTGCCAAACTTTGGGCGAAGGAGGGGAAAATTATTTCCGAGGATCCTCCTGTAATGTCCTCAGAATTTCGTGGGCGATCTTTTTGCCGGCGTCGCGAAGCTGTTCTGGCAAGGGGGCATCGATGAGTGTGTAGGTCCAATCGGCCTGAGGAGTGCCCTCAATTTTCCCCGCCACCACTATCGTGCGCGCCGGGGAGTGTGAGGCTGTATCTAATACTTCAAGGACCACTTTCCCCGCCTCGGATTGGGAGTCAAACTGTCCCTCGCCGGTGATAATCCAGTCCGCTTCGTGGCTTAGATGCATGAGATCGAGGGAGTCGGCAACAACCTTGGCACCGGGGAGTAGATGGATATGATCGCTAGACCCATAGATAAGCCGTGACAGCCAGATGAGTCCTAGGGGTAGAGCACCTGCTGCCCCGAAGCCGACTGTTTGCGGGTCGAGGTCGACGAGACTCGCAAAATCGGTGATGCCGCGCTCGAGAATGTCCTGCTCAGCTGGGGTTGCTCCCTTCTGCGGAGCGAATTGACGGGCGGTGCCGTTTGGGCCCGTGGCTGGGTTGGAGACATCTCGTAGTAGAATCCACTCGAGTTGGGCAGCGCCGATATTGAGGGTGGCGGTATCAAGGCGGTCAATGGAGCTCAGAGAACCCCCACCGTGAGCGACTGGGCGACCGTGAGTATCGACTGGCACCACTCCTAGGGCCGCGAGAATACCCGTGCCCGCATCAGTGGTGGCTGTGCCACCTAATCCCAGGACTATGCGGGTGGCTCCGCGGGCATGAGCATCCGCAATGAGTACACCGGTTCCGAAAGTATCGGCATCAAGAGGTCGTGGATCATCTGCTACGAGTGGGAGGCCAGAGGCTTGAGCGAGATCGATATAGGCCGTGTGGATCTCGGAGTCGAAGGTGTAACTAGCCTCAATCAGGCGCCCATTAGCGTCGATAGACGGAAGAGTGATGCGCTCACCCGTGAAGACTTCACTGGTTCCCTCACCGCCATCGGCCATGGGGCATTGTACAATATCAATCTCCTCTGGAGCCATGTGGTGTAAGAGTTCCGTTTGTATGCTGTGAGCGAGCATGGCGGCGATTTCGGTGGCACTACCAGAGCCCTTGAAGGAGTCGGGGGCGATAACAATGCGCATCGAAGGAACTTCCTATCGTGTGGTACTCGGGGCTAGATTTCTAGCCCCATACTATAGCGAGCGAGGGGCCACGCTGGAGTAATTTACCCCCACGACGAGCCCTTAATGAAAACTATATATAGCGATCCTGACGGTCGGATAATCTGGAAAAACCTCAGATGACATGCATCTATCCCAAAAGGGGGTATTGAATTCGATAGCTGAATAGGTACTAATTTCTATAGCTGTGTAGAATTATGCTGCACACAATAGTCGCCCCGACTCTTCGGCTCGTGAATATAGAGTTTTTATAGGTTTTAATCATCTCTCACTACGGTCGTAGCGGTTGTAGCTCAAGAGTACAAGCGGGGTGCTTTATATGGACTAGGGAAGGAACCACTATGTCTGAAATCAAAAAAACCATCGATACTTATTACGAAACCCTGGTCAAGCGCAACGCCGGCGAGGCTGAATTTCATCAAGCTGTCGACGAGGTTTTTGAGTCCCTGAAAATCGTTGCAGAAAAAGATCCTCAATATCTAGAAGACGGCCTAATCGAGCGCATCTGCGAACCCGATCGGCAGGTTCTCTTCCGGGTGACATGGGTCGACGACCAGGGGCGAGTGCAGACAAACCGCGGTTTCCGTGTCCAATTCAATGCAGCACTGGGGCCCTATAAAGGCGGCCTGCGTTTTCACCCCTCGGTCAACTTGGGCATTGTAAAATTTCTAGGCTTCGAACAGATCTTTAAAAATGCTTTGACGGGCCAGGCCATTGGCGGTGGCAAGGGTGGATCGGACTTTGATCCAAAGGGTAAGTCTGACGCCGAAATCATGCGCTTCTGCCAGGCATTTATGACCGAACTGCGCCGCCATATCGGCCAGTTTACCGATGTGCCTGCCGGTGATATCGGGGTAGGCGGCCGGGAAATCGGTTATCTCTTTGGCCAATATCGACGCCTCGCTAATCAATACGAAGCTGGAGTGCTTACCGGTAAAGGTTTGGGTTGGGGCGGATCGCTGGTGCGAACCGAAGCCACAGGTTATGGTTGCGTCTACTTTACCCAAGAACTAATGAAAACCCACGGAGCCTCCTTCGATGGTGCCACAGTGGTGGTCTCCGGTTCTGGCAATGTCTCGATATATGCCATCGAAAAGGCCCAAGAACTGGGTGCAACGGTGGTTGGTTTTTCGGATTCATCAGGTTGGGTTCATACCCCAGAAGGAGTGGATGTAGAAAAGCTCAAGGAGATCAAGGAAGATCGACGCGAGCGCGTTTCGGTCTACGCCGATGAAGTTGCTGGAACAACCTTCCACCCTGAGGGGTCGATCTGGGATCTGCCATGTGATGTGGCCCTTCCGTGCGCAACCCAAAACGAGCTCGATGGCAATCATGCTCGCACCCTGGCTCAGAATGGCTGTAGATTCGTCGCCGAAGGCGCTAATATGCCGTCGACAGCTGAGGCTATCGATGTCTATCGGGAACTTGGTATCCACTTCGCACCTGGTAAGGCCGCTAATGCTGGTGGTGTAGCCACCTCTGCATTGGAAATGCAACAAAACGCCTCCCGCGAGTCGTGGACTTTTGACTACGCTGATCAGCGCCTGCAAGAAATTATGAGCGATATTTATCGCACCTGCGAGGAAACCGCCCGCGAATACGGTCACGAGGGAGACCTTGTCATCGGAGCAAATATTGCTGGATTTAAGAAGGTTGCCGACGCCATGTTGGCTCACGGAGTTTTCTAAGCAGAAAATTTTCGGGCGGGATGCGTTGTTGCAGACAGCGCATCTCGCTTTTGTGCAGGTATGCTTGGAACTATGTACCGCGTCTTCCAATCCCTTGATGAACTAGTCCGTAACGTTGAACAAGCTTACGGGGTGCCCATGACCGCCAACTGCATGGTGCCTCGCAACGAGATGCTTGCGCTTCTCGATGATTTACGCAATGCGCTACCGATAGAAATAGACGATGCCCAAGACGTCATCGACCAAAAAGATGAGATCATTGGACAGGCTCAGATTGAGGCTCAGAATTTAGTAGACGATGCCCGTGAAGAAGCTCATTCGATGATGAGTCATGCTCAAAGCGACTCTGAAGCTATGCTGGCCGATGCGGAAAACAGGGCTCATGCCACTGTGGCGCGCGCCCAGGATGAAGCTGACGCGCTTTTAGAATCGAGCCGTCGAGAAGCTGAGAGCACCGTTGAGCGCGCGGGGATTGAAGCCAAGCGCCTCATTGACTCCGGTAACGACCAATACCAGCGCAGCATCGACGAGGGGCTTGCTGAGCAGCAGCGGCTTGTCAGCGAATCCGAAGTGGTACGCCGTGCTAATGAAGAAGCCCACCGCATCGTCGACGCCGCACACGCTGATTCGAACCGCCTGCGAACTGAATGTGATCAGTTCGTGGATTCAAAATTAGCTGAATTCGAAGAGGCTCTCTCCGCTACGCTGCGGGTTGTTTCCAAAGATCGCAGCGCACTGCGTAGCGGTGCCGGAGCTTCGGGTGGCGCCCGTTATAGCAAGTAGTTACTGAAACCCTAGGCCCCGAGTAAGCACTCGGGGCTTTTACTTCTGTTGGAAGCCTTAGGCTGCTAGAAGAATAAAAAGGGAGTAGAGTTTCAAAGCGATGAATACCGTAAAGAATAGCGCGCAATCGCCATTTATTTTCAACCTGTCGGAAGTGCTTCGCACCGGCGAAACCACCTTTACCACCCAAACCGGGCCAAGTCCCGAGCGTATTGGCCCGGCCATGATCGCCATCGATAAAGGCACTGAGGTCACCGTCGAAGCCACCATCAGTTCACTCGGCGAGGGCATCATGGTTGACGCGACAGTAAACGCCACCCTTAATGGTCAATGCGTACGCTGCTTAAGCTCCCTGAATCCCGACGCACGAATCCGCATCACGCAAGTCTATGCACTCAGCGATGATTTTATCGGGGGAGAAGACGCTGATGGAGACGATGATGACATTGAAGTTCTCACCGATGATTATGTCGATATCCTGCAAGCCGTCATCGACGAAGCAGGCATCACCCTTCCCTTTAACCCGCAGTGCGCCGATGAGTGTGATACTGAAAACGTACCGGAGCCAGACGGTCTGGCCGATGGCCCCATCAAGGCCGATCCGCGCTGGGCAGGCTTGGAGAAATTCCTGTGAGTAGGAAATCAACCCGATTGAGCGGGGACCTTGCCCTCGACGCAGCGTTTAATGCTCTCGATCTGGAGCCCCTGACCTCGGCGCTTGGCGTCGACATTCCCGAGGAGCTCTTTAAACTAGCGCTCTCGCATCGCTCATTCGCCAACGAAAACGGCCATCTCGCCAATAATGAGCGCCTAGAATATCTGGGCGACGCAGTGCTGAGCCTGTCAGTTGCTGAGAAGCTATACGATATGTATTCTTCTCGTCCCGAAAGTGACTTATCCAAAATGCGAGCCAGCATCGTTTCTCGCTATGGCCTCGCCGATATTGCTCGCGACATTAATCTTGGCGCCTATGTCCTCCTTGGAAAGGGTGAACTGCATACGGATGGGCGTAATAAAGACTCCATTTTGGCCGATACTATGGAGGCTTTACTAGGAGCTATCTACCTCGCGCATGATTTTTATACCGCGCGCGGGGTGGTATGGCGGCTCTTCGCTGAGAAGATCGCGCGTGCAACTGCGGTCGGACTCCACCAAGATTGGAAAACTACATTGCAGGAGCGGCTTGCCGAATATAAACTGCCGATGGCTGATTACCAGTCCACCAGCGAAGGCCCTGAGCACGACCAACTTTTTACTGTTGTTGTTAAGGTTTTCGGGCGGATTATCGGAACGGGCCAAGGGCGCAATAAAAAGCAGGCTGAACAGCAGGCTGCTCATAACGCTTTGGATATTCTCAACGATACCGCAGCGCGAAACGAGCTTCTTTTATGCCGGAACTCCCAGAAGTAGAAGTTGTACGTCAGGGGCTCAACGAGCATATAACGGGCAAAAATATTCTCGAACTTAAGGCCTACCACTCGCGGGCTATCCGACATATAGCCGGTGGGGAAGCGCAGCTGCAGGCAGCCCTTATTGGTCGCCGCATCTCCGCGGTAAACCGACGCGGAAAATTCCTCTGGCTCAGCCTTGAGAATGCAAACCAACCGCTTAAGACCACTGTCATAGTGCACTTGGGTATGAGCGGACAAATGCTCGTCAAGAACAACGAACCTCAAGGTGTGCCCACGCACACGCATCTACGTATCCGCGTTCTCTTCAGCGATAACTCCGAACTCTGGTTTGTCGATCAGCGCACATTTGGATATTGGGATATTAGCACTCTTGAGATGGTGCACGGCCGTGAGGTCCCAGCCCGAATTCGCCATATTGCCCCTGACCTTATGGAAAAGTGCGTCGACCTCGACACGATAGCCGCCCGAATCAAGCACAAAGATATTGAGATTAAGCGTATCTTGCTCAACCAAGAAATTGTCTCCGGTATCGGCAATATATATGCCGACGAGATGCTGTGGCGGGCCCGCGTACACCCGCAGCAGCGCGCATCCAGACTGTCTATCAAACGCATTATCGAGCTTCTTCAAGCAGGGCGCGACGTAATGACGAGTGCGCTTCGAGAGGGCGGGACCAGTTTCGATTCCCAGTATGTGAATGTGAACGGTCAATCAGGGTATTTTTCGCGATCTCTCCACGCCTACGGTCAAACCGGCCTGCCTTGCCAGCGCTGTGGTCAGGTTCTTATCCGACTACACGTAGCAGGGAGATCCAGCCACCTGTGTCCCAACTGCCAGCGCCGGCACTAAAAACGAAGCTGTTCGGTACGCCGATCTGGGATGAGGTGCACATACCTTGAGAGCTAGGGCGGAGCCTTCTCAACTAGGCGTGCCGTTGGCCAGGTCCGTTTCTTGTGCGGGGATCCCTAATATCTTGTATAGTGATCATCTTCGTGGATATTTTCAAGGGTTTCTCGGTGCGCAACCTTCTCGTTTTGTTTGCTTTAAATATTCAAAGTAACGTGAATATAAAAGATCGGAGTTAGTATCATGAGCACAGTTAGCAAACGCATCCTCGCAATAGCTTTGAGTGCGTGCATGTTCAGCACCGCTCATGTGAACGCAACCGAGATGGGCACTTCAGATACCATCGATCAGCCGGGAGCTTCAGCAAGCAGTCTTAGTCAGCCAAGCGATTCCAGAAGGGTCGGTACTCTTGTTTTAGGAACTGGGGCTATTCTCATTGCGATTTCCGCGTTTATTGCAGCAGCATCTCATCTTTGGTCCTCGGTGACAGCCCACCCTTCCCCCGAGTATCCTCAGGTGCAGGGGCCAAAAGGAAAGGCTATCGCTAAATCTTAAGCACCGGAATGCCCAAAAACAAGCGATCTACTCTCATATCTACAGCCCTTTACCTGTTATTTAGTAGGTTCAGATCGTTGGTAGAGGGGCTAATAGCGGGGGGTATCCATGCCGCTATCTGTCATTCATCAATGCCAGCAAGAATTAAAATTTTCGCAGTTTATGTGGCTTTTTTCTCGGATAATAGGGCCTAAAGTCACTCAAATTTTCTCAGTTTTTAGTTGTGATGCGGACGTAGTTCTCTTGCGGCTGTAAGGTAACTCGCATGGGAACCTTCGAATCATTCGTAACCGAATCGGTCAACAATAATATCTGGAAAGTTATTCCTTACCTCCTGATCGCCGCTGGGCTTTATTTTGCAATAGCAACCATCGTGGTGCAGCTTCGGATGCTGCCGGAGATGTTCCGAGCGGTCGTCGACAAAGGAGGCGAAACCCGAGCCGACGCTGAAGGCATTTCCTCGTTTAAGGCCTTCACGATCTCGGCTGCTTCCCGGGTGGGTACCGGCAACGTCGCTGGTGTTGCCGTCGCTATCACCCTCGGCGGTCCGGGTGCAGTCTTCTGGATGTGGATTATCGCATTACTAGGCGGCGCTACCGCCTTTGTAGAAGCAACTCTCGCACAGCTTTGGAAAGAGCGAGAAGGCGATGGCACCTACCGCGGTGGCCCAGCCTACTACCTCACTCGAGGTCTCAATATGCGGTGGTTGGCTATGATCTTCGCAGTGGCCATCACCTTCACCTTTGGTTTTGTCTACAATGCCATTCAGTCCAATTCCATTGCCGAAGCTCTCTCTACTTCCTTTGAAACAGACTCGACCATCTTCAAAGGTGGTATTGGTTTGGTCCTGGCTATACTTACAGGTCTCATCATCTTTGGCGGAGTCAAGCGCATCGCCAACTTTACCCAGGTGGTTGTGCCATTTATGGCGCTGTTGTACTTGACGGTAGGCATAGTGGTTGTGCTCATCAATATCTCCGAAGTTCCCGCAATGGTTGAGAATATCGTCCTGCATGCCCTGGGCTTCCGCGAGATTGCCGGTGCGACTGTGGGTGCAGCCTTCATGAATGGTATGCGTCGCGGTCTTTTCTCCAATGAGGCGGGACAAGGTTCCGCTCCAAACGCCGCGGCCACCGCCACTGTTTCCCACCCAGTCAAGCAGGGTCTCGTTCAAACGCTCGGCGTCTACTTCGATACCCTCTTGGTGTGTTCGATTACCGCCTTCATCATTTTGCTTGGTAACCCCACGATTAGCGGGGAAGTTGAAGGCGCAGCACTGACCCAAGCCTCCTTGGCTAATGAGATTGGTAGCATTGGCATTCACTTTGTCACCTTGATCCTCTTCTTCCTCGCCTTCTCTTCGGTCATTGGAAACTACTATCTGGCCCAAGCCAATTTGGAATACTTCACTCAGTCGAAGCCGGCACTCAATATTTTCCGGGTGGCGGTTATGTGCTTCGTCTTCTTCGGCTCAATCGGATCTGTTCCACTGGTGTGGGCACTCGGCGATACTTTCGCCGCGTTGATGGTGCTTATTAACCTAGTAGCTATTGTCCCACTGGGTGGAGTAGCTGTGAAGTTGTTGAAGAACTACACCCAACAAAAGGCCAAAGGCCTCGATCCAATTTTCCACCGCGATATGCTGCCCGAGCTTAGAAATATCGAAGCGTGGGATGGCTCTGACGCCTGCACGCGACGGGCTGGCAAAGTAGTCACCAGCTTCTAGTCATGACTTACCGCACCGGCCACGCGCTGGTGCGGTTTCTTCGATGGTCAGTCAAACCCGACCAGAATTATCAACGTCTGATATCGGTTTCATATCCCCTGTATGAACGACATAAATAACAAATCTCATTAGTCGACGGATCCTCTGGACTGCCAAGGGAGTGGTTGTAAGATCCGATGGATGCGACCGTGAGCTACTGCAGGCATAGGTCCAAGTGAATACGTTCGCGTCGACCGAGCAAATTGTGCTACCGACAATACAGCCCCGGGTTGCCAGTAGGCACTGAGGCGATTCCTCATCGCGTATAGCTAGCTGCACGCGTTCTCGACGTTCACTAGAAAACTGCTCAGAATATAGCGACCTTAGACCATTAAGGCGGCGCTAAATCCCTACTAGTAGTTCTACCCGCCTCGACAGAGATAGGGCGGGCTGGGTTTCTGTCTCGACCCGGATTGCGACGAAGAACTACTCACACCCGAGCTGATTCACACTAATCCTTATGTGTGCCCATGAGCACCGTACAGAAGCGGACGCTCAATAGTTCTATGGTGACAGCTCAACCCAAATTCTTACCTATCGCATAAGTGAACCCACAACAGTTACAGCACCGCTAATATTGCTGAGCGCCTGCAGAGTCGATGAGGTTGCTGTGGAATAGATGGGTAGCCTGGGTACAAAACGGTGAGTCTTAAAAAATCGAGCGACAGTTCATTGATGGTATCAACTTAGCCTCCAGCCCGATCTCCGGCCGGAAGAACCAAGGTCTTGTACGAGATGATTTCTTCTTCATAGTCTGTCCTTCTGTTGGCATCTCATAGTTGATCGCTCATCGTTTTTACTGTTTGGGCTAACGTTTTATCGTATGCCAAGGGAAGTAGTATCCAAGGGTCCGATGAAATGGGAGGTCGGTAAATGAGAATCGCGCACAAGCATTCACCATGATTTTAGCTCCTAGTTAGGATATTGCGGTCGCGTAAACAGCCCATATCTCCGTGGCACGACTAGGAGTCTAGATTTATACTCAGAAAGCTCCCTGCCACCACGCTGCAGATATACTACCCACTTACCTAGGGTAAGAAAATGCTTGGCACTTTTTTGTCCCCTTCAGATTCAATGGTTTGAATGAGGAGCTAATACAATCAAGGTGCTAGATGCGTCTGATACTAAGGAATGGCTACCGTGCATTTAAAGTCACTGACTCTTAAGGGGTTTAAGTCCTTCGCGTCTGCAACAACTCTGAAATTCGAACCCGGTATATGTGCAGTAGTTGGCCCTAATGGCTCCGGAAAATCCAATGTCGTCGATGCCCTTGTCTGGGTGATGGGTGAGCAGGGTGCGAAGACTCTGCGTGGGGCGAAGATGGACGATGTCATCTTTGCCGGAGCAGGTGATCGTAAACCCTTAGGTCGAGCTGAAGTGACGCTGAGCATTGACAACTCTGACGGCGCACTGGATATAGCCTACTCCGAGGTATCTATCACCCGCCGAATGTTTAGAGACGGAGCTAGTGAGTACGAGATCAATGGTTCAAAGGCCCGTCTCATGGATATTCAGGAACTTCTCAGCGATTCCGGTATCGGGCGAGAAATGCATGTGGTGGTGGGCCAAGGAAGGCTAGCTCAAATTCTGGATTCCAAACCAGAAGATCGTCGCTCCTATATTGAGGAAGCTGCAGGCGTGCTGAAATACCGACGACGCAAAGAAAAAGCAGAGCGAAAAATAGTCCATATGCAGGCAAACCTGGACCGCCTCCAGGACCTCACAGACGAGTTGAAAAAGCAGCTCAAACCTCTAGCCCGTCAGGCCGCGACTGCGCAACGCGCCCGGACTGTCCAGGCAGAGGTCCGGCAGACTCGCCTTGATCTCGGCGTGTACCACATCCGCAGCCGAAGGCGCGCACTGGAAACGAGTGCGCATGCCCATCAGATAGCGGCTGCAGAAGTAGCCGCTATTAGCAACACGCTTGGCGAGGAACGCCAGCGCTTGACAATTATCGAAGAGGAAAATGCACAAGCAGAAGAAGCCGCCCGCCGCGCCCAAGAGATGTGGTTTCAATTCACCAGGTTAAAAGAGCAAGCTACAGCCACTGCGCGCATTGCCAATGATCGGCAACATTCTTTTCAACCCGCCCCTTATTCGGGACGGGACCCAGAGGAATTGAGTAGACGGGCGAATGAGATGGCAATCGAATGCGAGATTGCTGAAGAGAAGATCACCATCGCTACCGACACTCTCGAATCCATTCGCGAGGAAGTAGTCGATAAAGAAGACCAAGCCCGCGAGGCCGAGCACGAATACTACCGCCATGTGCAGGCGCAGGCGGATCGTCGCGAGGGGATTGTCAGACTTCAAGCCCAAGAGCAATCGCAGCGTACCGCTCTAGAAGCAGCTCGTGCTGAGCATGCTCGTATCGTGGAACTAAACACTGATTATGCAGCGCAACTGGATGAGGTTGTCAGCGCTCTCAAGGAAATATCTGACCAGTTACTCGTGGCGCGAGACGAATGCGAACTGCGAGAAGAAGCTCACCGCCAGGCCGAACAGGAACTAGTTGATGCAGAGCAGAGGCTCGATGACTTGCGTCTTAAACAACGCTTTGTAGAGAAGAAGATTGCAGCTTTGGACTCTCGCGTGGGCACGTTACGAGATACCCTGCCCACAGCGCCCGTAGAAGCCCTTTCGGTTATAGCACCTGATCGTGAGGGACTACAGACCTTGGCAGAATTCATTCAGGTGAAACCCGGCAAGGAAAAAGCTCTCGGGGTAGCCCTCGGCTTGTACCAAGAAAGTCTCGCCGGTGGTTTACCATCAGCTCCCGATATCATCGCAGCACTTGAAGGATCACATAACGAGGCTATCGAGCGCACCACAATAATGCTCGAACAACCTCAGCAACTATCCTGGCACCTTGATATATCCCTGTCCGGCGGGGCCTCGTGGTTGCTAGACGATATCACCGTCGCAGAGGAATTCCGAGCTAGTGTAAGCAGACTTCTGGCCGATGTCGTGTGTGTCAATGACCTGAAACAGGCGCACAAGCTAGTCGCCCAGGAACCTCGCCTCAGAGCGGTGACCGTAGATGGCGAAATGGTAGGGGAGGGGTGGATAATCTTCGGTCATCGGAGCGCCCCGAAAGCCATAGAAGTCCATAGCGCCATTGAGCAAGCCTTGGCCGAAAGAGATACCTATCAGGCTGAGCTCAACGAACTAGTGGGCACTCTTGAAGGCGCGCGCTTAAGTGCCGATGGGCGACGCGTCGAGCATGCTCGTCTTATTGCCCACTTTCGCGATAGTCTCGCTCACGTTCGAGAAATGGAGCAAAGCGCAGATAATTACAAGGCCAAAAAAGAGAAAATCCTGCTAGCGATGGAAACACACGGGCAACAGCGGAAAAAGGCCGAGCTCAGCCTCGCTGATTGTGAAGAGGCTATCACCGTCACTCGAGACCGTCTCGCACTGGTCGGGGAGATTGATCAAACACCTGATCTCAGCCCCATGCTCGAGCGCCGCGATCAAAGCCAATCTGCGCTCGCCCAGGTCAAGGCGATGGAGGTTGAAGCCCTCCTCCAGCTTCGCTCCCTGCAAGATGCCTTTCAGAGTAAAAGAGAGCGAGTGGAATCGCTTGAGCGTCAAGCCCGCAACGAGCGCGAACACAAGATACGCCATGAACGCACTCAAGCCCACCGCAAGGCCAAAGCAGACCTAGCGAGCACGGTGTCCTTCTTAGCTTCCACTATTAATCAGCGCCTCGATGCAGCCTTAGAAAAAGCCGCTGATGAGCGAGCACACTGCCAAGCAGATCTAGCAAGGAAGAAACTTATACGTGATCAGCTCAAGAAAGCAGTAAATAACTTAGACCGTGAACTTAAGGATAAAAGTGCTCGGGCCCATAGCGCTGAACTCGCCTACAGCGAGGAAGCAGTGCGCCTGAAGGAGACTGAGCGCCAAGTAGCCGAACAAATGGGTATGGCGATCGACGATTTGCTTACCACCCACCATATTCCTGAAGATTTCGATGCTCAGTCGGCCACTGCCAAGCTCGCCCAGGCCCAGCAGGATCTGAGTGCTCTGGGCAAGGTCAACCCCTTGGCCCTAGAAGAATATAAAGCTTTAGAAGAGCGCTATAATTTTTTGTCCTCTCAGCTTAACGACGTGGAGAAAGCTCGAAAAGACTTAGAGACTGTGATTAAAGATGTCAATCACAAGATCCTGCAACTGCTGACCGATGCCTGGCATGATGTCGAGCGAGAATTCCCCCGAGTGTTTGCTACTCTCTTCCCCGGAGGTGAGGGGAGGCTTTTTCTCACCGACCCCGAACATATTCTGACAACCGGCATAGAGGTTGAAGCGCGACCACCAGGAAAGAGAGTCAAACGACTCTCCCTATTATCTGGCGGGGAGAAATCTCTCACAGCTTTGGCAATACTGGTCGCTATTTTTAAAGCGCGACCCTCCCCGTTTTATGTAATGGATGAGGTGGAGGCCGCGCTCGATGATGTCAACCTGCGTCGCCTGATAGCGCTCTTTGAACAACTTAGAGAAGACTCACAGCTGATCGTCATTACTCACCAAAAACCTACTATGGATATAGCTAATGTGCTCTATGGTGTGACCATGCGCGGAGATGGTGTAACCAAGGTCATTTCGCAGCGAATGAACCCAGTGAGAACACATAAAAACCCCAGCTCCTTATGAGCGCTTAGGTTTCATTTAGAACATGGTAAACTCTGCTTTTTTAAAAAGAGAAAGGACGCAACTCTCTATGCCCGCTGAGGTTCAACCTATTGCCGATCCCACTGACTCCCTCCTCGGATGGGCATCGCAACACGACGTCGAGCTCACCGCCGACCTCGATGCGGCAACCTTGGTTGCTGATCTCGATCTCGCAACTGACGAACTGGAAAAGGTCAAAAAATTATACGGAATCTTCCTCAGTCGTCAGATCACAGCAGGCTCAACGCTCAAGGCGCTGCTAGAGATCAGTGAATCCACAGCGCTGATTACCTTGGTGCAACGTGCCCAGAAACTCGTTGATGCAGATAATTTTATCCACGAATACCTCAACGGTGTGGGCCTTGATATCACCCAGCAGACAGTTTCTGAGCTAGAGAAATTCCTCGAGGATGATCTAGAAGCCGCGTTGAAGCGTAGAGGTCTAGCAACATTTGATACCGATCCCATCTCTACCCTCTGCTTTCATGCTGGACTGATCAACACGGAAGTTCCTCTCTTGCTGGAAGCCCTCGATAGCAATCCAGACAAGCTACCTCCATATTTTTCTCGTTTTTCTGCCCATGCCCCCGAGCTTGCCCAGCGAATCCTTGACGGAGTTCTTACGGTGCGCGAATTCGCCCTCGCGCACCCACACTCGTGGGTGGATCGGGAAGATGAGGGCGTGAGAACATCTTTGGTGACTTCGATCAGGGAAGCGGTTATAGCAGAACTCCGAGAGCGTCCAGTGGGCACCGTAGACAGATTGGCTGCCGTAGGGGTGGCTAATCGCGAGATGCGACCACGCCTTATTCTTGATGCTAGGCGCAAAAAGGTGCTGCTGCGGCTGCCAGAACAAAAAGTGCCAGATTCGGGCGAGATCACTTGGCGAGTGAGTATCGATGGTTCCACCACGGTTTATCGCACAGGCCGTTCGTGGGGAGATGTCACAGGGTATTCCGATCCACTCGATATCAGCTTGCCCAAACCCGTTCGTGAAGTAACCGTCGAAGATTTAGCTAACTCAATCACGTGGAATGTGCCGGTGGTTGATGCTGCTGACCCCATACTCCTTTTTAATAAACGCGGCGGCACAGTAACCGATAAACGATCCTTGCACCATATGAAACTGCGAGCTCTGGTGCCAGAGGATTATAAGCTTATCGATCCTGTCACCGGCGCGCACAATGTTATTTCTGCGTCCTTTGCTATCGAAGGCTGGAGTGGGTGGACCTGCCATAACGTGGACCTTGCCGAGTCCCAAGCGATCGACGCGGTGGCGCCTGGTACCCACGCCGATTTAAAACGCGCTCGTTCCATTGACCCCCGGCAGCGTGTGAGCTTTTCGACACCCGATGACGCCTTGCCCGATATTTTTACGATGACTGGTCTGCGCGTCCATTCCACCAGTCTGCTAGCAGAATTTCCACCCACTAGCTCCGGTGTCAGCGAGATGTGGTACCTCTCTATTGCCTCGTTTTCCGGCGCGGGAACTCAAGGTGAGGAAGTCACCCAACCGGAGCCTTTGGAAGTTCCCGCTGAAGGAGGCGTTTTTGAGGTCTTTGATCCAGAATTGTACGACGCACCCTGGGTCGGTGAATATCTGGTGCGACTTCGAGGACCACGTAATGAATCCTTTCGCCATGAATTCGCCATAGTGGAGGGAGCCTTAGCTCGCAGCACTTTCCAAGGAGGCTGCGGCTCCTTCAGGATACCGTCCCAAGGAGGTCTCTCAGAAGCAACTCTCATCATTAAGCCTGGTGACAAATCCTTCGAGGTGCAGCCGGCTCATCCTGCCGTGGGGCCGCTTGACCCAGGATCAGACTTCGTCATAAGTACCGACGAGGGCGACGCTCTCCCGCTGAGATTTTCGCCTCCGCGGCTCATCTTTGAACTCCCCACCATTAACGAACCCGCGATGTGGCGAGCGTCACGGATGTCCGTGCACCCGCACCATATCGATCTCGCGGGAGAGATTCGAGTGCGCGGTACGCGCTCTATGAACGATCCCAAGATCTCCGTAATCAACCGTCACGGACAGCCGGTTAAAACCACGACTATGGCCACCACCGACGGTGGTTATACCTATACAGCGCATATGTCGAAGATTGTCGGGGCCACCCACATGCTTCCTACGGGTCGAGTCAATCTAGAATGGACTGATCCCGCAACCGACCGTCGTATCTCGGTGGTATTAGCTGATAGCGAAATCGCAGACCTACCTCATATAAAACTGGACGGCTCCACGATCACCTCCGATGCATTGGGCCCCTACTGGGGGGTGTGGGTCTGGCCAGAAACTGCGCCGTGGGAGCCAGCCGAGCGTCTGGAATTCAGTGAGGGTAGAGCTGAATTACCGGTGCGCTATATCGGATCTGGCAACCTTATCGTGCAAGTTAATCGCCGCGATCCTTTTACAGCCCTCCGCACCCCGGTGGCACCAGGGCCGCAAGCTCAAACCCTTGAGCAACAGGGTTTCTATGGGGAATTAGACGGCGGACTGGGGACTCTGAGTGCTTTCCTCTCGGGGGAAACCGATCAGGTTCCCACCCAAGCAGCAGTGATGCCAGTACTGTGGGATATATTGGCAACTGGGGGGCGTCGGGAGGAACTCCGCAAGGCGGTGCGCACTGTGTTTAGTGCGCAACCGAATGCCGCTATCCGTGGTTTGGCACACTCACTCGTTACCTCTGAACAGCAACCAGGGCGCTTTATCGAAACCGGCCTTGTGCGAAGCATCTTCGATAAAAGCGCCGGATCCGATGAATCCCATCATCGCGCTGCTTGGATCGGGGCGCTCGAGCTGATGGGTACTCTCTCGAACCTTTATGGAACCGAGGGGATTACAGCCGAGCAGCGGAGCGCCGCTCGGCAGCTCTACCGCGAATTACAAGCAGTGGCGGGCGAGAATGTCGTGGAAATTCTAAAGACCGGGCGTGATCAGACTCTTGACTCTGCCTGCATTGATCGCTCTACAGTGATGATTGCGGGTCTTGACCCAGCGCAACAGCGGGCAATTTTGCAGCAACTTTTCGACGACGCTCATATTGTCCCGGGCGCAGTCTTAGACGACGGCTCACGGTTACTGGCAGTGTTCGAAACCTTTAATAAGCGCACAGAGCTGAACCAACTGCTCGCTGGTGAAAAGCTTATCGCCGCCGCCGTGACCATTTTGCGAACACTACGCAGCACCAACAAGACTGTTTACGCCCTTGCTCGGATCCGCTTCGATAAGCTCGATGGAGTAGATACCAATAATCAAGAACATTTATGGGCGCTGAGCCCAGTGGTTTCTTTCGTATTAGCTTTGGCATCAAGGTTATCGGCACACGGACTCATTACGTCAAATAAAACTCTTGATGCGGCCACCGATGGGTGGGCGCGCATGGCCGATATAGTCCCCGATCTAGTGACCAGCGATCTGGTCTCAGCAGAGGCGATAGTTTTAGCTCTATCGAAACCCGGAATTGCCTAATAAAGTGTGGCCGCCACATGAGCGGCCACACTTTATTAGGCAATAAGAGTTGATGCATGGCGCGGTTCAAGGTGTGAAAAGCCTCTAAATTTGCCAAGATGGGAGCATGACTATCGAACCGCTCTATGGGATCATCCTAGCTGCCGTCGTGGTGGCAATCATTGTTGCCATCCTGATCGTTATTGGCTTAAAACGTAGAAAAACCAAAACAATCGCGTTCCAGAAACCCGATGATGATCAACCCAAAGAACTAACTCAAGAGCAAAAATCTGGAAATTATCAGGCTCATGGAGGCTTTCAATTCGCCCCAGCCGAGAAACACCCTGAGCTGCTCGATCCACCGCAACCTCCTGGAGCCGATCAAACACCGATCTCCACGGTGGAGCCACTAGCCCCCATACCGCCGTCGGACGGTGCCAAGGATCTCAAGCCGGATATCTCGAGCGATTTTAAGCCGGAAGCTGAGCTTGTCACAGCGGCCGACGAGGCACTACCAGACAACGGGTCGGTAGATGCTGATACAGAGGGCGTAGCCGATGATTTAGATGATAATTTCGTCGAGCTCGTTGATTTCGAAGATATCGCAGCCTTGGAAGAAAATGACGGTGATGACAAAGCCGAGGACGCTGCTGACACTTCAGACACCGCACCAACCGGGCTAGTGGAACCCGCTAATATCTCCGCTCACGGAGAAGTAAGCACGAGCTCTGAAAGGCTCGATGGGCTTGTTGATCGCTACCCAGAAAGCGCTCGAGTGGAAGACACCATCGACGATATAGCTCCCGCAGCCGGTCGCATGGGTCGACTGCGCGGTCGACTGGCGCGCTCGCAGAATGTTTTTGGACAATCTGTGCTGGGAATACTCTCTGCCGGCGATCTCAATGAAGAAGCGTGGGAGGATATTGAAGCTGAGCTCATTCAAGCTGACCTCGGGGTGGCGATCACCATGACTGTGGTGGAAGAGCTACGGGATATGATCGCGGTCCGTGGAGTGGAATCTGAAGCTCAAGCGCGTTCTATGCTTCGAGAATGCCTTATTAAAGCATGCAAGCCCGACATGGATCGTTCCCTTAAGGCTATCCCTTATGGAGGTAAACCGGCGATTATCTTGATGGTCGGCGTCAATGGGACGGGTAAGACAACAACCACCGGTAAATTAGCGCGCGTACTGGTATCGATGGGGCATAAGGTGCTTCTCGGTGCCGCCGACACCTTCCGTGCCGCAGCAGCTGATCAGCTCGAAGCTTGGGGGCGTCGGGTTGGAGCAGAGGTCGTTCGCGGTGCAGAGGCTGCCGATCCGGCATCCGTAGCTTTCGATGCTGTCTCACGTGGAGTGGACCACAAAGCCGATGTGGTGGTCATCGACACCGCTGGGCGACTTCACAATTCCGCCAATCTGATGGATCAGCTTGCCAAAGTCAAACGAGTTGTGGAAAAGAAGACTAACGTCGATGAAGTGCTGCTTGTTCTCGATGCTACGACGGGTCAAAACGGTTTAAATCAGGCCAAGGTTTTCGGTGAAGTGGTTAATATCACTGGTGTGGTGCTGACCAAGCTCGATGGCACAGCCAAAGGTGGGATAGTTTTCCAAGTCCAAGAGAACCTAGGTGTTCCAGTCAAGCTTGTGGGCTTGGGTGAAGGTGCCGACGACCTCGCTCCATTCGAAGTAGAAAGTTTCGTTGATGCGCTCCTCGGCTGAGGTCGCTATGACTAGTAGTTAGTAAAAGGTCATTCTTGACACCTAGCCAGCCTCCCCGCCAGGAGGCTGGCTAGGCTACTATTTTGGGGAGTACCCAAAAGATTTTCAGTGGGCTTAACGGAGCCTAGCAAGGACAAATAATGAAGCTCGTCACTGCCATTGTTAAACCATTTACATTGATGGATATCAAGGATGCGCTTGAGCAGGTGGGAGTTCACGCTATGACTGTCACCGAGGCTCAAGGATTCGGTCAGCAAAAAGGCCACAACGAGGTTTACCGAGGTGCCGAATATGCTATTGACTTCGTACCCAAGGTAAAAATCGAAGTCGTTGTTGAGGATCCCATCATTGACGATGTCGTCACAGCCATCGTCGACGCAGCCCATACCGGTAAGATTGGTGACGGTAAAGTCTGGGTCACCAACGTGCTGGATGTCGTTCGCGTGCGTACTGGTGAGCGCGGCTCCGCGGCAATTTAGCTCTGTGCGTGCTCACGATATCCGTGACCGCGCGAGAGCCCGTGCCGCACACGTCCTCGCCAATATCCGCCTCCCGAAAGGGAGCGCACTCGCTGCCACCGGCTCGCTGGCACGCGGTGAACTGCAGCCGCAATCAGATCTGGACCTGGTGCTTATTTATGATGGCACCATTGCCGCTGAGAATCTTCAGGACCTGTGGTATCCAGTATGGGATGCATCCTTCCGCCTCGATCACGCGGTGCGCACCAGAGATGAGTGTGTCTCATTAGTCAACTCCGATCCCACCGCGGCATTGGCTCTATTAGAACTCAAGCATATTCGCGGCGATAAAGAATTAACGTCGGCCACCAGGGACGCTGTGCTGCGTAGGTGGCGAGTCCATCTCAACCGGAACTTTAATGCTTTTGTCGACCTTGCCATCGCACGGTGGCGACGTTCTGGCTCTGTCGTTGCGATGACGCGACCGGATCTAAAACATGGACGTGGGGGTCTGCGCGATCACGAATTTTTGCGTGCTCTAGCCCTTGGCCATATGGTCGATATCCCCGATCTATCCAAAGAACGTGCTTTATTAGTGGATTCGCGCACCCTCTTGCATTACCATGCCCGGCGCGCACGCGATGTGCTGGATCCGGAATTCGCTGTGGATGTCGCAGAAGATCTGGGCTACTCAGACCGGTATGCGCTCTCTCGGGATCTCGCTCACGCAGCCCACCGCATCGATGGTGCTCTGACTACCGCTCTAGCGTCGACGAGGCATCTGCTGCGCCGTAATTCCCCTGCGCGAAGTGCCCAGCGTCGCCCTCTCGATATCGACGTTGTTGAGGAGAATGGCGAGATTACACTCGCCCGGCAACCGAATCTCGGCGACCCAGGGCTGGTGCTTCGCGTAGCTGCGGCTGGCGCACGAACTGGAATGCCCATTCGACGCTCGGTCTGGCGTCAGCTCATCACCGTCCCCAGGGCGAATCGCCATGAATGGACGAAAACGATGACAGGGGATTTCTTTGCTCTTCTTTCCTCACCAGATCATAGCGCTCGGGTGATTCTGGAGCTCGACGAATACGGGTTATGGGAAAATATTTGCCCTGGTTGGGGGCGTATTCGGGGAATGTTGCCCAGAGAACCTACCCACATCCACACCGTGGATCGACATAGCCTTAAGGTCCTAGAGTTTTGTGCTCGGTCTCGGGGCCGTGTCTCCCGTCCTGACCTCCTTTTCCTATCTGCCCTCTACCATGATATTGGCAAAGGTCACCACCGAAGTCATCAGGAGGTTGGGGCGCAGATGGTTGTCGAGATGGCCCAGACTTTAAAGCTCTCAGCTCAAGATCAAGCGGTGGTCCACGCCGTTGTTCTGCATCACACTCTTATTCCAAGGCTCATCGCAACCCAGGACATTGAATCCGATAATATCCGCGACACGCTTTTAGACACCCTTGGATACAATTTCCTTGTTCTCGAGTTATTAGAGGTCTTAGTAGCCGCAGATGCCCAAGCTACCGGTCCTGGTGTGTGGTCCCCAGCTCTGCAATCGGGCTCGAGGCTGCTCATTTCCAAAGCTCGTGCTCAGTTGCACAGCCATCAACCACGGCCTCCGGTTATTCGCTATCGCGCGGGTTTGGACCTGTTAGGAGGAGAAGAATCCCAAGCCAGAATCTGCTGGGAAGGGGAGTACTGGCGAGAGAGTATTAGGCTTTTTGCCCTCATCGCAGCTAAAGGATGGACAATTACTGAAGCAGACTTTATCGACGATGGATCACGGGGGAAGATCATCGCTGAATTGACCGTCTACAACACGCTAGGCACTGGTTTCGATAAGGGAGAATTCATCCAAGCCTATAAATCAGGAGTTTATTCGGCGCTGCCACCTGTTACGCGCTCCGACCCAGTCACCTACTGGCACGGAGATATATTAGAAATTCGTACCAGTGATCGGCGCGCCGCACTGGGGACCCTCATGGGGGTTCTGCCCGATCTACACTGGCTGAGCATCTCTACTCCAGGGGCAACCATTATTGTGGTGTGCTCGCTCAAACCGGGATATGAGCGAGCTGCCGTAGACCGTGACGTGACCCGAGTGTTAAGCAGAGGTTAGTATAGGTGGGAAGAGAACTGTGCGGAGACCTCGGAGCGAGGCTGAGCATAAGATATTAAGGAGATGAGTAGTAACGTGTTTGAATCTCTATCAGACCGCCTCGGCAAAGCCCTCACGGGGCTGCGATCAAAAGGTCGCGTCTCAGAAGCTGACGTCAATGCGGTGGCTCGCGAGATTCGACTCGCCCTCCTCGAAGCCGATGTTTCTCTCCCCGTCGTGCGTGGCTTTATCTCTCGAATCAAAGACCGCGCGCTTGGGGCCGAAGTTTCCAAGGCTCTCAATCCAGCTGAGCAAGTCATTAAGATCGTCGACCAAGAACTCACAGGCATACTTGGTGGGGAAACCCGCCGTCTCAGCCTAGCCAAAACTCCTCCCACGGTTATCATGCTCGCTGGTCTTCAAGGAGCGGGTAAGACTACTCTCGCCGGCAAACTTGCAAAATACCTGAAAGATCAAGGTCACACTCCAGTTTTAGTGGCCTGCGACCTACAGCGCCCTGGTGCAGTGCAGCAGCTTGAAATCGTCGGCGACCGCGCTGGGGTTCCGACCTTCGCTCCAGATCCAGGAACCTCCATTGATACCGTCGATCATGAAATGGGCACCTCCCATGCGGATCCGATCGAGGTGGCCGCCGCTGGTATCGCCCATGCCAAAACCAAAATGCACGACGTGGTGATAGTCGATACTGCTGGACGCCTTGGTATCGATGAGACTCTCATGGACCAAGCACGCGGGATCCGTGATGCTATCAACCCTGATGAGGTGCTCTTTGTCATCGATGCCATGATTGGCCAGGACGCGGTGCATACCGCGCAGGCCTTCCGTGACGGCGTTGATTTCACGGGCGTAGTGCTCACCAAGCTCGATGGTGATGCCCGAGGTGGTGCAGCGCTTTCGATTCGCGAAGTCACCGGCAAACCGATTATGTTCGCTTCCACAGGTGAGAAGCTCGAAGATTTCGACGTTTTCCACCCTGATCGCATGTCCAGCCGAATCCTCGGCATGGGCGATGTGCTTTCCTTGATCGAACAGGCCGAAAAGTCCATCGACCAAGAACAAGCTATGGATGCTGCGGGCAAGCTCGCTTCGGGTGAGCTCACGCTCGAGGACTTCCTTAATCAAATGCTGATGATCCGCAAGATGGGGCCAATAGGCAATCTTCTGAAGATGCTGCCTGGGGGCTCGCAGATGGCCAAGGTCGCGGATATGGTCGATGAGAAACAGCTCGATCGCATCCAAGCAATTATTCGTGGTATGACCCCCGCTGAGCGTGAAAACCCCAAAATTCTGAATGCTTCCCGCCGCAAGCGAATTGCACGTGGCTCCGGAGTGAGTGTGAGCGACGTCAATCAGCTGATTGACCGTTTCTTCGAAGCCAAAAAGATGATGGGAAAGATGGCTGGCTCCATGGGTATGCCAGGAGGCTTTCCTAATCGAAGCGCCACCAAGAAGCAAGCTAAGGGTCGTCGGAAGAAGAACGGGAAGCGGAAGGCCCCGAAGCGTCAAGGTCAGGGTATGCCTGATCTTGCGGAATTACAAAGAATGCAGCAGCAAATGGGCGGCGGTTTTCCCCAGATGCCCAAGGGTATGGAAAATATCGATCTGAATAATCTCGACTTTGGCAAAGGGCGCTAGTTTGACCCGAATACAGGAGGTGTACTAGTCTTGGCGGGGTTATCTACGATTTTAGATAACCCCGCAACCTGCAGATTACACCGCCTCCGGCTCCGGCCGAACGGTACGTCACATCGCAGGATAAATACGAAAGGGTCGCAACCGGCCGGTATATTTTCCGGTGTCTGAACGGCCCAGTGACTGAAAGGAAGCCTTCATGGCTGTCAAGATTAAGCTCCAGCGTCTCGGTAAGATTCGCACTCCTCAATACCGCGTGGTTGTGGCTGATGCTCGCACTCGACGCGATGGTAAGGTCATTGAGAACCTTGGCATTTACCAACCCAAAGAAGACCCATCTGTCATCCAGATCGACTCTGAGCGTGCTCAGTACTGGTTGAGCGTGGGTGCTCAACCTACCGAGCCTGTTCTCGCTCTGCTAAAGGTGACAGGCGATTGGCAGAAGTTTAAGGGACTACCTGGTGCTGAAGGTACCTTGAAGGTGGCAGAAGAGAAGCCTTCCAAGCTCGAGCTCTTCAACAAGGCACTCGCTGAGGCTAATGAGGGCCCTACTGCTGAGGCTATTACGGAAAAGAAGCGTAAGGCTAAGGAAGAAGCTGACGCTAAGGCTAAGGCAGAAGCAGAAGCTAAAGCTAAGGAAGAAGCTAAAGCTGAGGAATCAGTCGAGGATTCAGAGTAATTCTTCCTAATTTTTTCGCAGCCCTTTTCGGTGTGCATCCGTGATCTAGAATGATGGCGAGGCACTGAAAAGGGCTTTGTTAACCCTTGGGAAGGGAGAACTTGAGAGTGGATCCCATAGAGGAATGTCTGCATCTCGCTGCCAGCGGTCTCGATCGTGATATCGAGGATGCGATCGAGAAACTAGAGAAATTACTTGCTACGGTCGACGATGCGCAACAGGGTCGTATTCACATCTATCTGTGTGAGATGCACGCCGAATTTAATCGATGGGACAGGGTAAAAGAGCACGCCCTGAAGGCCTCTTCTCTCCCTTTTTCCGGCAATAGTGGGTGGTGCTGGCTCGAATATGCGCGCCTACAGACGGAGCCTGGCTATACCACTCCCGTCGCCCAGTTACTGCAGCGACTGAACTCGATCGCTTTAGAACCAGCTCACGAGTTCACTGGTTTGCAGCTTTTAACTATGTTGGAAAATACGTGGCAAGGTCGCAAATTTTTGCGAGTTTTTATACCGTGGTTGGGCGAACGTCGCGATGTGCTCTTTTCCATGGTTCCTGATTCTATTGTGGCTATCTTAGAAAGAAATCTCGCGCTTCTTGATGGCTTGGAACGGATCCACTGTTATGAGCGTGTCCTCTCCTGGCCAGAAGTTCGGAATACGAGCGCGCGTCTTGACTTCTATATCGAGTTTCTCGATAGCGTGGAATCGTCAGGTGCCATACAGGATCCCGTTATCCTCCCCGTGCTCCAGGAGCACACGCGGACTCTTGCCGATTTAGCGCTCATGCAGGATAGTCCCGGGGTCGAATTCATTGCGCGCAAGAAGTATGCTCTCTATCTCATGGCTGGGGCGCGTTACCCAGAGGCATTGATTGAGATTGATCGATTAATGGAATTCTACGATTGGGACGCGCGTCCGGAGCAGGAGCGCGACGACGCTAAAGTCGGCCAAGAGTTTCTGTCTCTGACAACCCACCACGAACTCCAAGCCATGCGCATCGAGTGTTTGGTCACTGTCGAACCTGGTGTAGCCACAGAGGAAGCTTTAGATATTCTCGCTGACTATGAAAAGCGCGCCCCTGTCAGCGATTACGGAGTTATTCTAGCTCTCTATTTACATGCCGAAGCGCTGAAGACGGGAGATAACGCCACCGCCACCACGTTTCTTGGGGAACGAGCCGCTCATTTTGCAGCAGATTCGTACGAGGAGTCTCATCGTGGGCGTTCTCTATTAGCCTTGGTTCTTGCCGAACGAGCCCAACGCTTATATCAGGATGGTCACTGTGAAGAAGCTATGAGCGATATCTACCGGGCGCTGAAAATCGAGCAGATTAACGAAGCGGTAGAATTTCTCGTTCGAAATATTTGGGAGCACGTGGAACTGGATCGCCACGGTCTCGACATGGTGTCATCGGTTACCGAAGCGGTAAGGTACCTATACGATTGTGGAATATTTGCGCAGAGCGAAGGGGATTGGTCCAGTGCCATTTACTACTTAGGTCGCTGTGTCGAGATTGCCGAGCATTCCCCCGATCCCGCCCACCGGACGCCACTGATTTATGCCACCTACGAGATGGGTGCTGTGCGCGAGGAACTAGGGGAGAACGAATCGGCAGCTCTGTGCTATCGCAATGTTATCGATATGGTGGAAAATGGAGAATTCAATGATCCGATTATCAATGAGCTCTACGAGGCTGCTGCCGAAAATCTCAGTGCTTTGCAAGGGCGCTAGCTAAACCTTAACCGGTGTGAGCATGGTGAGAAGCAGAATATTCTCAGCTGCGGCATCGGTCGGACAACTCACGCGGTGGACCGTATGCGCATCCAAGTGAATAACACGTCCAGGGGTTAGGACGATATTATCGCCATGACAGCCGAAGACAAGTGAGCCGGCTAAACATTGCACTGTGATGGGGTGCGCTGCCTTGTGATCTTTGAGCTCTTGGCCTGGGGCGAAATTAAAGAGAATGATATTCGCGCCATTTGCTCGAGCTACCCTTTGCACCCCGGGTTTATCCCCGTGCGGTTGTGGTGCTGCCTGCGGGGCGTCGATGACGGTGAGACCGCTGTCGGTGCGGTCGAGGTTGCCGAAAGTCTCTGGGGTATGTACGGGCTCAGTATTCATACCCGCCACTATAGTTCAGTCCCGATAGTTCTGCGCCAAAATTTATGCCCAGGGATTATGCTCTAAGCAGTGTTTGCTATGGTATTGACCATGGAATTGATGATTGGCAAGGTAGTAAAATCCCACGGGATCAAGGGCGAAGTGGCTGTAGAGATAACCACTGATGATCCGGAGCTTCGGTTTCGGGTCGGTGAGCCCCTGAAGGCTCGTCAGGGCCGCAAGGATAGCGTATTAACTATTGAGAGTCTCAGGCCACATCAGCATCGGTTATTAATTAAATTTGAAGAAATTGCTGACCGCACTCAAGCGGATAGTTTGCGCGGCACTCACTTTTATGCCGAGCCCCTTGATGCTGAGGATGACGAAGAGGCCTTTTATGACCACGAATTGGAAGGTCTGGAGGTCCACCATAACGGTCTACATATTGGCGAGGTTATCGGAGTAAGCCACGGACCAGCAGGTGAACTACTTGAAGTACGGTTGCGTTCGGGCAAAGAGGCGCTGATACCTTTTGTGCACGCCATCGTGCCAGATATTAACCTCGAATCTGGCTTCCTGGTTATTACCCCTCCCGAAGGGCTCCTGGATCTGTAATGCGTCTTGATATCATCACAATATTCCCCGAATATCTTGAGCCACTACGCCATGCACTCCTCGGGAAGGCTATTGAGCAGAAAATTCTTGAAGTTGGCGTGCATGATTTACGCCAGTGGGCTCATGATGTGCATAAATCGGTCGATGATACTCCCTATGGTGGAGGACCTGGTATGGTCATGAAACCGACGGTGTGGGGGCCAGCCCTCGACGATATAGCTACGCGAGATGGACTATTCTCCACTGCTCAGGATCTTAGCTCCGCCACGGCGCACCGTCACAGGTCCAGCGATAATTCCTCCACCCTTGATGAAGCCCGTGCGGATTGTCGAGATCCTCGACCCCTGCTTGTGGTTCCCACCCCGTCGGGTAAACCCTTTAGCCAGCGGGATGCAGAGGAATTTGCGGTGGAAGATCATATCGTCTTTGCCTGCGGGCGTTATGAGGGTATTGATCAGCGAGTCATCGATGACGCTCACAAACGTTATCGGGTGCGTGAGGTCTCCATTGGTGATTATGTTCTCATCGGTGGGGAAGTAGCTACTTTAGTCATTGCCGAAGCCGTGGTGAGATTGATTCCTGGCGTCTTAGGCAATCAGCTCAGCCATGAGGACGATAGTTTTTCCACTGGTTTGCTTGAGGGGCCAAGTTATACCAAGCCGCGGCAGTGGCGTAATCTTGATGTCCCGGAGGTACTTTTCTCCGGTAATCACCAAAAAGTGGCGCGGTGGCGTCGCGATCAAGCTCTTTTAAGAACTTATCTCGTACGCCCGGATCTCTTGGACGCAGTAGAGTTGAGTGCTCGAGATATGCAGGCTTTACGTGAATGCACCTTCTTCGCCGACCAACCTACAAAGAAAGAGCGAGGAACGGAATTCGATGACTAATCGAGCTGTGACAACTGATCTTTCCGTATTGATGGATCCGTTGGCACTCGATCAACTCGTGGCCGATTTACCGGTAGCTCTTAAATCGCACGGTTATACAGTGCGTGCGATTCATAGTGAGGCGGTAACCATGAGCTGCGAGCCGGAAAATATGCTGGTTTCGGAATATGAACAGCGTGAGGGCCGCGTTCCTTTGGTTGAAGTCCTATTTAGGGTACTGATCCACGGATCAACCAAGTTGGACTTGAAGGCGGCTACCCAGGCTGTAAGCTCCTCGTTTCCCCCTCAAACCTACTGGTATGGCACCAGTGTGGAGGGAAGTGTAAATCCCCACATCGATGCTATCTGCCAATTTAAAACTGAGGAGAGCTGATTCGCTAGATATGAGCGGTGCTTAACCTCTGTGTAGGCACAACAAGCGGTCGAGGTAGAACATTAAGCTGCAAATTTTGTGGTGGTGAGCCGGGGATGAGGGTTGAGAGTCCCTAGTTGTTGACACGTCTACAACTTTTATTTATTCTATGGTTATGCAAATCGGAATTTTCTCAATCGGCGACGTAACCAAAGACCCAACGACAGGTACAACCCCAACCGAACACGAGCGCATTAAGGCCACCGTAGACATAGCCAAGAAGGCCGAAGAAGTAGGCCTCGACGTTTTCGGTACAGGGCAACACCACAACCCGCCTTTCGTGGCTCCGGCGAATCCGCCCATCTTAATGGCTCACTTAGCGGCTCAAACTCGTCATATCCAGTTCACCACAGCTACGACTCTGATTACCACCACCGACCCCGTTCGAATCGCTGAAGATTATGCGTATGTCCAGCATCTAGCGGAAGGCCGGGTGGACCTGATGATGGGCCGTGGTAATACCGGCCCCGTTTATCCTTGGTTTGGTAAAGATATCCGCAAAGGCATTGAATTAGCAGTAGAAAATTACCACCTTTTACGTCGATTGTGGCGTGAGGAAAAGGTCAACTGGAAGGGGGAATTCCGCACCCCACTACAACAGTTCACAGCCGTTCCGCGGCCCCTCGACGACGTAGCCCCCTTTGTCTGGCACGGCTCCATCCGCTCCACCGAGATTGCCGAGCAAGCAGCTTATTATGGTGATGGGTTTTTCCATAACAATATATTTTGGAATATCGAACATACCGCCAGCATGGTGAATCTCTATCGCCAGCGTTTCGAGCACTACGGACACGGTGCCGCCGATCAAGCAATAGTCGGTCTCGGGGGACAATTCTTCGCTGCCGAAACCGAGCGTAAGGCTCAGGAGTTTTTCCGCCCTTATTTCGACGAGGCGCCAGTATATGGACACGGGCCTTCTATGGAAGATTTCACTCGCATGACCCCACTGACGGTGGGGACCCCAGAACAGATCATTGAACGGTACCTCGGCTATGCCGATGCGGTAGGCGACTTCCAGCGTTTGATGTTCCTAATCGACCATGCCGGTCTTCCTCAGGAGGTTGTGCTCGAGCAGATCGAGATTCTGGGTAAGGAAATCGCCCCAGTACTACGACAAGAATTCGAAGCTCGTCGCCCCGCCCACGTACCAAGCGATCCTCCAACCCACGCGAGCTTGGTTGCTGAAGGTGAGAACTCGTACCATCGCCTCGTTATTCCGGCTGAAGGAAAGTAGATAGAGATGAAGAAACTATTAGTGCTTAACGCTGGAATGTCTAGCCCCTCGAGTACCAGGCTTTTGGCCGAACGTATTGCGCAATCGGTGGTGGCCCAGGTTTCTAAGCGGGGTGAGGGACTTGAGGTTGAGTATGTGAACCTCACCGAATACGCAACTGATCTTGCCACGGTGATGACCACAGGTATCTATACCGATAAACTGCGTGAGGCTATGGACAACGTCACCGACGCTCACGCTGTGGTGGCGGCAACCCCCATCTTTGCGGCAAGTTACTCAGGGCTATTTAAGATGTTCATTGACACTCTCGATCCGCAGGCATTAACTCGGATGCCTGTCTTGATCGCAGCTACCGCGGGAACCCCACGGCATTCGCTCGCTCTCGAATATGCGATGCGCCCGCTATTTGCCTATATGAGAGCTGTGGTTGTGCCAACTGCGGTCTTCGTGGCCACCGATGATTTCGGTTCCGACAGCGAGATCGAACACCGCGTCAACCGTGCTGCTACCGAACTTGCAGAGCATATTGTGAGCACCAACTCCGGAGTTGTTGGATTCGGTCCCGATTACGATTCACTACCGCAGCGTAGCTCCAATACCACCATTAATCCCGAAGTCAGAAGCTTTGCAGACCTCCTGAAAGGGCATACTGGCTAGAACCTTCCTCCTATACTACCGTCGTCGAAGTCCATGATGGCGGTAGTATTTTCCTTTTCACAATCGATTTCTGGCCTGACTACAATAACGCTCATGAGTGAGTCAGCAGCGTTTCATGTCGAGACCATTGCCACGGAACTCAGTGTCGACCCCGATCAAGTTCGCCGTGCCCTGGCGCTAATCGACGCTGGAAATACCGTTCCCTTTATCGCCCGTTATCGCAAGGAACACACCGGTGGACTTGACGATTCCCAACTGCGTCATATTCACCAACGCAGCCAATATTTAGAGGAATTTCAGGCCCGTAAGCACGTTGTCCTCAGTGCCATCGACGAGCAGGGCAAACTTACCCCCACACTGCGTGAGCTCATTGCGGGATGCGAGAATAAAGCCCGCCTAGAAGATCTCTACGCACCCTATAAAAAGCGCCGGAAAACCAAGGCTGATACCGCACGCGAAGCAGGTCTCGAAGCCCTCCTCGACGAGCTCATGACCGATAAACCCCATGACCCAGATGAGTATGCAGCGCGATTTATCCACGCCGATTTCCCTGATATCAAGGCTGTGCATAAAGGTGCGCTTGCCATTTTTGTTGACCGGTTGACATTCTACCCGGATCTGCTCACTGAGATCCGCGAGGCCATGTTTAGAAATGGAGTACTATCTTCACAATTAATTGATGGTAAAGCTGAGGAAGGGGCGAAATACGCCGACTACTTCGATTTCTGCCAACCCTTCCATAGCCTCCCTTCCCATCGCATTCTGGCGATCATGAGAGGAGAGAAAGAAGGGATTCTTAAGCTCGAATTAAACCCGGGGGATGATGAATTCTATATCGGACTGGTCATGAAGCATCTGGGGCTCACCGCTGGGTATCCATGGCTCGACCACGCGGTGCGATGGGGCTGGAAAACCAAGCTTTATGTCGGTGCGAGCCTCGATACGCGGATGCGCTTAAATGAGAAGGCCGAAGCAGGCGCCCTCGATGTTTTTGCCCGCAATCTCAAAGATGTCCTGCTTGCAGCGCCCGCGGGTCAACGCACCACTTTAGGTTTGGATCCGGGCTATCGCCACGGAGTGAAATGTGCGGTGATCGACGGCACCGGAAAAGTTCTCGATACCGCTGTGGTCTATCCCCATCAGCCTCACAACCAGTGGGACAAGACGTGCCAGCACCTCACTCACCTGTGCCAACACTATGCAGTGGAACTAATCGCAATCGGCAACGGAACGGCCTCGAGAGAAACGGAGAAACTAGCAACAGAAATTGCCGCTGCTACCTCACAATCCGGCGCAGCCCGCCCGATCCCAGTGGTCGTGAGCGAGTCTGGTGCCTCGGTGTATTCTGCGTCCGAACTAGCAGCGCAGGAATTTCCCGATATGGATGTCTCCCTGCGCGGCGCTGTCTCCATTGCTCGGCGCTTGCAGGATCCCCTCGCCGAATTGGTCAAGATCGATCCGAAGGCAATTGGGGTGGGCCAGTATCAGCATGATGTCAACCAGGCAAAGTTAGCGTCAACTCTTGATGCCGTCGTTGAAGATGCCGTCAACGGGGTCGGCGTAGATCTCAACACCGCCTCCCATCCTTTGCTCACCAAGGTGGCTGGTATCACCCCAACGATCGCCAGCCACATCATTTCTTACCGCAATGAGCATGGTTCTTTCAGCTCTCGAGCTGCACTCAAGAACGTACCCCGTCTGGGGCCGCGGGCCTTCGAACAGTGCGCTGGATTTTTAAGAGTCACCGGTGCCGCAGATCCCCTCGACGCTTCCGCCGTGCACCCAGAGGCTTATCCGGTCGTGCGCGCGATTGCACGCAGCGCCAACCTCGACGTTGCTGACCTCATAGGTAATACCAGGCTTCTCAGCTCCCTCAATCCAGCTGACTTCGCAGACGATATGTTCGGTGTTCCCACCGTGGTAGATATTCTGGCTGAATTAGATAAGCCTGGTCGAGATCCTCGCCCAGAATTCAAAACGGCGGTCTTTAAGGAAGGCGTGACCTCGATTGGTGACGTCCAGCCAGGCATGATTCTAGAGGGAACTGTGACCAACGTTGCCCAATTTGGTGCATTTGTTGATATTGGGGTTCATCAAGACGGATTAGTGCATATTTCCGCTATGAGTGAGAAATTTATCTCTGATCCCCACGAGGTTGTCCGTTCGGGCCAAGTCGTGCGCGTGAAGGTTCTCGACGTGGATCCCCAGCGCCATCGAATTAGTCTCAGCATGCGCCTTCGAGATGAAAAAGCGACGCGGTCTCCTAATAAGAAACAGCCGCAGAGGAAACAGCAAGCGTCGGCCTCCGGCTCTCTAGCTGATGCCATGCGACGCGCCGGCCTGGAGAATAACCTGGAACAAAACTAGTCTCGCCATGGCGCGCCTACCAAACTATGCGAGCATCGATATCGACTCTCCAGTAGGACAATTGCGGGCCCGTTTCTGCGGAACGCATATTGTGGGTTTGTGGCACCGCGAACAGCGCGGCTTCCCCGACGAGAATGAGATCTCGAATGATACCGTTCCAGCTCATGCTGCGGCTGGATTACGACAGTGGTTAGCTCAGTATTTTGCCGGAGACGAACCTGACGAAGGTCTCATCACGCCTGAGATTCAGGGAACCGACTTTGCGATGCGTGTATACCGAGCCCTTCAAACCCTTCCGAGGGGGGAGATGATCACCTACGGAGGATTAGCTCGTGCTATTGGAAAACCAAGAACCGCCCGAGCGGTGGGACGCGCACTTGGAGCCAATCCACTCCTGCTCATCGTCCCATGTCACCGCGTCGTAGCGGCGCACTCACTCGGCGGGTTCGCAGCCCCCATGGTCATCAAGGAATTTCTCCTCACGCTCGAAGGAGCAGATCTCTGCGCGGTGAAAAGGAGGGAGCTGAAGAGACCGCAAGCGACGGATGGTGGCCTCCCTGAGCTAACTTGATGTTCCTAGCTAACAACGGTAATATTCCCACAGTTGTCTGGTTTCTTGCCAGCCTTCAATACTCTGTAGTGGATATGAACCAGCACGAGCGCCCAAAAGTTTTTTAGAAGGAAGTGCCGCTAGGTTCCTCTTTCCTATAAAAGAAAAGGATTGGTTTAACTGTGAACCTTCTTGACAAAGTTGATGCAGCTTCATTGCGCGACGATATCCCAGATTTCCGCGCCGGCGATACTCTTGACGTCCACGTTAAGGTTATTGAGGGCAGCAAGTCTCGTGTGCAGATTTTCAAAGGTGTCGTAATCCGCCGCCAGGGATCCGGCATCCGTGAGACTTTCACCGTCCGCAAGGTGTCCTTCGGTATCGGTGTGGAGCGTACGTTCCCAGTGCACACCCCCAATATTGAAAAGATCGACGTGATCACTCGGGGCCGTGTTCGCCGAGCTAAGCTGTACTACCTGCGTGATCTACGTGGTAAGGCTGCCAAGATTCGCGAAAAGCGCTAATTTTTCTGGCGTAAAAAGAATTCATCCTGTGGGTACGGAGACCATCCGCCCATAGGATTTTTGTTGGTGCCAGCTCAGCTTAGTCATCCGATATCTAGCAATAGGAATCAGACGCTGCACGAGATGCTGCTAAGATTCCACAGTGTGAATCAGCATCCAGAATATGACGCATCGGGCGCGAAAGATCCCGACGATAAGAAGCCGAAAGAGAAGAAGGAAAAGCCCTGGTATATCGAGATACCGCTGGTTGTTCTCCTCACCATTATCTTCATTTCGATTCTACAAGTATTCGTCGGCCGCATCTATCTCATACCCTCGCAATCGATGGAACCCACTTTGCATGGATGCGCGGGTTGCTTCGGCGACCGCATCTTTGTAGAGAAAATAACCTACGCATTCGATGACCCTCAGCCAGGCGATGTAGTGGTATTTAAGGGTACCGATTCATGGAACACGAATTTCGTATCTTCGCGCTCCACCAATCCTCTTATCTCTGGTCTCCAGGAGGCAGGAGCCTTCATCGGATTCGTCGCTCCAGATGAAAACGATCTAGTCAAGCGCGTCATTGCTACGGGAGGACAAACCGTGCAGTGTTTGCCGGGTGATTCCGGCGTCATGGTTGACGGGAAGCGAACAAACGATTCCTTTATCAATACCCCACCTCAATACCCAATTTCGCCTGACACTGGTTCCGATGCATGCGGGGGCCCATATTTCGGCCCGGTTAAAGTACCCGACCAACACCTCTTCATGATGGGAGATAACCGAACCAACTCAGCCGATTCGCGCTACCACTTGGGGGACAACACCCAAGGAACCATCCCCGTAGATAATGTGAAAGGTAAAGTATCCTTTATTCTCTTCCCCCTACCGCGCACTGGTTTTATTGAGCACGTAGACCTAGGCACCAATTAGTAAACCATATTATCCATGCGCACCCTGAAATATCTTCGCACCTTCGAAGTCGCCCTAGACAAAGCAGGTCTAGGGCCCGTTGCGGGGGTCGACGAAGCAGGGCGGGGGAGTTGCGCTGGCCCTATTACAATCGCCGCGTGCATATTACCCTCTCATCCCATTGCCGAACTCGCGGAATTAACCGATTCCAAAAAACTCACACCGGTAAAAAGAGCCCAGTTATACCCACTGATCCTCCGCTACGCACTCGCAAGCGCAATTGTTCATATCAGCGCCCCAGAAATTGATATCCGCGGAATTCAGAATGCGAATACTTCTGGTATGCGTCGAGCGGTGGCTCAATTAAAACTAAGCCCGCAATATATTCTGACTGATGCCCTGCGCATTGAAGGTTTTTCCGCGCCCTCCTTGCCGATTATCGGCGGCGATAGCCAAGCGCGGTGCATTGCAGCCGCGTCGGTTCTGGCTAAATACGCGCGGGATACGGTGATGGAGGAATTCCATGAGAAATACCCTGTCTATAATTTCGCCCGACATAAAGGGTATGGCACCCGTGAGCATATCCACGCGGTGCGCCTCCATGGAGCCAGCCCTATTCATCGTTATAGTTATGCAAATATAGCCGCAGCGCATAAGCAGTGGCTGGCACAAGAAAATTTCCCACATCAAAGGGAGGAACAGATTGATGAGCGCTGAAGATCTAGAGAATTATGAGGCTGATGTCGAACTAGCCCTATACCGCGAGTATCGGGATGTGGTTAGTCAATTCTCCTATGTGATAGAAACTGATCGGCGCTTTTATCTTGCTAATGCGGTGGAGCTCATCCCGCATACCAACGGCGCTGATGTTTACTATGAAGTTCGGATGTCCGACGCCTGGGTGTGGGATATGTACCGAGCCGCACGCTTTGTTCGCTACGTGAGAGTTATAACGTACAAAGATGTCAATATTGAAGAACTAGATAAACCTGAGTTAGTCATCCCTGACTAGAGGCAACGCAACTCGATCTTTTACGGGTCCATTTAGACCAATGATAGCTATGGTCCATATGGACCCTTTAAGCAGAATCCCACAGAATCTGTTTGCCAGCATATTTTACCTTTGCCACGGTGCCCGTTCTCGTCAACGCTAAGAAGTGAGCGCAGAAAAATCTGCGTCCAATCACTTTAAGTTTTATGCCTTGCTAGAGAAGAGCACCCCAATGTCTATAACCTCTTTATCTTCTTCAACTCAGCAACTGCCACCTCCAATACTCGCCACCGTCGGCGAGAACGCAGCCGTCTATTTTCTGCGGCGGCGAGGTCTTAAGATCCTTGGTCGCAATATCGCCTATCCATGCGGAGAGATCGATATTATCGCCTACGATCCCCTCCACCGCATACGTGTGGTGGTAGAAGTGAAAACTCGAAGCTCCTACACCTATGGAGCCGCTGAAGCAGTAGATCAGAAGAAACTACGGCGGATGCGGGCCACCGCGATTTTATGGGCGAAAACGCGAATTTTCCTGCCCATGCGATTTGACGTTATCACTGTGGTCACACGCGATGGTCGCTTCGCTGAGATCACCTGGTATCGAGGGGTGGACTCGGGTGCTCGCTAAAACTTATTCAGTAGCCTTTGATGGGATCAACTCCATACCCGTAGAAGTGGAAGCAAATATAGGGCCGGGTCTGCCTGGAACCTATATCGTAGGGATGGCGTCGGCCGCAGTTATCGAGGCTAAAGATCGCATAAAAACAGCCGCCCACAATCGCAACCTTCCTTGGCCGAAGACTAAGATCACGGTGAACCTCCTGCCCGGGGATATCAGCAAAACGGGCAACCACTTCGATGCCGCTATAGCCACCGCCATCTTAGTTGCGCAATCGGGAGACACAGATCTTCATAGGCGCGCCGCTCGCACCTTGATTGTGGGAGAAATCGGTTTAGATGGTCGCCTCCGCGGGGTTCGTGGGACCTTACCTGGAATACTGTGCGCTCATCGTAATAAAATACCAACAGCGATCATTCCTCATGCCAATATCGAAGAAGCTCAAGTAGCCGCCGGTATCGGCGTTGAGATCAGGGCGGCGAAGACTGTCGGCGATATCGTGGCTTGGCTACGAGGGGATATAGTCCTCCCAACCGTATCGAGTTGCCCCAACCCACAGACACCACCACAGGGTGTCGTTGATATGAACCAGATCATGGATCAATCAGTAGCGAAAGAGGCAGCCGAAATTGCGGCTGCTGGCGGTCACTCACTCTTTTTAACCGGGCCTAGGGGAAGTGGAAAATCCATGATCGCCGAGCGAATCCCCACTATTCTTCCCCCTTTGAATCAAGCGGAAGCCATTGAAACCGCAGCGATCTATGCTCGTGCAGGGCAGCGAATGAGCCATGAGGCATATCGTGCCCCCTTCGTAGCCCCACATCACAGCGTGAGCGCGGCGGCACTCATCGGAGGAGGACATGGGCACCCTAAGCCCGGTGCGGCATCGCTGGCACATCACGGAGTCCTCTTCCTCGATGAGGTTTCGGAGATCCCCGCTAGGGTGCTCGATCATCTTCGCGTCCCCCTTGAACAAGGATGCGTGCGCTTGCAGCGCCGCCACCGCATCATCGAATTACCAGCACAGTTTCTGCTCATTATGGCCGCCAACCTGTGCCGCTGTGCAGCACATGAAGTTAGTGAATGTACCTGCTCCGCCACTACGCGGGCCAAGTACCTGGCTAATATTTCTGGACCGCTGCGGGATCGGATCGATATCTATGCCAAGACTCATAGCCGCGGAACCGTCACCCCAGCGACTACTGTCGAGTCTTCTGCCAATATTGCCCAACGGGTGAGCCAAGCACGAAGTCGAGCGCGTTATCGTTGGGAAAAAGCGGGCTTCGGCCCAATGATCAATGCCACATTGGAGCCAGCGGTAGTGCGCCGAAACCACCCCGCAGACGACGAAGCCATGGCGATGATGAGTAGTTTTCTAGCCCGCGGACTCATCACACAACGAGGAGTTGATCGAATCTTAAAAATCGCTTGGACCCTCGCCGACCTCGAAGGTGCGCCGCAGCCTGGGGTAGATCATATCGCGCGTGCCAGTAAACTGCGCGGATCGGAGAGATCTTATGCCAATATCTGACTCAAGAATCGAAGCGTGGGCCTATCTATCGCGCGTCATCGAAGGTCCCAGCCGGCATCTCCAAGCCCTGATCGATCAAGGCCATGATATTGAGGAGATTGCGTGTGGAGTCAAAAAGCGGGCTCCGTGGATCGGCTCCTTAGCGGCTGCAACGGCCGCTCGCTATCATATTGATCGGGCGAAAGAGGACCTAGACAAAGCCCATGACTGCGGCGCTAGATTAATAACACCCGAGGACAAGGAATGGCCAGGTGAGCTTTTTGATTCGGGCTTCGGGTTCGCTGAGCGTGGCATGAGCCAGTCCCCAAAAGGTCAGCAACCTGACGCAGCGAGGCCCCATGCACTGTGGGTCAAGGGGGCAAATATTCGTGCTCTAACCGCTCAATCACTGACAGTGGTAGGAACTCGCGCTGTTTCCGCATACGGACGCGATGTCACTGAACTCATGGTTGCAGGGCTCGTCAAACACCAATGGACCATTATTTCCGGGGGAGCACTCGGCGTGGACACCATCGCACACGCTACAGCTCTCAACGCGGGTGGAGCGACCGTGGTCGTTCAGGCATGCGGAATCAATCGAAGCTATCCAGCGGCAAATAGGGCACTGTTTCGGTCCATAGCGAAATCCCCTGGTGGGGCACTCATCAGCGAATACCCTCCAGATGCGCCGCCGTATCGGCACCGCTTCCTCACGCGCAACCGGCTCGCGGCAGTTCTTGGGCAAGGAACCGTTGTCACTCAAGCCGCATGGCGTTCCGGGGCTCTCAATACCCTGCAGTGGGCGGCAAGTCTCGGCCGCCAGCCCATGGCAGTTCCAGGCCCTATCACGGATATCAATTCCTTTGGGTGCTTGGAGAAAATAAAAACTGGTGAAGCGCAGATGGTTCGATCCCCGAACGAGGTCAGAGAACTCGTACAACCTCTGGGTACCATCGACCCCGAAGCACAATACGAGCTCGATTTTGCACCCACAGCGGTCCAAAGACTTTCTCGGAACGAATTGCGGGTCTACGATTCCACACATACGCAGCCATTAAGCGCAACTGATATAGCCGAACGTGCAGGATTACCCGTGGGATTAACCATGCACCTCCTTATTGAATTGCACGGGAAAAATATGGTGAGCCGGAAGCGCAATTATTGGATTCGCGGCGAAAGCTAACGGTGCTCTAGACCTTTAGGCTCACATCCGCCTACGCTAGAGATATGACGGGTTCAGATAAGGAATACGGCCAACTCGAGACCGCAATAGCAGATTATCTCACCCACCTCGAAGTTGTGGTGGGGCGTTCACCGGCGACCGTAAGAGGTTACCGCGCCGATCTGCGCGATTTTGCAGCCACCTACCGCAACTTCACGGACTTCAGTCTCAAAAATTTACGGGCATGGCTTGCGGGTGCGGTTGAATCTGGAAAATCCCGGGCCACCATGGCAAGACGAATCGCTGCAATCCGTAGTTTTTCTACCTGGGCTTTTAAAAAAGGTTATATCCAAGGCGATATTGCCCAACGCCTGCAAAGCCCCACCCCGGCGCGCAATCTCCCCCACGTCGTACCCGCACCTAAGATTAATCAACTCATGACAGCCTCCGCAGCCACCCGCGAGCCGGAGTACCTGCGCGATCACGCAATCTTGGAACTTCTTTATGCCACGGGAATCCGCGTATCCGAACTCTGCGGTATCGACTTGGGAGACTTCGACTTCACCAGAATGGTCGTTACAGTCACCGGCAAGGGCAATAAGCAGCGCGTCGTTCCCTTCGGAGACCCGTGCCGAACAAGCCTTATAACCTACCGCGATCAAGCCCGAGCAGAGTTAATCAAAGAATCCACTCCCGCCTTCTTCCTCGGTTCCAGAGGCGCACGTATTAATCCGCGTGTGGTACGGCGGTTAGTTGAGCGCGCCGGGCTGGAATTGCGCATCGCGGGGCTAGGGCCACACGCTGTCCGCCATAGTGCAGCCACCCATATGTTGGACGGTGGTGCAGACCTGCGAATGGTGCAGGAACTCTTAGGTCATTCATCGTTAAACACAACGCAAATCTATACCCATGTCTCTTCCCAACGGCTCTATGAGGCCTACAAGCAATCGCATCCCCGAGCCTAGTAGTCACGAGGGTATTGATGTTGTACGGGTCGACGGTGGATTTCAGATTTTCATGTGATTCCATGGTTTGAGGCGGATATCTATATCCGCAAGAAGAGAAAGTGGATCAATATAGCGATCGGAGGCTATTTTGGCACCCCAGTGCAATCCGTCATGGTCTCGCCCCGAATTTCCTAAGGTTCCTAGGACCTGACCTTTATACACCGGATCTCCGTTAGAGAGGGTACTGTCGACAGGCGTATAGGTGGTGCGTACCCCGTTCGGATGCTGGATAGAGATTGACGGCACTCCGGCAACTGAGCCCGAAAAATATACCTCCCCCTCACCGGCAGCTACAACCGGTGCTCCGCGACTGGCGCGAAGATCCACCCCGCGGTGCCCAGCGTGCCAGTTGTGTTCGAGATCATCGAAGCCGTGGATGACAAAGGAGACGGTTGAAGTGCCAGTGATCGGGTCTATGAACGCCGCTTGGCTAGATGAATAGAGTTCATTCGGAGTCGCGGCGACGACGCCGTCGATAGAGAGAACACTCAATCCCGCCGATATTATGACGATCAATTTGATGTTTGTGAGCATAGCCATAATGACAGTGCACCACTACGGCCGCCTCTGCGCCTGTGCTCGTAACTGCTGTGAGCCACAAATGTGGATAACTGTGTCCTTTCAAAAAGATTAAGTCGACCGACTATATGGCGGGTTTTCGACTTGATTAGCTTACTTAGCTCCGCTAGAATTCACCAACGGCAGTGTGTGCTTTGGATACGTCTTGGATATGTCCTAGCATTCACGTGCTTAAATTTCGCGCAGTCACGTGTACTCCAGTCGTATCAAACGCACTTTGTGTGGGGATGTGCCAGGAATACGCCGGTGATCAGTGACATGGTCCGTGAATCCTAATATTTCAGGGTGTAACGGTGTTACTGTCGGTGCTGGCTGCTAGGAACTGGGGAAAGCCCAGTGATATATAACCAAAATTACTAGAGAAAGGAAGCACCATGGCAGTTGTATCCATGCGCGAGCTTCTCGATTCTGGTGTGCACTTCGGCCACCAGACTCGTCGTTGGAACCCAAAGATGCGTCGCTTTATCTTCACCGAGCGCAATGGCATCTATATCATCGACTTACAGCAAACCCTGACGTTCATCGATGAGGCTTATGAGTTCGTCAAAGAGACCGTCGCTCACGGCGGCACCATCCTCTACGTTGGAACCAAAAAGCAGGCTCAAGAGCCCATTGCTAACGAAGCCGAGCGCGTTAGGATGCCCTATGTGAACCACCGCTGGTTGGGTGGCATGCTCACCAACTTCCAGACTGTTTCCAAGCGTCTGCACCGCATGAAGGAATTGCAGGCCATGGATGCCGCTGAGAACGGCTACGAAGGCCGCACGAAGAAGGAAGTCCTCATGCTCACCCGTGAGCGGACCAAGCTTGAGCGCGTACTTGGTGGCATTGCCGATATGACCAAAGTTCCTTCCGCCTTGTGGGTAGTTGACACCAACAAGGAGCATATTGCCGTAGCCGAGGCACATAAGCTCAATATTCCAGTGGTTGCCATTCTTGACACCAACTGTGACCCTGACGTTGTGAACTTCCCAGTTCCTGGCAACGACGATGCTATCCGTTCCATTGCAGTTTTGACCCGGGTCATTTCTCACGCCGTTATTGAAGGCAAGAAAGCCCGCGAAGAGCGCGCTCTGGCAGCTGCTAAAGACGCAGCTGGCGAGAAGGAGGACAAGGTAGAGGTAGCCGCTAAGGTGGAGGCCCCTGCCGAGGTTGCTGAGGAAGCTAAAGAGGCGCAGCAGGAAGCTGAAGCCAAATAAGTACTTCCCACCATCAAGCCTCCGAGCTCCTACTCGATAACAGCCAAGCCCCGAGGGGATAACGAGACTATAGATGCAGCGCCTCACCGGTTCAGCCACGAAAACTTTGGCGGCTATATATATTGGTGGGGCGCTCATTCTTTTCCTTTCGCTTAAAACGCGGAACAGAGAAAGAATCACAAACAAATACATCGTATTTCAGTGCGAGTCTGCTCCATGATGAGTACTCTAGGCACAGAGATATTAGTAAAAATTCCAACAACTGAGGAGGATCGCCCCCTATGGCGAACTACACCGCTGCAGACGTAAAGAAGCTGCGCGAAATCACCGGATCCGGCATGCTGGCCTGCAAGAATGCGTTGGCTGAAACCGACGGTGACTTTGAGAAGGCCGTCGAAATTCTGCGCATTAAAGGCGCTAAAGATGTCGGAAAGCGTGCAGAGCGCAACGCATCCGAAGGTCTCATCGCGGTCTCTGGCAATACAATGGTTGAGGTTAACGCCGAGACCGACTTCGTGGCAAAGAACGCTGAATTCAAAGAATTTGGCCAGAGTGTTGCCGATGCCGCTGCTCGCGTGAATGCTAATACCCCCGAGGAGCTGGCTGCTGCACCTCTCGGTGATAAGACTGCTGGTGAGGCAATCCTGGAACTCTCGGCAAAAATCGGCGAGAAGCTCGAACTCCGCCGCGCCGTTACCCTCGCCGGTGAGAAGGTTTCCGTTTATCTGCACCACCGTTCCGCTGACCTGCCACCATCAGTCGGTGTCATGGTTGCCTACACCGGTGAAGGAGAGGCCGCTGAAGAGGCTGCTCACTCCGCCGCGATGCAAATTGCTGCACTCAAGGCTCAGTACCTAACTCGCGAAGATATCCCAGAAGATGTTTTGGATAAGGAGCGCCACGTCGCTGAAGAGATCACTCGCGCCGAAGGTAAGCCAGAGGCTGCAATCGCCAAAATTGTAGAAGGCCGTCTTGGCGGCTTCTACAAGGACGTCGTTCTTCTCGAGCAGCCTTCTGTTGCGGATAGCAAGAAGACTGTCAAGGCACTGATGGACGCCGCTGGCGTTACCATTACCGCTTTTGCCCGCTTCGAGGTTGGCCAGCACTAAAAGTAATTCACTGACCAATCTGCGACTTCGCTTCCTCCCCTCCGCACGGAGATAGAGGGAGCGAAGTCGCTTTTTACCGCCTGATACAGCTATATCGGTTGGGTAGGTGAGGGGTCCATAGGAACGATTGTGTCCTCGAGGGAACCAAGGTTTTATCAGGGATAAGGTAAAATAAAGAATTTGAGACTGCTGTCTCATCCTCACCGCGGTCAATTGGTGGCGAGGACGAGATGAACTCCACAAAGCGGTTTGTCTTCCCTCTTAAAGAGAAGTGCAGGATAACCGCGATCGTTGAATATGAGGAAAGGCGCTGTGGACTATGACAATAACTGAATTTGAGGAACCTCGTACTGGCTATAAGCGGGTCATGCTTAAGCTGGGTGGTGAAATGTTCGGCGGGGGAGCAGTGGGTATCGATCCAGACGTTGTTTCCAATGTGGCACGTCAAATCGCTGGGGTTGCCCGCTCCGGAGCACAAATCGCAGTAGTCATTGGCGGCGGCAATTTTTTCCGGGGCGCCCAATTACAGCAGCGAGGCCTCGACCGTAATCGCTCCGATTATATGGGAATGCTGGGGACCGTCATGAACTGTCTCGCACTGCAAGATTTTCTGGAACGAGAAGGTATTGAATGCCGCGTACAAACGTCCATCAATATGGCTCAAATAGCGGAACCGTACCTGCCCCTGCGTGCCAAGCGCCATCTGGAAAAAGGGCGAGTGGTTATCTTCGGGGCGGGGATGGGTATGCCCTATTTCTCAACGGATACCACAGCTGCACAGCGCGCACTCGAGATCGACTGCGAGGTGCTCCTGATGGCTAAGGGCGTGGATGGGGTCTATTCTGATGATCCCCGCCAGAATCCTAACGCTGTGCTGTATGAGTCTATAACCCCTCGTGAGGTACTAGAAAAGAGCCTCAAAGTAGCCGATACTACCGCCTTCTCCCTCTGCATGGACAATAATATGCCGATCCTCGTCTTCAATCTCCTCACCGAAGGCAATATTGCCCGTGCTATTGCTGGCGAGAAAATTGGAACCTTGGTGAAATCCTAGGCCCTGGGCTCAGACTCTCAACCAGTAGCTAGATTTAAAAGTCGGCATCGACCATTGCACCCGGTCGGGCCACAGTACCCAAAAGATTGTTATGGGAGAAAAGAATTTCCCCCATAACGCATACCATTACCAACACATAGAAGAAGGAAAAATGTTAGACGATATTCTCCTCGAGTGCGAAGAACGCATGAGCAACTCCGTCGAGCACACCCGAGAGGATTTGGTGACCATTCGAACCGGTCGCGCTAATCCCGCCATGTTCAATGGAGTCATCGCAGACTACTACGGTGTGCCCACTCCGATCACCCAAATGTCGACCATTTCGGTGCCAGAAGCAAGAATGCTCCTGATCAAGCCTTATGAAATGTCCATGATGGGCGAAATAGAGAATGCGATCCGCAACTCCGATCTTGGTGTTAATCCGACCAACGACGGACAAGTGCTGCGAGTGACCATCCCACAGCTCACCGAAGAGCGTCGCAAGGATATGGTTAAATTAGCTAAATCCAAAGGCGAGGATGGCAAGATTGCCATCCGTAATATTCGTCGCAAGGGGATGGATCAGTTTAAGAAGATCCAAAAAGACGGCGACGCCGGTGAGGACGAAGTCAACTCTGCCGAAAAGGAACTTGATAAGCTCACAGCTAAATATGTTGCCGCTGTTGATGAAGTAGTAGGCAAAAAAGAATCCGAACTCATGGAAGTTTAATCCACATATCACCGACCCCGAATTCGGCCGTTATCGATATGAGGAAAACGGCTCGGCCCGCACAAGCCTTCTGATCCTCTCATATTCTCTGAGGATCTATGGCGCGTGCGTGATTGAAGGAAATGATTAATGCCGTCCACACCTCGCCGCTTACCTAGGCCTAGGAATTCTGCGGGGCGCGATCTCAAACAAGCGATTCTGATTGGAGTCGCCCTCTTTGTGCTCGCTGCCCTCGCAATGTTCTCGGGACCTCATGGTTGGTACCTCTTCGTCTCCATCGCCATCTCCATTGCTATGTGGGAAGTGATGTCGCGGTTGAATGAAAAGGGCTATATCGTCCAACGCTGGTGGCTGCAAATTGGGGGCCAACTGATGCTGTGGCTCAGTCTCTTCTTTGGCCCCAAGGGGTTAGTCTCCGGATTTGTCACGGCCGTGTTATTACTAATGTTCTCTAGACTCTTCCACCACGGACGCCACGCCCCGCCACAAAACTATTTGCGTGATACCGCTATGGGAATCTTTGTCCTTACGTGGGTCCCGTTATTTGGTAGCTTTGCTGCGATGATGTCTTTGCTTGAGGGCGACGGCGGAATAAGCGGGACGATGTTTATTGCTACCTTCGCGCTGTGCGTGATTGCCTCCGACACGGGTGGATATATCGTCGGGGTGCTCATCGGCTCTCACCCCATGGCTCCGGCCGTTAGCCCCAAAAAGAGCTGGGAGGGCTTTGCAGGCTCCGTAATTTTTGGGGTAGCTACTGGAGCCATGAGTGTGCACTTTCTCCTCGGCTACGAATGGTTCTGGGGGATAGCTCTGGGGATTGGTCTTGTTATTTGTGCCACTCTGGGTGATCTCGTTGAATCCCAATTTAAGCGCGAATTAGGAATTAAGGATATGTCGGACTTGCTCCCTGGCCATGGTGGCGTCATGGATCGCTTTGACGGCATGCTGCCCGCAGCCATGGTGACGTGGTTAGTCTTGAGTTTTATTGCAAGCTAAATATCAAATGAGAAAACCGTAGCGCCGAGGGAGCTACGGTTTTTTCGATCTTTTTTAAAGCGAAGAACTAGATGTGGTGAGCAGCTTTCTTCACTTGACTGCGCAATTGTAGAATGCGTACACCGCCGACCAAAGCCATAATAAGTGCGCCTGCAATAGCTGCGAGAAGGAAGCCAACCCCAGCTGGGAACGTAAAGTTCCAAGCGAATAAGACCAGTTCAATTTGTTGCTGATTTTGCAGGATGAAGACCAAAAGAACAATAAGAAGCAGCGCCCCTAGGATCAAGGCCACCCACGTGCCACCGGCAATAGAGCTTTTTACCTCGGATGTGGAAGATGTCGCGCTCGCTTTATCCTCGTTGACCGCGGTGGCAGGCGTCACAGCTGCACCTTCATGGACAACAGGGGTGATTGAAGTCGCGGGATTTGCATCGCCAGGGTTGACCACGACCGGATCGGCGTCTAGGGGATGAGATTCGGGATTAAGTTGATTCATATTATTAATTCAACGTTAAGCAGCGGAACAACGCAACTATTTTTCACAGCTAAACCACCACAATCCCCCAATCGTATAAAGCTGGCCCCAAGGGGTATTGCCCGCGACCTTCTCAAGGTTCTCCCAACCCAAGTGGCAACTGTCAGTTTTAAAAGTTTAAGATATGGACTCTATCGAAGGGAGAGGGCTCATACTAAGGGAAATATCGCCTGGACGCACAGCCTACTAGCAGCCCTGATATATATACCATCACCATCGCGTGCAATGCCCCTAAATATTTGCGGAAGTTCAGAGTGATCGTTACCGGCGCCTGCTATATACAGGGTGAGCATTAGAACGAAAAATATAACCGTCCGATAGCTCCATCGCAACGGTGTTGGAGCTCGCGGCGGCAGATGGAATCTGGAGCACGCCTGGCACGGCTGGGTAGAACGAGAATCTGTGCTTAATCGACCTTTGCATCAAAACATGAAAAGATGGAGTGACTATGGCTACTGCAATTCCTCTCAATTTCTCCACCCCACGGCGATCCATGCCACCTACTCACTTTGCTGACTTAAGCACCGCGGAGCGTCAGGCTGCAGCCGAAGCGATGGGGCTGCCCAGGTTTCGGATCAATCAGCTAGCCAAACATTATTACGGGCGTCTCGAATCCGACCCGCGCACCATGACCGATCTACCTGCGAAGGATCGTGAACGTGTGGCGGAAAAGCTTTTTCCACCGTTGATGAGGCAGGTGCGGGTAGTCGAGGCTGATGATGGGGAGACCCAAAAAACCTTATGGCGACTGCACGACGGGACTCTCCTGGAGTCAGTATTAATGCGCTATCCACAACGCGCAACCTTGTGTATCTCCTCTCAGGCGGGCTGTGGAATGGCATGTCCGTTCTGCGCGACTGGGCAGGGAGGGCTGGATCGCAATTTATCCACCGGAGAAATCGTCGATCAGGTGCGCGCCGCGGCCGCAACGATGGCTAGTGAGGGTGGACGCCTCTCCAATATCGTATTTATGGGAATGGGAGAACCGCTAGCGAACTATAAGCGTGTGGTTTCTGCAGTGCGCCAAATTACGCAACCCGTTCCCGAGGGTTTTGGAATATCGCAGCGAAATGTAACCGTCTCGACGGTGGGTCTCGCACCTGCGATTCGCAAGTTAGCGGACGAAGATCTCTCCGTTACACTAGCCGTTTCACTGCATACCCCCGACGATGAGTTGCGCGATAGCTTAGTCCCCGTCAATAACCGTTGGGCGGTAGAGGAGGTCCTCGACGCCGCCGCTTATTATGCGGATCGGTCCGGACGGCGCGTTTCCATCGAATATGCACTCATCAGAGATATCAACGATCAAGGGTGGCGCGCTGATCTTCTAGGCAAACGATTACACAAGGCGCTCGGATCCAAGGCGCATGTGAATCTCATTCCCCTCAATCCGACCCCCGGGTCTCAATGGGACGCATCGCCTGTAGAACGCCAGGAAGAGTTTGTACGCCGTGTTATCGCTCAGGGCGTTACGTGCACAGTTCGCAATACCAAGGGCCAGGAGATAGCCGCCGCCTGTGGGCAGCTTGCCGCCGATGAACTGAGCCAATCATCGCAGTAGAATTATAAAAAAAGGAACGGCCAAATCGGCCGTTCCTTTTTTTAAGATGCGTAGCGCTTAGTTGTCGAGGGCACGCAAGTGTGCCACACGCGAAGGCTCGATATTGAGAGCGCGCAACTCAGAGTCTTTCAGCTGAGCATAAGGGCCAGAGACCGTGGCTTGAAGATAGGCCCAGTCTGGTTCCTCATAGCCTAAGGGCTTATTGCGCGCGGTGAGAGTCCGCGTTTGTTTACCCTGGGGCTCGAAGATCTGCCACAGCAGTCCGACGGCAATAAGAGCCGCGAAAGTAAAGAGATAAAAGGTTTCTACATGTCCGGTATGATTACCAAAATTGTAGGCCAACAGGATAAATACAGTGGTCCATCCAGATAGCTGGACAGCGTGGCGGCCTAGATGGTGCCACCCCCATGCAGCCGAAGGCTCATCCAAAGTGGACACACCATTATGAACTTCCGGGGTGATTTCGTGTGAACCTGCCACGCTAGTCTCCTTATATTACTTACTGATACTTCGCTACTAATAATACTGGTTATACGTCACCATTTTGGCATATCGGTACCGCAAATGCGAGGTGGGTCTAAACCCCATGCGCTGCAGAAGGATCCAGCACATACCGTATATGCGCTTTATTGTGCTCGAAGCCTTGGTGGCACCATCATGAATCCTGATGACGTCACTTAGTGCGATCACATCCATCCACCAAAAGTACAGCCACTATAGGGGGATGGTGGCTATTATCGATAGGATTGAGATCCGCATTTTACCCAGTTACAGGCAACTATTCTCCAGTTGGGCACATTAGTGGAACAATAGAAAAGATGAGCAAGCGAATTTTAATTTTGGGCAGTACGGGCTCGATCGGCACCCAGGCCCTCGAGGTGATCGCCGATAACCCCGATAAATTCACGGTATGTGGCATAGCTGCCGGTGGTCGCAACCCAGAACTTATCATCTCTCAGGCTCGTGCTCTCGGTTTGACCCCCGATCACATAGCTGTCGCTGACCCCGCAGCGGCCGCGGTAGTCTCTCAAGCTCTCGGTGGAGCAGTACTCCAAGGATCCGATTCTGCGAAGGAACTTGTGGAGGCAGTACCCGCCGATACCGTTTTGAACGCGCTGGTAGGCTCCATGGGCTTGGCTGCAACGATGGCCACGCTAGCCAGCGGTGCTTATTTGGCTTTGGCTAATAAAGAATCCCTTGTCGCAGGTGGACGTTTGGCCATAGCAGCAGCTGAGCCGGGTCAGATCATCCCTGTAGACTCCGAACACTCCGCCATGGCACAGTGTCTTCTAGCTGGACACCGCGAAGAAGTAGCGCGCATCGTACTTACGGCCTCAGGGGGTCCCTTCCGTGGTTGGACACGACAGCAAATGTGGGATGTCAGCCCTCAGCAGGCGGCCAATCATCCCACGTGGTCCATGGGGCAGATGAATACCCTAAATTCAGCTTCGATGGTGAATAAGGGGCTAGAGCTAATCGAAGCCACCTTGCTTTTCGATATCGCTCCGGATCTCATTGAAGTCACCGTGCACCCGCAATCTATAGTGCATTCCATGATCACCTTCCACGACGGGGCAACTATTGCTCAGGCTTCGCCCCCTTCGATGAAACTGCCTATTTCTCTGGCACTCAACTGGCCTCACCGCGTGAAGGAGGCTCAACCAGCCCTCCAATTTTCCCACCAGCATATGTGGGAATTTGAGCCCCTCGATGATGAGGCATTTCCTGCCGTGCGTCTTGCTCGACTAGCAGCTGGCGAAGGTGGAACCTATCCAGCAGTGTATAACGCAGCCAATGAACAAGCGGCTGCTGCCTATTTGAAAGGGTCCATTAAATTCCCGCAGATCGTCGACACCGTGGATGAGATACTCTCCCAAGCCCCAGCTTTTGCCGAACCCGCCACCACAATCGACGAGGTCCTCGCCGTTGAGCGAGAGGCGAGGCTGCGCACGGACCAATTCCTCAGGACCATAACTAGGTAATTTTGCGGAGAAAGATAATTAGATGAGCTATATAGCAGGAGTTATACTGTTCGCCCTAGGAATTGCACTCACAATCGCTTTGCACGAGTGGGGGCACTATTTTGCGGCTCGGTCTTTTCATATGAAGGTGCGGCGCTATTTCATCGGATTCGGACCCACCCTCTTTTCCGTGCATCGCGGGCACACAGAATACGGCTTGAAGATGATCCCTCTCGGTGGTTTCTGCGAGATTGCTGGGATGACCAATCAGGACGAGGTCACCGCGGAGGAGGCCCCCTATGCGATGCGTAATCGGCCGTGGTGGCAGCGTGTCATCGTCATGATGGGAGGAATCGCGATGAACCTCCTGATTGCCGTCACAATCCTCTATGGCATAGCTGTATCTTCTGGCTTGCCCGACCCACGTGCAGATGTGCGTGCCACTGTGGCGAGCACTGGGTGCGTCGCTGAAATACAGCGAGCGGATGGATCCCTCAGTGAATGTTCCGGCCTCGGGCCCGCGGGGGAGGCGGGGATTCAGCCAGGTGATAAGATCATCGCCGCAAACGGCAATCCCCTCGGAAATTTCGGTGAGCTGCGACAGTATATTCTCGACAAACCGGGTAAAGTGATCGAGCTCAGTATAGAACGAGCTGGAGAGGTGCAGGATATAACGGTGCAGGTGGCCGCGGCTCGCAGGATTACCACCACGGGTGAATCCGTGACGGTTGGAGCTATTGGAATTAGCAGCGCCCCGCTTGATTATATCAAGCGATTTGGCCCCATCGAAGCAGTATCGGCCACGGCCTCCTTCACCAATACCGCAGTCAAGGAAACCGCTCGCGGACTTGCACAGTTCCCAGCGAAGATCCCCGGCGTCGTAGCCTCTATTTTTGGCGCAGAGCGTGCTCAAGATGGTCCTATTAGTGTGGTGGGAGCTTCGAGAGTAGGCGGCGAATTAGTAGAGCGATCTTTATGGGCTATGTTTTTTATGATGCTTGCCAGCCTTAATCTTTTCCTCGCATTTTTTAATCTCGTACCATTACCGCCTCTCGATGGCGGACATATTATTGTGGTGCTCTACGAGAAAGTGCGAGATTTCTTCCGCGCCCTCCGCGGCCTAGCCCCAGCCGGACCAGCCGATTACACCAAACTCATTCCGGTCACCTTATTTTTTGCAGGTTTACTGACTATTGTCGGAGTGCTTGTTATCGTGGCCGATATAGTGAACCCAGTTCGGTTATTCTAATGCTGAGCTTTAGCTATCGCTCGCTTATATCTTAGGGAAACCTAAGGTATAGGCACTGCCAAGCGCTGCCCACGTCGGTGGTAGGCTATGAAAAAGAAGCACCGGTTTACTAACTCATTAAGTCCGATTTGAGGCTTCGCACATTTTTCATTTCCCCCTTGGGGAATGACGGATAAAGGAGTAACTGTTTCAGTGTCTACCTCGATAGGTTTAGGTCTTCCCTCAACTCCGCCCCGAGTTTTGGCCCCACGGCGCACCACCCGTCAACTGCAGGTTGGTAGCGTAGGCGTCGGTTCCGAATATCCCATCTCAGTTCAATCAATGACAACCACCAAGACGCACGATATCAATGCCACCCTGCAGCAAATTGCGCAGCTTACGGCATCAGGCTGCGATATCGTACGCGTTGCCTGCCCCAAACCCATCGACGCTGAAGCGCTGCCGATTATTGCGAAGAAATCGCCCATTCCAGTGATTGCCGATATTCACTTTCAGCCGAAATATATTTTCGCAGCTATCGAAGCAGGCTGTGCGGCAGTGCGTGTTAATCCAGGAAATATCAAGGAATTCGACGGCCGAGTTAAAGAGGTGGCCCTAGCGGCCGGTGAAGCTGGGGTTCCCATTCGGATCGGTGTTAACGCTGGATCCCTCGATAAGCGCCAACTAGAGAAATATGGGAAAGCCACGCCTGAGGCCCTCGTGGAATCTGCGCTGTGGGAGGCTTCTCTATTTGAAGAACACGGATTCGGCGACATTAAGATCTCTGTCAAACACAACGACCCAGTCATCATGGTGGAAGCCTACCGCCAACTAGCTGCGCAGTGTGATTACCCGCTTCATCTTGGCGTGACCGAGGCCGGCCCAGCCTTCCAAGGCACGATCAAGTCTGCTGTTGCCTTTGGTGCACTCTTATCCGAGGGAATCGGCGATACGATTAGGGTGTCACTGTCGGCGGATCCAAAAGAAGAAGTCAAAGTTGGCGACCAAATCCTGCAATCGCTGGGACTTCGTGAACGTGGCCTCGAAATTGTTTCATGCCCATCCTGCGGACGTGCTCAAGTTGACGTGTATACCCTAGCCGAAGAAGTATCGGCTGCTCTTGACGGCATGAATATTCCACTGCGAGTCGCTGTTATGGGTTGCGTGGTCAATGGACCTGGGGAAGCCCGAGACGCCGATCTGGGAGTAGCTTCCGGTAATGGCAAGGGGCAAATCTTTGTCAAGGGAGAAGTTATAAAGACGGTTCCGGAATCCCAGATAGTGGAAACTTTGATCGAAGAAGCTATGAAGATTGCTGAGGCTGAGGGCCTCGAAATCAAAGAGGGTGGAACCACTAAAGTTTCCATCACATCCTAAAGATTTCCTCCACGCATATAACCCGACGGTCCCGCTTCAAGACCGTCGGGTTTTGTCTCGATCAAAGAAATAGGTGCGCCATCGCAATAAGCACATGGCTGAGTGCTAAAATTTTCCCATGATCAGAGCTTTATTGCGGTCACCGCAGGCCCTTGTATGCGCCGTTTTCCTCATCGCTTCGCTTACGGCCTGTACCCCTAAACCAGCCGCAGTAAAGCCAATAGCGCAAGAATTTCTCTCCCATTTTATCGACCAAGATTTCGCCGCAGCCGCTGCTCTTACCGATATACCGAAAGACGCGGAAAATGTCCTCGCGGAAACTTTCCAAGGGCTGCAAGCCGACGCTCTCGAGGCTACTATCACGAAGGTCGAGGCGCGTGAAACTCTAGCTACAGTCTACTACCAGCTCACATGGATTATCCCGCGCGAGCGCACTTTGGAATATGAGAGCTCTCTGGTTTTAAATAAATTCAACGATCAGTGGGTGATCCGTTGGCAGCCCTCGATAATTCACCCGCGCTTAGGGGCCAATCAGCACCTAGAGTTACGTGCCATTAATGCCCAACGGGCAAGCATCATTTCCTCTGATGGGGCAGCAGTACTCGTTCCGGGAGTTGTGGATCGGATCCTGGTCGATCTCGATCAAGTAGGGGATCGACGAGCAATGGCACGGGCCATTGCGGCAGCATTCGCCGAGATTCACCGCACTGATCCCAACGCTCTCCTTATCGATGAGGCCACTCTAGCCGCTAATCTACAAGAAGCCAGCGGAGTTTACTCGGTGACCACCGCGCGCAAGGAAATATCAGCTCAGATCAAGGCTATTTTGGGAGGAAAACCGGGAATAATTTTCCACGAAGAAGCAGCGATGGTGTCAACAGATCCGGGATTTGCGCCCGAGATCGTGTCCCGTGTGGCCCACCTCGTCAACGATCGTCTCGACGGAGTCAACGGCTGGCGTATCGTGGTGGTGACCCACGATGGAGCGGTGATTGATACCATCGAGCACCACGAACCAGATACTGCTCCCGCCATCGAGATTAGTTTGGATCATCTTGTGCAACGGGCTGCGGAGGAAGCCGTGGCGATGCGCAGTGAGCAACAAGCCATAATTCTCGCACTACGCCCCACAACGGGAGAGATTTTGGCGGTGGCTCAAACAAAAGAAGCAGATAAACAAGGTGCCCTCGGCCTGACGGGCCTATTCCCACCTGGTTCGACATTTAAAATTATCACCGCTGCAGCGGGTATCGAACAAGGGGGCCTTCACCCCGACACTGTGGTCCCTTGCCCTGGTTCGATGAATATCTATGGACGCATAGTCAATAACTATAATGGCTTCAGCCTCGGAAATGTTCCCTTAGAAACCGCGTTTGCGCGTTCCTGCAACACGACATTCGCACAGATATCAACCGACTTGCACGCAGGAGAACTGCAGGCTGTCGCTAAGGAATTCGGCCTCGGAGTGGACTATGAGATCCCGGGACTCGCCACCGTGACTGGCTCGGTCCCCACAGGGGAGAAGCCCCTTGAACGTACAGAGTCCGGCTACGGCCAAGGAGAGGTTTTAGTCAGTCCATTTGGGCTTGCTTTGGCCTCGTCGACCGCCGCAACCGGAAAAACTCCACTCCCGTGGCTGATCTCTGGGTTTGACACCAAGGTAACAGGAAAGAAGAAAGATCCCGATCCAGCTACTATCGAACAATTGCGGGCTCTAATGGGTGCCGTGACCGAACCAGGGGGCACGGCCGCCGGAATGCGCGCTGGTGGAAAGATTTTCGCGAAGACAGGCGAGGCCGAAATTAACTCAGGATCCCACTCATGGTTTACAGGGTATCGTGATGATATCGCATTTGCCACGCTCATCGTCCTCGGTGGGGGTTCAGAATCGGCTGTAGCGATGACCGATCGCTTCTTTAGTCGTCTCGATGAGCTAAGAGAGGGCGGGCAATAGGAAGATGATCTGGTCGGGTAGAAAATCGCGACCTGAAGCGGGGGCGTACTACGATAGAACTCATGCAGAAAAGAAGTCCCATTAAGCCTGGAAAACCCACTCCGATTCGCACCGTCCCGGATAGCATAGAACGACCAGAGTATGTGTGGAAGAAAAAGGTTCGTGAAAATATGGGCGAGCCTTTTATCCAGACCCCCGAGGTCATCGAAGCTATGAGGGAGTCATCCGCCATTGCCGCCAGCGCCCTACAGGAAGCTGGTAAGGCAGTCGCCCCAGGAGTGACTACCGACGAGCTCGACCGTATTGCTCACGAGTATATGCTCGATCACGGCGCTTACCCATCGACCCTAGGTTATCTTGGTTTTCCCAAGTCCTGTTGCGTATCGCTTAACGAGATCGTATGCCACGGAATTCCCGATTCCACGGTGATTCAGGACGGGGATATAGTCAATATAGACGTCACGGCTTACAAAAATGGAGTGCATGGCGACACTAACGCTACTTTTCTCGCTGGCAACGTCTCGGAGGAACACCGCCTCCTCGTCGAGCGCACGCACGAGGCAACAATGCGAGGGATTCGCGCGGCCAAACCAGGCCGTAAAATCAATGTGATTGGTCGCGTGATCGAATCATATGCCAAGCGGTTTGGCTATAACGTAGTACGGGATTTCACTGGCCACGGAGTGGGGCCCACCTTCCATAACGGACTCGTGGTTCTCCACTATGATTCCGACGCCTATACGGATACCCTACAACCAGGAATGACCTTAACCGTCGAACCCATGATTAATCTGGGATCCCTAGACTACCGGATCTGGAAAGACGGGTGGACCGTGCAAAATACCGATCACAAATTCACCGCACAATTCGAACATACCTTCGTGATCACAGACGACGGGAATGAAATTCTCACTATTCCCAGCTCCGGCTCATAGCCTATTCACGGGTAACGAATAATATGGTGAGTTTCTTAGTAGCAGGATGTACTTCCGACGCGGGTAAATCCGTGGTCGTAGCCGGACTTTGCCGCGCTTTCTATCGCCGCGGCGTCGCAGTAGCACCCTTCAAAGCCCAAAATATGTCCAATAATTCTGACGTCACCCCTGATGGTGGTGAGATCGGACGGGCACAGGCATTCCAGGCCCTTGCTGCAGGTCTTGAGCCGGAGACAAAATTCAATCCAGTTCTGCTCAAACCCGGCAGCGATCGCACTAGCCAGCTTGTCGTGCGAGGCCAAGCGATGGGAGTAGTAAGCGCCCACGATTATTTTCACCACCGTAGCCATATTCGCGATGTAGCGGTGACAGCGTTGAAAGAACTTGAACAGGAATTTGACCTCGTCATCTGTGAGGGGGCGGGATCTCCCGCCGAGATCAATCTCCGTCACACTGATATAGCGAACTTCGGTCTTGCAGAGAAAGCGAATTTGCCCGTTTATCTTGTCGGAGATATCGACCGTGGTGGGGTCTTAGCCCATTTTTACGGCACACACCAGATCGTTAGTCCCGCAGACCGAGCTCGCATTCAAGGTTTTGTAGTGAACAAATTCCGTGGAACACAATCACTACTCGAGCCGGGATTGGCAGAATTAGAGCGACTCACCGGTGTGGCAACAAAAGCCGTCTTGCCCTTTATCGAGGGCTTGTGGATCGATGCAGAAGATTCCCTGCAGTCCCAACCTGGAGCTACCATCGGCCCGCACCAGCAGGCCCTCGGCTCACAGCGCATTAACGTTGCAGCTATCAGGCTGCCGCGTATCTCTAACGCCACCGATATCGAGGCACTCGCCACCGAACCTGGGATAAATGCAAGTTTCAGTGTCGATCCCGACTATATCGCCGAAGCTGATCTAGTTGTCATCCCTGGGAGTAAATCCACTCTCTCGGATCTACAATGGCTGCATGATACTCACATCGCCGCAGCCCTCGAGCACCGTCGCATCAATAATCTACCGACGCTTGGAATTTGCGGGGGATTTCAAATGATGTGCAAGACCATCGTCGATACAGTCGAATCTAGTGATCAGACCTCAGCTCAGGGCCTAAATTTCTTCGATGCCGATATAGAATTCGCCGACACCAAAACCCTGATCCGTCATGACCACGGGGCCTATGAAGTGCACTATGGCCAGCTGGTGCGAGCACACGATGACCCGTGGATTTCAGGCGAGGGATTAAGGCGCGGAAACTTCTTTGGCACTCATCGGCACGGGCAAATGGAAAATAACAACTTCCGGCGTGAATTCCTCGGAGACATCGCAGGTGCGCTAGGAAAAAACGATTTTGTTATCAGCCCCACTACCGATTTCGCAGCTGAACGGTTGACACAACTCGATATGATCGCGGACCATATTGAAGACCATTGGGATCTCGATCAGCTTCTTCAGGAAATATCCTAAAATATCCCCGCGATCGCTACGTAGAGATCGCGGGGGTACGTGCAGATTTTAGGCCGACGCAAACTCCAGTCCTAAGAGAGCATTTTCCACAACTTCCGGCAGAGCTGGGTGAATCCAGTACTGCTTGCGGGCAAATTCTTTGATATTAAGATCATAAGACATCGCAGTGATCAGCGGCTGGATCAGGGTGGAAGCTTGGGGGCCAACTATATGGGCTCCCAAAAGTTTCTCACTGTCCCTATCTGCAATAAGTTTGACAAAGCCCGTGGTGTCCTCCATAGCCCATCCGTAGGCTACATCTTTGTAGTCTTGGATTTTCACGGTTAGCTCATGACCCTGCTGGCGTGCGGCAGCCTCCGTGAGACCTATACTAGCAATCTGAGGATGGGTGAAAATGGCAAAAGGCACGTTGTCATGGGGCATGGGAACGAGATCATGAGGGTGGAGGAGATTGTGGCTAATCGCCCGGGACTCTGCGTTAGCAACGTGCTTGAGCTGGAATGGTGAGGATATATCTCCCAGAGCCCATACGCCCTCAGCCGTAGTGCGCCCGAAATCATCGACCTTGATCCGACCTGCATCGAGTTCGATGCCAGCCTTCTCTAGATCCATCAAATCTCCATTAGGGATGCGCCCGGTTGCTACTAGCAACATATCTGCATGCACGGTGTGACCATTGTCGAGAACGAGATCCACGGCTCCTGTTTCTTTTGACTGCTCAGCTTTAACAATCTCGACACCCACGTGGGTATCCATCTGCTGCGCTGTAAGTGTCGTGATCCGCTCGGCGATATCAGCATCCAATCGCCGCAAGAGAAGATCCGAACGGTTAATGATGGTTACTTTTACTCCCAGCTGATGGAAGATATGGGCAAATTCGAGAGCGATAAAGCCGCCACCCCACACCGCCATCGTCTCAGGAAGGCGCTCGATGCGCATGATATTTTCGTTAGTAAAAAAATCAATATCCCGGACTACTTCGGGGATTCTTGGCCGAGCGCCAGCAGCGATGACGATGTCCTCAGCGGTAATTTCCCATTCCTCTGCACCCTGAGCGGTGCGAATAGTGCGGGGGCCGGTGAAACGAGCGTGCTGATCAAAAACCTCGATATTAGGCGTCTGAGGACCGCGTCGGTATTCCTCGCCGCCCGCTGAGATGGGGTCAATGCGTTCCTCGAATACGCGTTTTTGAATGCTGTTCCAATCAATCTCGCCGCGCTCGGAGGCGATGCCGTACTTCTCAGATTCGGCTATCATGCCCGCCACCTCGGAGGCGTAGACAAACATTTTAGTAGGAATGCATCCTACATTCAGGCAGGTGCCGCCAAACGCGCCCTTTTCTACGATAGCGATGGATTTATCGCGGAAGTCCTCGCCTGGAATCATATTTCCAGAACCGGCGCCTATAACGATGAGGTCAAAATGAGCAGTTTTCATAAAATTCCTTATAACGAGGGATTACTGAAGGTGTTGCAGCCACGTCGTCGAGGCCTGGAGAGCTCGGTCGCGGACGGGCCGCGGAGATAGATATAGATCGTGCATACCATCCTCGATCTCCACGATGGTCGAGTGTGAGGAAACAAAGGGCGCCCATTGTTTTATCTGATCAACATCGAGCACAGTATCACTCCGATGAGAATAATCGTCGATGACCATGGACGTGTGCGACCTCGAGGAACACAGAGTAAGGACCGGAACTCCTGTGTTGATGGTGCGGCGACGCAGTTTGAGCTGCGCCCTCATCACTGCACGCATCCACCCAAAGTACTTCTGGCACCCCCCAATCGGTTTCATCCGTGTATCAAAATCCCATTCCCCAGAGTAATCCTTGTGCACGGACTCTCCGTAAGTACCTAAATTCCCGAGCGTAAACGGGGTGAAAGGCTTGAAATAGCCTACGGTTCCGATCAACAGGTAAGCAAAAGGATACAATGCCTTCGGGAGTGGGACATCAAACCACGGGGAATTGAGAATAGCGGCTGTGACCACGGAGTGAAGGGTCGGGTTTGTACGCCTAATATGATCAAGCCAGTCGACGACAACGAGTCCGCCAGTCGAGTGACCGATGAGCACAATGGAGTCGTATTTCGAGCTGAGGAAATCCACCGCGGTACTCAAATCCGGGTAGTAGTGATCCATATGCGAGGTATAGTGCCACGTTTGACCCGCCTGTCGAGAGCGCCCACATTTACGCAAATCAAGAGCAAAGAAGTCAAAACTGTTGTGGGAAAAGTGCTCGGCTAAATGTGTCTGAAAAAAGTAGTCGGTCATACCGTGGATATAGAGGACGGCCGTTTGGGCTGGCTCTGTGCGGTGACTTTGGTGCCGGATGAGGGTGGTACTCACCCGTCCTTCCTCGTCCGGGTCAGACCCCAGATCAAAAGTAAGCTGCCGGAATTCCGAGCCTAGAATATCGTCCTCCCACTGAGCCGTATCCCAAGTCGGAGGTGCAGGCGGCACCTTTTTTCGGGGAAGATCTGGGCTATAGGAGCGTTCGGAATGCGTCGGTGATTTCATACTTCGTAGTGTAGCCCGAGTTTTATATCAGTGGCTTGAGGGATAGATGTAGGTCACGGTAATGGGCCAGCCAACTGCTGGAAAAGGCCTCAGAAGTATCAAGGTGTAACTCAATAAAGGATGGATGGATAGGGGTAGCAGATGAATGGGACACCTAAAAAGGGGTGGGCATATGAGGCCTTTACGCACAGCCTCAGTGCAAGGATCGAGTCTATGATGGCGAGTAGGTACCATTTGTCTTGGGTCACACTCACTAGGGTGGAGTGGCGTACACTTATTCTTATCATTTTCTCACAAGGATAGTTGTCAGCACGCTACGGGCAACGAGATAGCTACTAGACCGTTTCAAGCTAGATATGCTTTCAGAAACAGATCTAACCAAGGAAGTTCTTACTATGAATAATGGCATAAATGACTCGATGACCGCGGGAAAAACAGTGGAGGATGATGTAGACGTCATCCTCATCGGCGCTGGGATTATGAGCGCTACCCTAGGCGCTATGCTGCGCACATTAGAGCCGCAGTGGTCGCAGCTCATCTTCGAACGCCTCGATGGTGCGGCGCTGGAATCATCGTCGCCCTGGAATAACGCAGGCACGGGTCACTCAGCACTGTGCGAGTTGAACTACACACCGGAAGTCAACGGGCGCATTGATATCTCCACCGCTCTTCAGACCAATGAGCGCTTCCAATTATCAAGGGAATTCTTGGCCTTCCAAGTCAACCAAGGAGTTTTACCCAATCCGCGGCAATTCATTCACCCGGTGCCTCATATCTCTTTTGGCAGAGGCCCCGATCAGGTGTCGTATTTGCGTAAGCGTTATGAAGCGCTTGCCCAGCATCCGCTATTCACAGGACTGAAATACTCCGATGACCGCGAAGTTTTCAATACCAAGCTGCCGCTGATGGCCGAGGGTCGAGATGCCAACGAAAAAGTGGCTATCTCCTGGTTCGATGGCGGGACCGATATCAACTATGGTGCATTAACTCGGCAGTTTTTGAAAAACGCCGCCGAGGAGGGTACCGAAATCCGCTACGGACATGAGGTAACCGACATCAAACGAGAGGGCAAGAAGTGGAAGGTCACAGTACGCAACGTTCACACCCGTGAAGAGTCGACCTATCGCGCCAATTTCGTATTCGTTGGCGCGGGCGGCATGGCTCTCCCACTTCTGCAGAAATCCAAAATCCCAGAGATCCGCGGTTACGGCGGATTCCCCGTGGCGGGGCAATGGTTGCGGTGTACAAATCCAGAGATCATCTCACGGCATCATGCCAAGGTCTATGGCAAAGCCGATATTGGGGCGCCTCCGATGTCGGTACCCCACCTCGACACGAGAATGATCGACGGTGAGAGGGGACTTCTATTTGGCCCCTATGCAGGATGGACGCCAAAATTCCTCAAGAATGGTTCCTGGTTTGATCTCTTGCACTCAGTCAAGCCAACGAACCTTCCTTCCTTATTGTCTGTCGGAATCCGCGAATTAGGATTGACGAAATACCTCATTCAGGAATTGCTGAAAGACCGTTCCGCGAAAATGGAGTCGCTGCGCGCATATATGCCACTCGCCGAGGAAGATGACTGGGAGGTTGTGGTCGCAGGGCAGCGAGTTCAGGTCATCAAGCCGGTGGTTGGCCCGTCATTCGGCTCCCTCGAGTTTGGTACCACCCTGATCTCCCACCGCGATGGCTCGATCGCTGGGCTGCTCGGCGCCTCTCCCGGAGCTTCAATTGCTCCAGCAGCAATGGTCGAGGTTCTGGAACACTGCTTTGGAGAGCGCATGGTCTTGTGGGGCGACAAAATCAAGGAAATGATGCCATCCTATGGAGTGAAACTCGGAACTGACCGGGAACTCTTCAACAAGATGTGGGCCTATACCCAGCAGACTCTGCAATTAGAAGAGTAACGGCTGCGAAAAATAGTGTAGCTTTTCACTCGGGCCTTATTTGTGGTTAAAGTAGACCACAATGAGGCCCGCATGCGGTCTGGTACTAGTAGTCCTCCGAGGCCTTTATGCTTGAGGCTAAGAAAGTTTGGGTTGATATGAGCGCTCAGATCCCTCCACTATATCCCTTCTCCGCCGTAGTCGGCCATGAAAAACTACAGGTGGCTCTCCTTCTAAACGCCATTAGTCCCCAAATTGGCGGGGTTGTCATTCGCGGCGAAAAAGGTACAGCTAAAACCACGACAGTTCGCGCCTTCGCTGGGTTATTAGAAGGCGCGCCCTTGATCAATCTACCGATTGGGGCTACCGAAGATCGAGTAGTAGGCGCGCTCGACCTGGAAACCATCCTGCACAGCGGTAGAGCTGAATACCGCCCAGGTTTGCTGGCTGCCGCCAACGGGGGCGTGCTCTATGTTGATGAGGTCAACTTACTGGCCGACCACATCGTTGATGCGCTTCTCGACGCAGCCGCAACAGGGATAGTCACCGTCGAACGCGATGGAATCTCTCACTCTGCTGCCGCTAAATTTGTTCTAGTGGGCACCATGAATCCCGAGGAGGGAGAGTTGCGCCCTCAATTACTCGATCGCTTCGGCCTCTCGGTCGCAGTAGAGGCTTCTCGGGACGTGGCGGTGCGCACCGAAATTATGCGCCGCCGCCTGGAATTTGATCGAAACCCCAGAATGTTCTGCGAGAAGTGGCGCGCGCAGGAATTAGAGCTTGAGCGTACGATCGCTGAGGCCAAACAATTGGTGGGATCGATCGAACTCAGCGATACCAATTTGGAGCGTATTGGCTTTATTTGCGCAAGTTTCGATGTCGACGGAATGCGTGCTGACCTCGTCATAGCTCGAACAGCCATCGCCCACGCAGCCCTCAAGGGTCGCGTGGAGGTAACAGACGAAGATATACGCGTTGCCGCCGAATTAGCTCTTGCGCACCGCAAGCGTCGCAATCCATTCGACGAGCCAGGTCTCGACGAATCACAGCTCGATGAGGTCATGGATCAGGCCCAACAATCCCACCCCGATGAAGATCCCTTTGAGAGCTCTGAGCAGCACAATCGCGATCAGCCACCCGCATCGCAAGACGATGACTCTAATACTCCTGATATGAGTGAAACCGAGGAGGTAAGCGCCGATCAGGGCGCTACCTTTCGCGGTCCGACAGCTACGCCGTAAGCGGAGAAAGACCGAAAACGAGGCAACTCCAGGACGACGGCAAGCAGCACATACCAGAGAAGGGTCCGTGGTGCGCGCCAGCGCGACGGGACGCGGAGTAAATATGGTAGCAACGATTCGCAATGCAGCCGAACGGGGGGCGCGCATAGATGGTGGGCGCCTCGAATTCATCCCCGATGACCTCGTGGGATCAACCCTGCGCTCAAAGGAATCTAATCTCATTGTCTTCTTAGTCGACGCTTCAGGATCAATGGCAGCGCGCGATCGCCTTGCTGCCGTAACAGGTGCGGTGACATCCCTTCTGGGAGATGCCTACCAGCGCCGCGATAAAGTCGCTGTCATTAGCGTGAGAGGCACGAATCCTAAAATCGTCCTACCACCCACCGGCTCCATCGACATAGCCCTCAAACGACTAGCAGATGTTAAAACGGGAGGACGCACCCCGCTCGCTGAAGGACTCAGCCTTGCATCGGAGCTCATCGAGCGGGAATTACGCCGCGAGCCAGGACGCCCAGCAATACTAGTGATTCTTTCTGATGGACGCGCCACCGGCCCTGATGGTTTGCAGCGACTACGCACCATCAGCGAAGTCATCGCGCGTCGAAAAGCGTGGGCAAATATAGTGATCGATTGCGAGAAACCGGGACGTATCCAACTCGGTTTAGCTCGTGAATTGGCTGAAAATATACACGGAGCACTCATTAAAGTCGACGAATTAAACGCTGATTCGGTTACAGGTATTATTGACGCATTCTAAACACTATTGCCCATCCAGCTTTCCCAAGAGCCCGTAAAGTGAAAACGTAACAACTTATTATTTTAAGGAGCACCCGAGATGGCCCGCGGACAACTAGACCCACTTTCAATTCCCGACGACGGTTTAACAACCCGGCAACGTCGTATGCTCCCCGTCACGGCGGTCCACACGGGCACCGGTAAAGGAAAATCCACCGCTGCCTTTGGCATGGCCATGCGCGCGTGGAACCAAGGCATGAATATCGGAGTTTTTCAATTCGTCAAATCTGCCAAATGGCGAGTCGGCGAAGAATCAGTCTTCAAAAAACTCGGCCAGCTCCACCTCGACGAGGGCATCGGGGGCGCAGTGGAGTGGCACAAAATGGGAGAAGGATGGTCCTGGTCGAAAAAGCGAGGAAACGAGGCTGACCATGCTCGGCAAGCCCTCGAGGGATGGGAGGAAATTAAGCATCGCCTGTCTCATCAACACCACGACTTCTATGTGCTCGATGAATTCACCTATCCCGTTAGCTGGGGATGGATCGATATCGACGATGTTATCACGACCCTCTCCAACCGCCCCGGTGTCCAGCACATAGTTATGACAGGACGCAATGCTCACCCCCGACTCATTGAACTCGCCGATCTTGTGACCGACATGCACAAGGTTAAGCATCCCATGGACCTTGGTCGTAAAGGGCAAAAAGGAATCGAATGGTAGATAGAGCTCAGTCGCAGAGATCCCGGGATCGGGAGCCAACAACACCGGGGATTTTAATCGCTGCCCCCGCCTCTGGGACAGGAAAAACGACCATAACCACCGGCCTCATCGCGGCCCTCAGCGCCCGCATGTCCGTCGCGCCCTTCAAGGTCGGTCCTGACTATATTGATCCTGGTTATCACGGACTGGCCGCGGGACGCACCGGGCGCAACCTTGACATGGTGATGTGTGGCGCGGATCTGATAGGGCCATTGTATCGACATGGTTCCAGCGGATGCGATATTGCCGTCGTGGAGGGCGTGATGGGACTGTTTGATGGCCGCATCCCTGATGGACTCGGATCCTCAGCCGATATTGCCCGACTACTCGGGCTACCCGTTATTCTGGTCGTTGATATTCGCGGTATGAGCCAGTCAGTAGGAGCCCTCGTACGTGGTTTCGCCACCGCAGATAAAAATGTTCGCATTGCAGGTGTCATCCTTAATATGGTTGGTAGCGAACGCCACCGCGATATTTGTACACAGGCGGTCGAATACGAAGGTATCCCCGTGGTGGGCGCCATACCTCGCCAAGATGCGGTGGCCGTACCATCACGACATCTCGGGCTAGTCACCGCCACAGAACACGGTCACCAGGCGGCCGAAGCCATCGCCCACATGGCTGATTTAGTAGACCGCTACTGCGATACCGATGCCATCGCTGCGCTCGCCTCCACTAGTTATTCCGGCCCCAGCTGGAACCCCGCTGCCCTCATGGAACGCGGGAATGCTGTTACCGTGGCGATTGCTAGTGGTCCTGCCTTCAATTTTTCCTATGCCGAGCATCGTGAGCTGCTGGCGGCTGCTGGAGCGCGAGTCGTGGAATTCGACCCCCTCGTCGACGAACTTCCTTCATGCGAGGGAATTATCATCCCAGGAGGTTTCCCTGAAGAGTATGCCGATATCCTCGCCTCCCGCGACAGCTTAAGGGAGGATATCAGAAGACATATCGCCGCGAAAAAGCCAGTACATGGGGAATGTGCGGGGCTTTTATGGCTTGTCGATCGCCTCGATGAGCGGCATATGCTTGGAGCGATCCCGGTATCAGCGAGTATGAAAAAGCGTCTCACCTTGGGTTACCGAAGCGCTGTGGCACTGGGCGATAATTTGCTATGCCGTGCCGGACAGCGCATTACCGGCCACGAATTTCACCACAGCGGTGTGGATCAGGAAACCGCCGAGGGCTTCGACCCCGCATGGGCGTGGCAAGACTACTACGGTAATACCAAGAGCGAGGGCTTCACCACGGCGACCGTCCACGCTTCCTATCTACACACTCATCCAGCCGCTTATCCTGAGATGGTGCAGCGCTTTATTCAAGCGTGCCAACGAGTAACCTCCTAGGTGCCACAAACCGTGTGGTAGGGTCCAAAGTCCCGGGGAGCGAGCTGCTCCAAGAACGCATAGTCTTGCCCAGTTCTGCGCCTAAAAGGATCCCCCAAAACGTCAAGGAGGAGGGTGCGCACCCGCGGGTCCTCGCTACTTGCCGCCACGAGGTGATTACGGGCGATATAAACGGGGTTCACCTTCAGCATCGCCGCGAAGTTTGGATCCATTTTTCGCCACCTAGCCATCCAAGACGCCCATGCCCCCGAATCTACGAGGTCGCCCACCTGTGGTAGAGCGCGCTGCTCGCTGAGTGCTCGAAGGACGAGCGTGCGATCGAGCTGATCATTTTTCATCAACTCCATAAACTCCTCGATCGTACTCTCCAGGTATGACCGCTCGAGGTGGGAGATCCCGAGCGCACGACCCATATACTTGAGCCACTGGCGGTAATACACCTCACCAAAGGTGGCCATGGTTTCCTGGGCCCACTCGAGTCCAACCAACGGAACAAGGCATTCAGCCAGGCGCGCTAAATTCCAGCCAAGAATCGATGGCTGGTAACCGTAGCGATAACGTCCATGCGTATCAATCGACGAATAGCAGGCATCATCGTTATAGGTATCGCTAAAGGCTGCTGGCCCAAAATCAATACTTTCCCCACTTAATGTGGTGTTATCAGTATTCATCACTCCGTGCACGAAACCGTGGCGCATCCACAGCGCCACCGTCTGAGCTTGACGCTCTACTACTGAGGAGAAAAAATCCCGGTAACGCTCGGGCCCGCGGGCGAGAGGATAGTGACGAGCGATCGTATAATCACACAAGGTCTGCACGACGTTATCTCCCAGCGTCGCAGCGTATTGAAAAGTTCCTACGCGGATATGACTTGAGGCTGCTCGAATGATGAGCGCGCCGGGTACCAGTTGCTCTCTTTTTATCATTTCACCCGTGGTAAAAGCCGCAAGAATGCGAGAGCTGGGAATTTTTAGACCAGTAAGTGCTCGGGAGTAGATAATTTCCTTCCACGCTGCATCAACCGGCATTTTTCCGTCACCTCCGCGTGCGAAAACGGTCGGGCCACTGCCTTTTAGATGAAGATCCACCACGTCCTCGCCCTTTGTGAGTTCACCGAGGAGCAAAGCTCGCCCGTCTCCTAAGCGCGGAGAGAAGTGACCGAATTGGTGGCCCGCATAAGCCATGGCGGGATAATTATTTTCCAGCAGGCTAGCAAGCCTATCTGCGCTGAGATCAGCCGGATTTAAGAGCAGGGAAGTCGCCACGTCGGTATTGCAATAAATTTGTTGCAAGCTGGGAAAATGAGGTGGTGTGGCGGGATGAACCAGTTCGGGAAGGGCGGCGGCGAAGTCCTGGTGCAGATGCATGGAGATTACTTTATCTATGACTATGCTTATTTACCATGACTGAAATCAAGACCCACCCAGTTGTGCTCCTCGGTGGAGGGCCGGGCGCCTGGGATCTCATGACCATTCGCGGAATGAACAGACTCCAAGCTGCCGATATAGTACTCGTCGATCACCTCGGCCCCACCCAAGAACTCGACCGACTCTGCAATGTTGACAGCAAAGAAATTATCGATGTGTCCAAGCTGCCATACGGTCATCAAGTGGCTCAGTCAAAGATCAACGAACTACTCGTCGAGCACGCTCGCGCTGGTAAGAAAGTTGTTCGCCTCAAGGGAGGAGATCCGTATGTTTTTGGGCGCGGTTTTGAAGAGCTTGAATATCTCTCCGCCCATGGCCTCACAGTCGAGGTTGTACCAGGGGTGACAAGTGCAATCTCAGTTCCTGCTCTCGCAGGAATCCCCATTACCCAACGGGGAGTTGTACACAGCTTTACGGTTATCTCTGGACATCTGCCGCCAGAGCATCCTCAGAGTCTGATCGACTGGGATGCTCTGGCTCAATCTGGGGGAACTTTGGCGGTCATCATGGGTGTTAAGAATGCTCCCCGAATCGCTGAACGCCTCATTCATGCTGGGATGCGACCAACGATGCCAGCAGCGGTTATAGAAAATGGAGCCACCAGCGAGCAGCGTTCGTACCGCTGTACCCTCGAATCCCTCGCCGAGACCTTCAGTACTCACCACATTAAGCCGCCCGCTGTATATGTGATCGGCGAGGTAGCGGGACTGTAGCCTTAGGGATGAGGTTGTGAGGGGCGAACTACAAGGATCATGTCCCGCCCGCCACCGTGTTCAACATCGAAGCCGGCCTGAGTTGCGGTCTTTAATACATCCTGCACGCACGTCGGCTCCGTGTCAGTGATAGCCAACGCTCGTGCGAGGAGCCCCTTATAATGCTTATTGAAGTGGCTGACAACTGACCGACTCCCGTCAGCCTTGACGCTTTCAACTCGAACAGTTATTGCCTGTTTGTCTGGGCCTAATTGTCTATAAGCTCCTGAGCGCATATCTATAATCAGTTCATCGAGTTTCGCCAGTTCCGCTGAGATGGCCGCACCCCATCTTTTTTTCATCGTCGGTGCCGGAGAAATATTGCGATCCTCTCGGTAAGGCACCTTCGCATGAGCTGATAAGCGGTAGTGGGGAATGAGGTCATCTGCCTTGACCAGACCGAATAGTGCATCCCCAACAGCTAGGCGCTCTCGAGCGAATACGGGCAAAGTATCGGCGGAGAGGGCATCGAAAAGCACACCTTGAAAGCGTTCAATGGCGGGCATAGTCGGGGAGTGGAGAAGGTGTGTATTCGAGACGGCTTCTGTTCTCAAGTTTTCCGAAATTTTGAGTACCTGCAAAGCCTCATCAGGATGGAGGGCACCAAGATCCCGGGCGATGCTGCGGCGGATGGGATTGAGCACGGGGAAAGAGAGAGTGTCCCAAGAAAGCCGCGCTCCACTGCCACCTCGAGCTTTGGTCTCGGATGGGGGAAGTATGATCAACATAGTTTTTCACCGTACACTTCTCATCCCCGCCGAGGTGGAGCTCGGCTAATTTTTCGGCCGTGAACGCAGTGAATACTGAAGGTTGGGGTGATGCGTTAAGATGACTACTTTGTAAGGCCCTTTCGCCCCTTCCTTTTTAATAGCGGTGGATGAGGGACGGTCGTGGACTAAGTGAGTCCGCGATAGGCGCGAGTAACGAGGACAAAGTGGACACGTGTTGGCAGGACCATTAAATCGCAAGGGATCCGGTTCAAACCGTCGCGTCACCCGCTTTATCACAGCGGTCACGCGGCGAGTGATACGGGCAGTCCCTTGGTTAGCTGCCCTCGTGCGCTACCTAATGCTTAGCCTCCTTTTAGCACTGCTGAGGTTGCTAACGGGGCATACGATAACAACTGTCCGCAAACCCGTTCGACCGGATTTCGCGGCCGATCTCGAAGCGGCCATCGCCAAGGGCAGCCGTGGAAGGATCGGGGAAGAAAACCTTAAAAAGACCCCAGAGCCGCCTGCTCCGCACCCCGTGGCAAAGAGAGTGGGGGACCGCAACCACCTGGCAGCCAGCTCCCAGCAGCACGATGATTCCAAGAAAACCGTGACCTATCGAATTCGTCGAGTCCCTGGCATCGATGGGCTGCGCGGAATCGCGGTGATGGCAGTGGTCTTTTACCACTTCTTCCGCTCGGCCATGCCCGGGGGGTTTATGGGCGTGGATATGTTTTTTGTGCTGTCGGGATTCTTGATCACCTCACTTTTAGTTCGAGAGTATTCGGTCCTGGGAAGGATTGATCTAAAGAAATTTTGGATTCGCCGCGCACGACGCATCCTCCCGGCAGCTTTTATCGTCTTAATCATCACCACCGCTCTTGCAGGACTCGTCGGTGGTGACCCCAGTGTCAAACTAGGTGAGCAGTTTGCGGGCACACTGATTTTTGCCAACAACTGGACTCAAATTGCCGCAAGTGCCAGCTACTTTGCCGATTCAGGGGTGCAGATTTTAGCCCACTACTGGTCGCTTGCCGTGGAGGAGCAGTTCTATCTCATCTGGCCACTAATCTTCGTGGCCCTTATGAGGATGTTTAAGAAAATAGGGTGTGCGATCCTTGCGACGGTCTTAGTACTTGGCACTGCATCATTTGCCGCGATGCTCGCTCTCTATGATCCAGCAGCCGATCCCACCCGCGTGTATTACGGAACGGATACCCACAGCTTCGGGCTGTTAATGGGGGTATTTTTAGCTCTGATCATGACCTCGACCTCTGCAGACCCTCATGCGGATTCCTGGCCTCGCAACCGAAACCTCTTAGCTGGTTTACCTGGTGTTGTGGTCGGGGTGCTCAGTGTGATCGGACTAACGACTCTCTTCTTTGTCGTATCCGATACGGCTGCCTTCACATACCGCGGAGGCCTGGTTTTAGCCTCACTGTTCACTGTTTTGATTCTGGCGCAAGTAAGTTCCGAGGTAGGAATACTCTCCCGTGTGATGGGGACCTCGGTGCTGAGGTGGCTCGGTGAACGTTCCTTCTCCCTATACTTATGGCACTGGCCAATCGTTGTTCTCCTGCAAGAACTCAACCACCAACAGATGTGGGCACAGCATTCGGAGGTCATTGGTCTGCTCGCGCTGATCACCAGCCTAGTTATCAGCCATCTCAGTTATGTCTTTGTGGAAACCCCCGTACGCCGGCGCGGATATCGGCACCTATGGCGTAGCTCTGACCCTCGAGTTCGTGCTGTGGTGGCGGGAACGCTTATAACCCTCTTAGCGGCTGCTGCGCTGGCCATCGTGCGCTCTCCGCAACAAACTGAACTTCAATCCCAGTTAGAGCGGCTGGCTCACAATCAGACAGCGCCGCGTGAGATCACAGCAATTCCAGCTGCAGAGGCAACAGACGTTGCCACCCCCTTATATGGACCGCAGCTTCCTCCCACAGGGGATCGAATGACGGCTGTGGGAGATTCCGTTATGCTCGGGTCCGTACCTGCCCTGGAGAAGAACTTTCCGGGCATGTATATCGATGCCGAAGTGTCGCGGTCGCTCGTGGCAGCACCAAGTATCCTCCAGTCATTAGCTGATGCGGGGCGCCTTGATCCCTTTGTCGTTCTAGGTTTTGGAACCAACGGAGCACTAAGCGAGGAGGCATTGAAACAGGTCATGGATATAATCGGCCAGCAGCGCGTGGTCATTATGGTGATGCCTTATGGCGAGCGCACCTGGATTCCCATCTCTCAAGAACGTATCGCCCGTGCTCAAGACACCTATGAGAATCTCTATATTGCTCCCTGGTGCCAACTGGCTCAGGCGAACCCCGACAAGCTTTATTCCGACAGAATTCATCCCAATGAGCAAGGTCGCGAGCTATATAGCCAAGCGATCAGCGATGCTCTATCCCAATGGGCCAATCACCGCAAGAATCCAACAACCGGTTGTGGAGTTTAGCTGGACTTAGGCCATATACTTAGGGTGTCACTTGCACATGAAGCATCTAAATATCCCGACTCCTAACGTCAGCAAAGAGGATTCTTTATGAGATACCCGGCCATTGAAATCGCAGTGCAAGACCCGGTAGGAGCAGCCCAGGCTGCCCACGCAGGAGCCGACCGCATCGAGTTATGCGTGGGACTATCCGCAACCGGTGGGCTTACTCCCACCATTGGCAATATCCAGGCGTGCTCCACAATCATATCCACCCACGTCCTCATCAGGGTGCGGCCCGGCGGTTTCGTTTATAGCGAGGCTGAGATCGAAGTGATGGCTACTGATATTTCACAGGCCATTAGCGCCGGCGCCGACGGAGTTGTTATTGGGGCTGCTCGATCAGACGGCACTCTAGACATACCTGCGCTGCGTTATTTAATCGATCATGCTCACGGCGCGGAGGTGACCCTGCACCGTGTATTCGATACAGTACCCTCGCGAATAGATGCCTGCCACAGCATCAAGGACCTCGGAATCAAGCGCATCCTTAGTTCCGGTGGACAATCTAGTGCCCCTGCTGGAGCCCAGGAATTGGCGATGCTCGTAGCCCACGTACCGGAGATCGAAATTATGGCTGGAGGAGGCATCCGCCCAGATAATATTGATGCTCTGGCGACCACCGGAGTAGCCGCCATTCATAGTTCAGCTTCGACATTTGTTGAGCGAGGACCCGCCGGGCCGGGTGGGGGAGCAGCACCAGTTCAGGTCACAGATGAGCAAGCTATTAGAGCCTTGGTCAGTAAGGTACAAAGCTGGTGCTAAACTAACCAACCATGATTACTCGTCTTTCCACACTCTTCTTACGTACCCTGCGTGAAGACCCAGCAGATGCTGAAGTACCTAGTCACAAACTTCTTGTGCGCGCCGGCTATATTCGCCGCGCTGCCCCGGGAGTGTATACCTGGCTTCCGCTCGGGCTACGCACCTTGAAAAAGATCGAAAATATCGTTCGCGAAGAGATGGACGCTATCGGTGGCCAAGAATTGTTATTTCCAGCACTCCTTCCGCGCGACCCTTATGAACAAACTGGCCGCTGGACAGAGTACGGGGACTCACTCTTCCGACTCAAGGACCGCAAGGGTCAAGATATGTTATTGGGGCCCACCCATGAGGAGCTTTTCACGGCTCAGGTTAAGGATCTTTATAACTCCTATAAAGACTTCCCTGTGACGCTGTATCAAATCCAAATTAAATATCGTGACGAAGAACGCCCTCGCGCGGGTATCCTCAGGGGCCGCGAATTCGTTATGAAGGATTCCTACTCCTTTGACATGACTGACGCTGGTCTGGAGGAATCCTATGCTCGCCACCGTCAGGCTTATCAGAATATCTTCGACCGTCTCGGCGTTGAATACGCGATCTGTAAAGCAACCTCGGGTGCGATGGGCGGATCGGCTTCGGAGGAATTTCTTGCTATTTCTCCTCATGGTGAAGACACCTTCGTGCGTGCCACGAAGGGAGACTATGCTGCCAATGTCGAGGCTGTAACAACTCAACCAGGTACACCCCGGGAAATCGCCGGCCAAGCTCCCCTCGAGGTTCATGACACCCCAGGCGCTGAAACTATAGACAACCTGGTGGAGTGGGCACGCCGCAGTGGTCTTAGTATCGATGGGCGGGAATGTGGCGCTAGTGATACGCTCAAATGCCTCATGGTCAAGGTGCACACGCCGGGCGCCCAGGACGATGAGCTTATTGGTATTTTGTTGCCCGGTGATCGCGAAGTCGATGAGAAGCGTCTCGAGGCCTCTTTCGAGCCAGCTGAAGTGGAATTGGCCTCTGAGGAGGATTTCGCCGCTCGTCCGTTCCTTGTCAAGGGTTATATCGGCCCTCAGGCGCTCAATGAGCACGGCATTAGAGTTCTCGCTGACCCTCGGGTGGCAGAGGGAACAGCCTGGCTAACTGGTGCCAATGCTTTCGAGAAACATGCCAACAACGTTGTTGCTGGCCGCGACTTTACTATTGATGGATATATTGAGGCGGCCGAGGTACGCGAAGGTGACCCAGCGCCTGACGGTCAAGGCTCCCTTACCTTGGCTCGTGGTATCGAGATCGGTCATATTTTCCAGCTGGGGCGGAAGTACACCGAGGCTTTCGATGTGCAGATCTTGGATGAAAACGGCAAGCGAGTCATCCCCACCATGGGTTCCTACGGAATTGGTGTATCGCGGCTCATGGCTGTCCTGGCTGAGCAGCGTCATGATGACAGAGGTCTGAATTGGCCACTTGAGGTGGCCCCTTATCACGTTCACGTTGTTGTGGCTAATAAGGACGAAAAAGCCTTAGCTGCCGGTGATCGCCTCGTTGCAGAACTAGATCATAAAGGTGTCGAGGTCCTGTTCGACGATCGCACTAAGGTGTCCCCAGGAGTTAAGTTCAAGGATGCGGAGCTCCTCGGTATCCCGTATGTAGTGGTGCTGGGGCGCTCATTTAATGAAGGCAAGGTCGAGCTACGCCGTCGGGGTCACGACATTGTAGAAGTCGACGCCGCTGATATCGTCTCTACTATCCTCGACACGGTCACCGCATAACTTCGAGTATCAAGGGCCACGGGACTATCTAGCGTCCGTGGCCCTTTTCTGCTGCGTGCCTATTGTGGATTCGTCAGGTAACCTAAGGTGCTCAGTGAAGTCGTGCGCCATGGCGCATGATGCGCCTGGGAAGCGAAGGCTTGCCAGTCCCGTTCGTTACTTGCAACTAGCTCGTCCACAAATGCGGCTGCACTTCTATCATCGTAAGGAAGCTCGAGATCATCGAAGCTATATCCGGCCGCTGGCACCGGGATAAAAGCATCCTCGTTGAGGGCGAACTCCAGACTATCCGCAATTCGCTGATGGACTTTTTCCAGCTGCGCTATTCTCTGGTCCTGCATATCGTCAGCAAATGCAGTTGCCATGCCAAGGGCGTAGAGAAAACCGTATTCGCGGCGTAGCGCTTCCCTGGCCGCAACGAGATCAACAAAAGCAGCATTATGAGAGTGGGTCTCGGGATCTGGTTCCTGTTGGGGAGCCGTACCGTCTGGATTGCGTTGTGCGGCAGCGGGAATATCCAACTTAACCACTACTTGGGAAATAGGTTCGGCATTTGTTGTGGCATAGAAGAGATATTGGTCAACGATAAGAGGCAGAGACTCTTGAGGGATATCAGCGATAATATTGAGGATGCCCGCTGTATCGGCGGAAAAATCCTGTGTCGAGGATTCTGTCAGGAATGTATCAGTTCCCTCAGGAGTGCAACTGGCCGGGACCTCGCCATCCCTGAGGTGACCGCACAACCTGGCGATCTCGGCACCCAGTTCTTGCTGTTGCTCCCCCTCGCTGACCCGGTAAAGCCCAGCCAAGGTGGGGTGGGGTGATGGGGCTGCGCAGCCACCGAGGATAAGACCGAGGACGAGAGCGCATAGGGGCAGGAATGAGATGCGAAATCGTGTCATAGTCGGTCATTGTACTACCATCGCCCTTATGGCTTTTCCTAGCAAAGAAACTCTCCTGATAACTCTAGAACCCCTAGCTTCGCAGTATGGTGTAGATATTGAAGATATCCGTATTGCTCTCGCTGGCAAGAAAACCACCGTAGCCATTGCCATTGACTCTGATGAGCACCCACATTCAGACCAGCTTGAGGCTTTGTCGTTGGAAATTTCTGCGCTTTTCGATGCCGAGGAGGAGGCCCGGAGGCTCAACTTTGGTGCCGGTTATACCCTCGAAGTTGGTACACCGGGTCTGGATCTGCCGTTAACCCTACCGCGTCACTGGCGCCGTGCCCGTGGCCGCCTGGTGACGGTGGTCGTCCATGATAAAAAGGAGCGGTTTCGTGTTGGTCCCCTGAATGAGGATCACACTCACGTCATGCTCATTAGCAGTACAAAAGGGATAGCTCGCGCAGCAGCTTTCGAGATTGAACAGATCCTGCACGCACACCAGGAAGTTGAGTTTTCTGACGCACCTCAGTCCGAACTCGAGCTTGTGTCCATGTCTTTTGACGAGCTGGCCACTGTGTAGTTAGCTAAAACAGTCAGATTTAATCTCCACGAAGGGACTTTATTAAAAGTGAATATTGATGTTGCGGCACTCAAAGCAATTGAATCGGAAAAAGGTATCCCGGTGCGAGACTTGGTCGATACCATTGCCACCGCTTTGATGTTCGCCTACCGCGAGTATAAAGATGTCCCTCCACAGGACAATACGCGTACCCGGGTGGATATCGATATTCAAACAGGTTCCGTCGCGGTCATCGTCTCCAGCCTCGATGCCGAGGGCAACGTGGAATCGGAATACGATGATACCCCAAGCCACTTCGATCGACTCGGCGCCCACGCTGTGCGAGACGCAATCGTTAAAAGGCTCCGCGAGGCTGAAGCTCGGCAGGCGTATGTAGCATATTCGGATTATGAGGGCACTGTTGTTACTGGTGTCGTTCAAGCCGATGCTATGGCCAACGAGCGCGGCATGGTAGTGGTCCACCTTGGTACCGAGATGGACGGCCAAGACGGCGTGCTTCTTCCAGCTGAACAGATTCCAGGAGAAAAGCTGCACCACGGAGACCGCGTCAAGAGCTTTGTCGTGGGGGTTAGTCAGAATCAACGCTCGCTCAGCATTAATCTCTCGCGTACCCACCCAGAGCTCGTGCGTCGGCTATTTGAGCTAGAAATCCCTGAAGTTGCCGATTCCTCGGTAGAGATCGTTTCCATTGCGCGCGAAGCAGGCCATCGCTCCAAGGTTGCTGTGAAAGCTAATGTCAAAGGGCTTAACGCAAAAGGTGCATGCATCGGGCCGCGTGGACAACGAGTCAGTAATATCATGCAGGAATTGGGAGGGGAGAAAATCGACATTATCGACTTTTCCGACGATCCTGCAACCTATGTAGGAAATGCGCTCGCTCCGTCGAAAGTAGTCAATGTTACTATTACGGACCCCGAGCAGCAGATCGCCCAAGTGACAGTTCCTGATTATCAGCTCTCCTTAGCTATTGGCAAAGAGGGACAGAATGCTCGTTTGGCCGCTCGCCTGACTGGCTGGAAAATCGATATTCGCTCCGACGCGGAGTAGATCATTAGTCCGACGACCGTGTTGAGCCGACATCTATATAGACAGCGATGCACGGTCTCTTAGGGGGAAAGAACTTAACTTTTTCTGTTCCGTCGACTACTATGGGTTTAGGCCCTGTTGATTGTGGAATTTGCAGTCACGCAGAGCTGTTTCATTTTTACTGCCAGTATTATCAAGATGTCGATAATATCTAAGCGCGGGAAAAGATCAAACGCTACCGCTTAAACTACGCAGACTTGATATTGGAATCAATAGTGCGAGTGGCCTGTGAAGGTCGAAGATAAGGAATAGTACGTGAGCTCGAGCTTTATGCAGTCGTCGCCAGGCGACGGCGCTAATGCACCGACTATCCGTATTCGCACCTGTATCGCCTTCCGTACCCGGGCTCATGACAGCACGCTTTTGCGCGTTGTTCTCAGTTCGAATAAAGATGCACTCGTGCCCGATCCGCACCGCCGGCTTCCAGGTCGTGGATGTTGGATTACCCCAAATCTTGAAGCAGTGGAATTAGCGGAAAAACAGCGGGCGTTTACCCGGTCGCTGCGCGTGTCGGGACCACTCGATACCCGTTCGTTGCGCCAACATATTCAGGCGAGCCACGAACACACCAAGGAAATAGAAAGAGACCGAACACTGATGAGCACATCATGAAGCATCAGCGATGAACGTCAATGACATTCGGCTAGAAAACTGCATATAGGCTGTACTCCGCGGGTATTTTCCAGGACTTCAGGCTATCTGCTTGTTTTCTATCCATAACACAAGGAGAAAAGTGCCCGGAAAATTACGTGTACATGAGCTCGCTAAACAGCTCGGTATCACCAGCAAGGAGTTACTTGCCACACTCAGAGATAAAGGCGAGTTTGTCAAAACTGCTTCCTCAACCATAGAACCACCGGTAGTCAAGCGCATGAAGGCGCATTATGCCGCGCAGGCGGAAGCTGCACCTGCCGCCGCAGAAACACCTCAAGCTGATACCCAAAAAGCTGAGCAGACTACCAAACCCGCAGCAAAGCCTGCTAAACCTGCAGCCCAAGCGGCTAAACCCGCAGCTCAGGTCGCAAAGCCAGCCGCTCCAGCCGCTCAGCCAGCAGCTCAGACTGCAAAACCGGCTTCTCCCAAGCCAAGTGCGCCTGCCGCCACCCCTGCGAAACCTGTGGAGCAAAAAGCAAAACCAGCTGCACCCAAAGCGAAGCCCACTGAGCAAGTAGCGAAGCCTGTCAATCCAGCAGCCCAAACTGCCAAGCCGGCAAGCCCAACTTTCTCAGAGCCTGCTAGTGCAAGCTCTGATAAGCCTGCTCCAGCTGCTAAGCTAGCGGGACCCACCCCAGGGACAATGCCAAAGCCACAAGCGAAGCCTGCTCCAAAGCCAGGCGCACGTCGAGTGGCAAATAACCCATTCTCTACCGGAGGCCAAGACCGACCAGGTCCGCGTCCAGGAGGGCGCCCCGGTCCGCGCCCAGGAGGATCCACCGGCGACCGCCCAGCTCGCGGTGCTCGCGGAGGTCAGGGTGGCAATCGCCCTCAAGGTGATCGTCAGCGCCCAGGCGGACAAGATCGTCCGAATAACCAAGAGCGTCAAGGAGGAGGACGTCGTCCTTCGCCAGCTATGATGCCGAACCATCCATCACCAGGAGCTATGCCAGAGCGCGCAGCTTCTGGGGGTCGAGGTGGCCGAGGTGGCAATAATCAGGGCGGCGGCTTTGGACCGAATCGACCAGGCGGCGCAGGTCGCGGTGGTCGACGCGGAGGAACCGCGGGTGCTTTCGGACGCCCAGGTGGCGCCCCTCGCCGCGGACGCAAGTCGAAACGGCAGAAGCGTAACGAGTACGAGTCCATGCAGGTGCCAAATGTCATTGGTGGCGTCGCGCTGCCCAATGGCGCTGGCGCTACCGTGCGGCTCGCTCGCGGAGCTTCTCTCTCCGACTTTGCTGACAAGATTGATACCGATGCATCGGCATTGGTGCAAGCACTGTTCAACTTGGGCGAGATGGTAACAGCCACGGCTTCCGTTTCCGAGGAAACCCTCCAGCTTTTGGGCGAAGAAATGAACTACGTCGTTGAGGTCGTTTCCCCAGAAGATGAAGATCGTGAGCTACTGGAGACCTTCGATCTGCAGTTTGGCGAAGACGCCGGAACCGAAGACGATCTAGAATTTAGGCCTCCAGTTGTGACCGTAATGGGCCACGTCGACCATGGTAAAACTCGACTACTGGATACCATCAGGAAGGCTAACGTCGGTTCCGGCGAGGCAGGTGGAATCACCCAGGGGATCGGTGCCTACCAGGTTCAGGTTGATATCGAGGGCCGCGATCGAAAGATCACCTTCCTAGATACGCCAGGACACGAGGCCTTCACCGCCATGCGTGCCCGTGGTGCCAAATCCACTGATATCGCCGTACTCGTGGTGGCCGCAGATGACGGAGTGATGCCCCAGACCATCGAGGCGATCAACCATGCCAAGGCAGCAGATGTGCCAGTAGTTGTGGCTGTGAACAAGATTGATAAGCCGGGGGCTTCTCCTGATCGTATCCGTGGTCAACTTTCCGAATATGGACTGATCCCGGAGGAATATGGTGGCGACACCATGTTCGTTGATATTTCCGCTAAGGAAAATATCAATATCGATAACCTCCTCGAATCGGTTCTGCTCACCGCGGATGCTTCATTGGATCTGCGTGCTAACCCCGAGATGGATGCCCAAGGCGTTGCTATTGAAGCACACCTGGATCGCGGCCGTGGCCCGGTGGCCACCGTAATTGTGCAGCGAGGCACCCTGCGCGTCGGCGATTCGATCGTAGCCGGCGACGCATATGGTCGTGTTCGCCGCATGGTCGACGAGCACGGCAATGACGTGGAGGAAGCTGGTCCATCGCGTCCAGTCCAGGTACAGGGCCTCAACGGAGTTCCAGGCGCTGGTGATAACCTACTGGTTGTTGAGGATGATCGCGTCGCTCGCCAGATTGCAAATCAGCGAAATGCCCGCAAGCGCAACGCATTGGCTGCGAAGACTCGCAAGCGCGTTTCTCTCGAGGATCTGGATGCAGTATTGCGCGAGCACTCCACGCTCAACCTCATCCTTAAGGGCGATAACGCCGGTTCGGTGGAAGCTTTGGAGGAAGCCCTCCTACAGATCGATATGGACGACGAAGTCGAGCTCAATATCATCGACCGCGGCGTGGGTGCAGTAACCCAGACCAACGTATCGCTTGCTGCCGCTTCCGATGCCGTCATCATCGCCTTCAACGTGCGTTCCGAAGGTAAGGCAACCGAGGAAGCAAACGCTGAGGGTGTAGATATCCGCTACTACACGGTTATCTACCGCGCGATTGAGGAAGTTGAGTCCGCTCTGCGCGGCATGCTCAAGCCGGTCTACGAAGACCGCGATGTCGGACGCGCTGAAATTCGCGCCATCTTTAAGGCCTCCTCTGTCGGCCTTATCGCGGGCTGCAAGGTCGAAGATGGCAAGATGCGCCGTGGTGCATCGATCCGCTTGATCCGAGATGGCAACGTAGTAACCAGTGATGCCACAATCAGCTCGTTACGTCGAGAAAAAGACGACGTGACCGAGGTGGCTGCAGGTTATGAGTGCGGTATGGTGCTCAGCTACCCGAATATCGAGGTGGGCGACATAATCGAAGCCTACGAGAAGGTCGAAGTACCTCGCGATAAATAGGCTGACTATCCCGCTGTGAGAAGAATATCCCTCTCACAGCGGGATTTTTCTGCGCTATATAGCTTTCTCGCCTCGGATCGTTAATTGAGCACTAAACCGATACTATTTAAGAGAGGTTCAGGTGCACCGAAAAGTGAGCGCCCCCGCACCTCGTGATAAAAAAATATTATTCAAGGAGTGAGTTTTCATGGCAGATAATTCTCGCGCACAGCGTCTGGCAAAAAGGATCCTACAAATTGTTGCTACCGCCATCGAACGGGAGATCAAAGATCCGCGTTTGGAATTTGTTACGATCACCGACGCTCGAGTAACCGGTGACCTCCACGATGCGACTCTCTACTACACCGTGCGTGGAGCTAGCATCGACCAGCCAGCAGACCACGAACGAGCCGCTGAAGGGCTGGAAAAAGCTCGTGGTTCACTACGCAAGATAGTAGGTGAAGCGCTCTCAGTGCGTTTTACACCTACCCTGAAATTCGAACTCGATACCGTCCCGGAGACCTCTGCCCGCATGGAGGATCTCTTAGCGCGGGCTCGTGAGCGCGATGCAGAATTGGCGGAGTTGCGGAAGAATGCCCGGCCCGCTGGCGACGAGAATCCCTACAAGAACTAGAGCTAGGCGCTCGCAGCCGATAGGCTATGAATAATTCGATGATTACTGAGCAGTCCCACTCGGATACGTATGAGTTGCCTAGTGCTCGATCAATTCTCGCGCTGGCGCTTCCTGCCCTTGGCGTCCTCATTGCTACTCCGCTCTTCCTGCTACTCGATACTGCAGCAGTCGGACGGTTTGGAGGAGGAGAGTTCTTAGCGGCTTTAGCAACAGGAACGACATTGTTCTCTATTGTGACCACGCAGCTGACTTTTCTTTCTTATGGAACCACTGCCCGTTCTGCACGATATTTCGGAGCGGGGGATCGAAGCAGCGCTATCGCCGAAGGGGTACAGGCAACTTGGGTGGGGATCGCCGTGGGAATCGTGCTCGCACTGATTATGTGGTTTGGGGCTCCATGGTTTAGCCTGTGGATCTCCGCTAATTCAGAGGTAAGCGAGCTCGCGACCACCTGGTTGCGAATCACTTCTTTCGCGATCCCGATGGTGCTATGTTCCATGGCGGGTAACGGCTGGCTGCGCGGGATTCAAAATACGAAGCTACCGCTCATTTTCACGCTGCTGGGCCTAGGTCCAGGCGCGGTTCTCATTCTGGTATTGGTTCACCGCTACGGAATCGTCGGGTCGGCGTGGGCGACTCTGGCTGCCGAAGCCATTATGGCTGGTCTGTTTGTAGGAGCCCTGGTGCTTATGCATAAGGGGAGCTGGGCTCCCGACGCGCGGATCATTAAGGATCAGTTAATTCTGGGTCGAGATCTCATTGTTCGTTCTCTCGCCTTCCAGGTGGCTTTTTTGTCTGCAGCCGCGGTAGCTGGACGCATCAGTGCGCAAGCTTTGGGCGCGCACCAGGTACTTCTTCAACTGTGGAATTTCTTTAGCCTGCTCCTCGATTCTCTGGCTATTGCTGCCCAGACCCTCGTGGGTGCAGCGTTAGGGGCGCAGAGTTTGAAGGCTGCTAGGCAAGTAGGTCAGCGAATTTTGCTCTATTCTCTGGGATTTTCTGTGCTGCTCGCGGCAGTGCTCGCAGCCAGTTACCGGATGGTTCCTCCTCTGTTTACCACCGATCAGTCGGTTCTTAAAGAGATCGCGGGCCCATGGTGGCAGCTCGTATTTATGATTATCGTAGCTGGTGTGGTATTCGCCCTTGACGGAGTTTTATTGGGCGCAGCCGATGCGGCATACCTGCGAACCACGACGCTTATCGGTGTCCTCGGCGGATTCCTGCCGGGAGTGTGGATTGCCAACTACTTTGGCTTAGGCCTGCAAGGGGTCTGGTGGGGGATTCTCGCTTTTATGATGATCCGATTCTTCAGCGTTGTGGGGCGCTTCTATTCCATGAAATGGGCCAGCCGGGCCCTCGCTTCCAACTACGCAACCTATACTGAAAGATAGTGCGTTCCAGCTTCTGCGTACCCACTTCGAAGGAGTGAATATGACCCAAACGCTGTGGGCGGTCGCCGACTTGCATGGAGCGGTTAAGCACAACCGGGAGATGATCGAATCCATCAAGGCTCGTGATCCGTCCGATTGGTTGATTGTCGCTGGCGATGTGGCTGAGCGCACCGAAGTGGTCATTAAAATTCTTGGCAAGCTACGCCGCACATTTTCCACAGTAATCTGGGTACCAGGCAACCACGAGTTATTTATGCGCACCGGCGATACCTTTCTGGGCCGGGCGAAATACGAAGAATTAGTGCGACGTTGCCGGCAAATTGATGTCCTAACCCCTGAAGATCCGTATCCTGTATTCCACGGCCGTACGGTTGTGCCGTTATTTACGCTCTATGACTACTCCTTTAGGCAACCCGATCTTAGCGTCGAGCAAGCAGTGCAAGCCGCTCGCGATAAGGGCATTATGCTAACCGACGAATTCGCTATAGCTCCCTTTGTCGATATTCGCGCGTGGTGCTGGGACAGGCTCGCGTACTCGGTCAAACGGTTGAGTAGAATCTCCGGCCCCACTATTTTGGTTAATCACTGGCCGCTCGTGGTAGAGCCGGTGAACCAGCTCACATATAAAGAGATCGGCCTCTGGTGCGGAACTCGTCATACGCGTACCTGGGCGCAACGATATCAGGCCGAAGCGGTAGTGTATGGTCACCTCCACAATCCTGGGTGCCTAAAGGTGGAGGGTATCAATCACCTCGAGGTCTCTTTGGGCTATCCGCGAGAGTGGCAAGCCACTATCAATAGTCGACAGTGGCCCTACCCAGTCGTGGAGGCATCATAGCGCATGGTAGAGGCTAATTTATTCCCTGAGTCCGCTCGCTTCCATGTCCTCAAAGTGGATCCTCAATCCGTTGATCTTCGGCATTTCAGGCAATTGCACCCCACGGAACAAGCAGCGGTGCACCATGCGGTTGATAAACGAAAGGCCGAGTTCGGCGACGGTCGCTTTTGTGCCCACCAAGCCTTACGGGCACTCGGGTGCGAATCAGGGCACCCCATTGTGCGTGGAGAACGCGGAATGCCGGTATGGCCAGAGGCAGTTTCCGGCTCCCTCACTCATACCGACGGTCTGCGAGCTGCGGTGGTGGCACCACGATCGCGGGTGCGCTCAATGGGACTCGATGCAGAGATAGCTGAGCATTTACCAGAGGGGATCCTGGGGTCGATTGCCCGGCGAGGGGAACTCGCCCAACTCGAGCAATTACGCAAACAAGGTATCACGTGTGCAGATCGCTTGCTGTTCTGTGCCAAAGAAGCCACGTATAAAGCGTGGTTCCCACTGACCCATCGATGGCTCGGTTTCGAACAGGCCGAAATCGATATTCGCCTAGATGGAAACTTCGTCTCCTACCTTCTGGTCCGGCCCACCCCCGTCCCTTTTATCGAGGGACGGTGGATGATTGCAGATGGCTATATTATTGCGGCAACTGCGGTGCTGAGCGAGAGCGCCTAGTTCAAAGTGTTGGGTCGTGCCACGAAGATGCTGGCCAGCCTCTTGCCCTGCTGTTTAACGAGGGCAATAGCTCGGCCATCTGGGTCTACCGCGGCAAATGGTCCCTCCTGCGCCACTGGTTGGAGCCATTTGCCCATCGACAGATCCCGAGCTTGGTCTGCAGTAATATCGAGAACAGGGTAGCAATGGGGGAGGGCTTGGTCTAGGCTCATGGATAGTTGTGGTGCCTTCTCGAGTTCCTCAAGGGTTCGAGCGTCCTCCAGAGAAAAGTGGCCGAGCACGGTACGGCGCAGATAAATAAGATGACCGCCGATGCCTAGAGCCTCTCCCAAATCGCGTGCCAGAGAACGGATATAAGTCCCTGAAGAGCACTGCACCCGAATATCTACGTCAATATGATCGCTGTGAGGGCGAATATCTGAGACAGAGTAGGAGAAAATTGTTACTGGCCGAGCAGGAATCTCTATATCCTCGCCATCACGGACTCGCTGATAGGCTCTCTTGCCGTCGATTTTAACAGCTGAAACTCGGGCTGGGCGCTGCATGATATCGCCACGAAATGGTCCGATGGCAGCGTTGATCGTTTCCACACTCACCTCAGCAAGCTCAGCTGCGCTAGCCCGTGAGATTTCCTCACCTTCGGCATCATCGGTGGTCGTTGCCGATCCAAGGCGGATTATCGCCTCATAAGTCTTTGTGGCATGGACTAAATGTGCTAAAAATTTAGTGCCGCGCTCAACCCCTAAAACTAAGACACCAGTAGCCATCGGGTCGAGCGTCCCGGCATGACCGACTGCGCGTGTATGAAAGGCGCGACGGACGCGCGCCACTACATCGTGAGAGCTCAGCCCAGCAGGCTTATCCACGATAACGAGGCCAGAACGGTCGAGTAGGGAAGAGGGCTTGTCAGTCATAAATCCCAAGTCTATGAGCTGCTATCACCTTTTGCCCATTTTCCCGTAAACTAAGCGGCGTGAATATATGGCGTGGACTCGACAATATACCGGCAGATCTCACATCTAGTGTGGTGAGTATCGGCGTCTTCGACGGCATGCACCGAGGTCACAAGACGCTACTCGATGCCGCCGTTAAACGAGCAGATGAGCTCGAGGTACCCAGTATCCTTCTCACTTTCGACCCACACCCGCTGGCAATCCTGCGCCCGGACCGAATGCCTCCGCTGCTAGCTAGCGTGGAAAGGCGGGCTGAGTTGGCGGCTCAGGAGGGAATAGACTTCATCCTCGCGATGACCTTCAGCGTAGACAAAGCGCAATTGAGCCCTGAGGATTTTTTCACAGAGGTTCTCGTCAATTCCTTACACGCCCGCGCTGTAGTCGTGGGTGAAAACTTCACCTTTGGTCACAATGCCGAGGGCACCACGAAAATATTGCAGGACTTAGGCAAAAAGTACGGGGTTGAGATTTATATTAAGGATCTCCTTGGCGACGACGGGGAGACCATATGTTCCACTTCGATCCGTCGGTATCTCAGTTGCGGTGAGATTCGCCTAGCTAACCACGCTTTGGGTCGCGAGTTCGAGGTGTGTGGCGAAGTGGTCCGCGGTGCTGGACGCGGCGGAAGAGAATTGGGCTATCCCACCGCCAACCTGTACTTTCCTGATTCGGTAGCCTTGCCAAAAGACGCCGTATATGCCGGATGGTTACGAGTGATCTCCGAAGCCCCAATAGATGGGGATATGGAGCATAATACTCGCTACCCAGCAGCGATCTCGGTGGGCCACAACCCCACATTCGGCGATAAACGCCGCAGTGTTGAGAGTTTTGTTATTGGGCGCGATGCCGATCTGTACGGACATACCGTGGTAGTGGAATTCGTAGATTTCGTTCGTGACATGGAAACGTTCAGCGGCATCGATGAACTAGTTGCCACCATTGACAAGGACGTGGCACATACCTTAGATATACTCAACCATTCCTCATAAGGCTAGGCGAGGACATTTACTGATCGGAGAGTGACATGTACACCAAGATCATTCTTGACCTCGATACAGGCATCGACGACGCGCTGGCAATCGCTTATACCCTCGGCTACTGCGCGGCCCATCCCGAGGTCGAACTCGTCGGGATCACCTCCACCTACGGGAACGTCGATATTGCCACCAGCGTGCGCAATAATCTAGCGGTGACGCAACTTTTTAAACGCTCCGATATCAAAGTCTATGCCGGCCCGCCTAAGGCTCTTGGTGCTTCAGATTTTAAAGTCCTTGAAATCTCGTCGTTTATTCATGGGGCAAATGGGATTGCAAATATGATAATCCCTGAACCGCATAAAAGTGGAGAGAACCGAGATGCCGCAGATTTCCTGATCACCTCCGTGCATACCTTCGGCGATGATCTCGTTATTATTCCCACCGGGCCCTTGACCACCATTGCTACGGCAATAGCGAAAGATCCCACCTTTGCACATAAGGCTCATATTGTCTTCATGGGAGGGGCACTAACCGTACCGGGCAACGTGAAGCCGTGGGCAGAGGCGAATATCCATCAGGATCCCGAGGCCGCTGATCGAGTGCTTCGTGAAGTCGAAGATATCACCATGGTGGGGCTCGACATCACCTTACAAACGCTATTGACTCCCGATGATCTCGCGATCTGGCGGGAGCTTGAGAATTCACGGGCGGAATTTATTACCGCACTCGCAGAATACTATATCGATGCCTATGCCGAATTTGATCCCACGCTTGGTGGGTGTGGGCTCCACGATCCGCTTGCTGTGGCTATTGCACTCAACCCGGATCTTGCTGTCTATCACAACATGAACCTCATGGTCGACACAGCGGAACCGCTGCGTGGGCGGACCACGGGCGACACCACACGTTTGGGGAATCACAGGAAAAATGTCAAGGTAGCCCTCGGGGTGGATGTGCAGCGTTTTAAGCAGCTCTTTATGCATTACACCACACTCGCTGCGAGCTAAGTGCACGAAAAGTCAACGCTCGTGCTATAGTCGTTGAAGTTTCTCTTACTGTGGTTCACAGCAGTTTGAAAAACCACCGTTTATAAGGCGGTGATGACGTTTAATGTGGACTGGAAATTTCAAGGAGTAACCCCATGGCTCTTAATGCAGAGCAGAAGAAGGCCATTCTCGCTGAGTTTGGTTTGCACGAGACTGATACCGGTTCGACCGAGGCACAGGTTGCCTTGCTCACTCACCGCATCAATACCTTGACCGAACACCTCAAGTCCCACAAACATGACCACCACTCTCGTCGTGGTCTGCTCTTGATGGTGGGTCGTCGTCGTGGTCTTCTGAAGTATCTGGCAGCCAATAACGTTGACCGTTACCGCGATCTCATCGCTCGTTTGGGTCTGCGTCGTTAAGCTCTAAGAAAAAAGAATCCCTCCCCTTGTGGGAGGGATTTTTGTTTGGGGCTAAAGACTGGGTGAAGTTGTGTTAAAGTCGTTCTTGTTGCGTTTTTTGGATATCCGAAAACAAAAATACCGAAGATATAAATCATGGTAGAAAGACGGCACCGATGATCGTCGAAAAGCACGCACAATAAAGAGGAGAACGTGCATGAGCAGTGCAAAAAAATTAGTTACTTTTACTGAGGATCCCGAAGTTGGCATTACCGAAGCAATAGCCACCATCGATAACGGCGATTTTGGAACCCGAACCATCCGCTTCGAAACCGGGCAACTAGCCCGCCAAGCGGGTGGTTCTGTTACTACCTATCTCGACGACGATAATATGCTGCTGTCAACGGTGACAGCATCCTCGCAGCCCCGCGAAAACTTTGACTTCTTCCCCCTGACCGTCGATGTTGAAGAACGGATGTACGCCGCGGGACGCATCCCAGGTTCCTTCTTCCGCCGTGAAGGCCGCCCCTCCACCGAAGCGATCCTCGCGTGCCGTCTTATCGACCGTCCTTTGCGCCCTACCTTTGTGAAGGGGCTGCGCAACGAAGTGCAGGTCGTGGTGACCGTTTTATCAGTCGATCCAGAAGATATGTACGACGTCGTAGCCATCAACGGCGCCTCCGCTGCAACCCAGCTCTCGGGACTACCCGTATCTGGTCCTGTAGGCGGCGTGCGCATGGCGCTTGTCGCAGATGAGAAACACCCCAAGGGGCAGTGGATTGCTTTCCCCACTCACGCCCAGCATCAGGAGGCTCTGTTCGAGCTCGTTGTGGCTGGCCGCATCATTACTAAGCGGCAGGGAAGGAAGACCGTCGAAGACGTCGCCATTATGATGGTGGAAGCGGGGGCCACCGAGTCCGTTGTAGACAAGATCAGGGATGGCAAACCAGCTCCAACGGAAGATGTTGTAGCGGCAGGTTTGGAAGCAGCCAAGCCTTTTATCGAGGTGCTCTGCCGAGCCCAGCTTGGTCTTGCCGAGCGAGCTGCAAAGGAGACCCAAGAGTTTCCTCTCTTCCCTCCCTATTCAGATGATATTTTCGCCGCGGTGGAGAAGCAGGCAACCAAAAAACTGGGCTCCCTGCTCACTATCAAGGCAAAGCAAGAGCGCGATGATGCCACCAATGAATATATGGAGCACGTCGAGGCCCAACTGGTCAAGCGTTTTACTACGGACGAGAGAAGCGAGGAGACCGCTGCTAAGGAAATCCGTGCCGCATATAACGCTGTGATGAAGAAGGTTGTGCGTCGCATGATCCTCACCGATCACTTCCGTATCGATGGCCGTGGTGTCACCGATGTGCGCGACCTGGGCGTAGAAGTAGATCTCATTCCGCGGGCACATGGCTCCTCGCTCTTTGAGCGAGGAGAAACTCAGATCATGGGTGTGACCACGCTTGATATGCTCAAGATGGCGCAACAGATTGATTCGCTGTCGCCAACAACGTCGAAGACATATTTCCACCATTACAACTTCCCGCCATATTCGGTGGGTGAAACTGGCCGTGTGGGTTCACCGAAACGCCGCGAAATAGGTCACGGTGCTCTTGCTGAGCGTGCGCTTATTCCAGTGATCCCGTCCCGGGAAGAATTCCCGTACACGATTCGTCAAGTTTCCGAAGCCTTAGGCTCCAATGGTTCTACCTCGATGGGCTCGGTATGCGCCTCAACGCTTTCGCTTTATAATGCCGGGGTGCCACTGAAGGCTCCCGTTGCGGGTATTGCTATGGGCCTAGTTTCCGATGAGGTCGATGGGGAGACCGCCTATGTGGCGCTGACCGATATCTTGGGTGCTGAGGATGCCTTTGGCGATATGGACTTTAAGGTTGCCGGTACAGCAGATTTCATCACCGCCTTGCAGCTCGATACCAAGCTCGACGGTATCCCCTCTGAGGTACTCGCAGCAGCCCTATCTCAAGCTCGCGATGCTCGTCTGTATATCTTGGATACAATGGCTGAGGTCATTGATGGACCCGATGCTATGAGTGAATACGCTCCGCGAATCACCTCGGTTAAGGTTCCTGTGTCAAAGATCGGTGAGGTGATCGGGCCGAAGGGTAAGACCATCAATGAAATCACCGAGGCGACTGGTGCCGATATTTCCATCGAAGACGATGGAACCGTCTATGTTTCCGCAACCGGCGGCAAGGCTGCAGATGCTGCCATCGAGCGCATTAATGCCATCGCTAATCCGCAGTTGCCTAAGGTAGGCGAGCAATTCCTTGGTACCGTGGTCAAGACTACTGCTTTTGGTGCGTTTGTTTCCTTGGTACCTGGTCGCGACGGTCTGGTACATATTTCGAAGCTCGGGAATGGCAAGCGCATTAGTAAAGTCGAAGATGTCGTAAACGTGGGCGAGAAAATCGAGGTTGAAATCCTCGATATCGATAACCGCGGCAAGATTTCCTTAGGCCTAGTTAGTCACGAGGAAGAAAGCTAAGCAGAAACTCCGATATGAGCCACCACACCCCACATACTGGGGTGTGGTGGTCATTGTGATTTTTAGGGCGCTGATAACGCTCCATCACGCTTCAAGGGAGTAGCGTTGTCGAGCTCAGCGGAGCTCACGCCATGTCAGGCGCTCGAACCTATTTAATTTTTTTTATCCCACCGATGGTTTTGATGAGAAATCTACGCCGGTTTCCCATCAGTACCGGGTATTAAAATCACGGGGCAGAGCAAGCGGATAGCTAGAAAAAATTACCGAGGACTTTGGTCAGATTCTGATGTGCTCCCTCTGGTAAAGGCATCTGCTGTTACCGGGCGCGAGCAGGTGTAGACCAACCGCTTAGCGTGAATACCAGTACAGGGTAGTAGACTCCGTGCATAATCAGATATCTAAGGCTATCCCTAATTACATGGGGCGCAGAGTAGGCACGGAGTTGGCGCAGAGATATAGGACCCCAAGCAAGACAAGCCTACCTAGGTGGTCCCCGAATCCGACATCGCGCACGATATAAGGGACGCGCGAACTGCATGCTTGTGCATCCTATTGGCTTTGCCCAAGTGGGGGTAAAGATAATGTGAATTAGTTCACGCTGCAACTGCGATGTCGAATAAAACACAACGCTTACACATCAGGTGTGTACTTACTCAACTAAAGGACCTCATCTTTTATGGCGATAATCGTTAACAACTCTTTATCTAAAAGCTAATATAACTTTTGGATGATGATCACCATGTGTGTGGAGCGGTAATAACTCGAAAGGCTACCGTTATGGGTAAGAATTTTCAGGAGCTCGTACTGGAGGCATCGGACTACCGCGCTGTCATAACCTGTAGGGGCGCCGGTCTGCGCGAGCTCAGTTATCGCGGGCGACCACTCATTCAGTCTTATAACCCAGGCGAGCCAGCTCCCTTAGGTGCCCACCAACTCTTGGCCCCCTGGCCCAACCGGACCGCGGACGGGCGCTTCATATGTGCTGGGCGCACCTTTGAACTCGAGCGCAGCGAGGCGGCCCGCCACAATGCGATTCATGGATTTATTCGTCGCCAAGAATTCGAGGTTATTAGCCTCTCTCCACACTCCGCAACCCTACGCCTTCGAGATCAACCACATCCCGGGTGGCCGTGGGCAGTGACCTATACCGTGGTGTGGTCACTTGGAGCTGAAACCGGCCTGAGTCTAGATTTCCAGGCCCACAATACATCAGATACTGCCATGCCTTTTGGGTTCGGTTTCCACCCGTATATATGTGCCCAAGGGGCGCCGGTAGATCGAAGTCTATTGGCTCTTCACTCGGTTTCATCGTATCTCCCACTCGAAACTTCCCGGAATCTCCCAGCCGGCCCTGTCTCTCCACTGCACACTCTGGAGAACGAAGGCACTGTTACGACACACCAGCTCGAGATGCTAGGAGAGGGGATGCCACTTGAAGGAGTATTCTTTGACCATTGCTTCGGGCCTGGAGTTAATGAGGCAACTCTCATCGACCCCCGGAGCGGACGTGGAGTGAGGATTACAGGCGACGAGTCAATTTCCTGGATGCAGGTTTTCACCCCAGACCCTGCTCGTGGCTGCGGCTTCCCAGGGGTAGGGCGAGCAGTGGCTGTGGAGCCAATGACATGCCCGCCCGATGCTTTACGTTCCGGCACCGACCTTATGACCATCGCCCCGAATGAGGTGAAAAAAGTCAGTGTGAGTATAGGCGCCTACCAACGTACAACAACTTAATAAAACCGCCCAGTCTGACAATATTCCACCCAGGCTGCGGCTTTGTCCTTCCTTCGTTCCTACTCTTTAAAGGAGGCAGCCATGCCCATGGCTGAATCTGCGCTGAAACTTGATGCTTCATGGGTCGATTATGCGCTTGTGGCACTCTATTTTGCATTCGTTCTCGGAATCGGCTGGGCGGCTCGCTCAAAAGTTTCAAGTTCGATTGACTTCTTTCTCTCCGGACGTTCCCTGCCCGCATGGGTGACTGGCCTCGCGTTCATTTCTGCGAACTTAGGTGCCGTGGAGATTGTGGGTATGTCAGCCAACGGTGTGCAGTACGGATTCCAAACGATGCACTATTTCTGGATCGGCGCCATCCCCGCCATGGTCTTCCTCGGCATCGTGATGATGCCCTTCTACTACGGATCGAAAGTACGCTCAGTACCCGAGTTTATGCTGCGGCGTTTTGGCCCCGGAGCGCACCTTGTTAACGCTATCTCTTTTGCCGTTGCCCAACTTTTGATCGCTGGTATCAACCTGCTCCTGCTGGCAAAGGTGGTTAACTCCCTACTCGGGTGGCCACTATGGCTGACCCTCATCATTGCCGCGGTTATTGTGCTCTCTTATATCACTCTCGGTGGTCTTTCTGCTGCTATCTATAACGAGGTCTTGCAATTCTTCGTGATCATTGCTGCGCTGCTGCCGCTGACTATTATCGGCCTGCACAATGTTGGCGGATGGTCGGGATTGAAAGAGAGAGTGGCAGAGGAAAGCCACTTCCACACCTGGCCTGGCACCGATATCTCGGGTTTTGATAATCCAATTATTTCCGTGATTGGGCTGGTTTTTGGCCTCGGCTTCGTGCTGTCTTTCGGTTATTGGACTACCAACTTCGTTGAAGTACAGCGCTCCATGGCAGCAGATTCCTTGTCCGCAGCGCGACGGACTCCGATTATCGGCGCCTTCCCCAAGATGTTCGTGCCCTTCATAGTGGTCATCCCCGGCATGATTGCCGGTGCTACAGTAGCCCCCATTATGGACGGCAGTGCCAAGCCAAATGATGCCATGTTGTACCTCATGCGCGATCTCCTCCCTAGCGGTCTACTCGGGGTGGCTCTCGCTGGTCTCTTGGCCGCATTTATGGCTGGAATGGCTGCCAATATTTCCGCGTTCAACACCGTGATCTCCTACGATATTTGGCAAACATACGTAGTCAAAGACCGAGAGGATAGTTATTATTTAGGCTTTGGTCGTCTTGCTACTGTAGCCGCAACAGTAATCGCGATTTTCACCGCCCTGATCGCGCAGAACTTCGGCAACGTGATGGATTATCTCCAGACTCTCTTTGGGTTCTTCAACGCTCCGCTCTTTGCCACCTTCATACTCGGTATGTTCTGGAAGCGAATGACCCCCACCGCCGGCTGGGTGGGCCTGGTCTGCGGTACTCTTTCTGCCATTATTTACTGGGTTCTAGCCACGTTCTCCGGCTCAGAGGCGGCTCTGTTCAATCTTCCGGGTCAGGGCACAGCCTTTGTTGCCGCATCCCTAGCTTTCGCTGTCGATATCGCCATCTCCATTGCTGTCTCTGCTCTTACGGTACCTAAAGCCGATCATGAGATGGTGGGCTTCGTACGCTCGGTAACCCCTAAGGAGGACTTGAGCGATGCTGCCGAGGTAGGTGTGGCCTGGTATAAGCGCACAGTTCCACTGGGTGCCCTATGCATGGCTATGGTCATCGTTCTTAATATCGTCTTCGCTTAAACCACAGTAAAGGACCAGCACAATGGCTCATCCACGTTCAATCAAAGCGCGTGCCTTTGATATCCGAAACGTAATCGGCGCCCTCATCGGCATCTATGGCGTCATCCTTGTTTTCGCTTACCTCGCCATCGACCCAGGTATCGACCCCAGCACCGGTATGCCCAAAGATGCCGGTTATAACCTCTGGGTTGGTCTCGCGATGGTGGGCTGCGCCGCAGTATTTTTCCTGTGGGCAAAACTGAACCCGGTCATACCGGAAGTCAAAGAGCACTAAGACTCATGACTGATATACGGGTAACCCGCACAACGCTTGCCGACGGCCGCGAACTGATATATTTCGACGACGATCCCAGCTATACGACCGGCGAGAAAACGCGTGAGCTTACCGACCCTCGCGATTTACCCGCGGCGACCACCGAATCAGAGATGCGCTGTGACCCCCTCACTGGGGACTGGGTAGTGTATGCCGCGCATCGCATGAATCGGACTTTTATGCCGCCGGCGGACCTCAACCCCCTCGCCCCCTCGCACCCGGGTAAACACCCCACCGAAATCCCTGCTCGAGACTACAACGTCGTGGTCTTTGAAAACCGATTCCCGTCTTTGTCTACCCATATGCATATTCCCGATGATTTCGCCCACCTGGTCGACGGTATCGAGTTGGTGCCGCGCCAGCCGGCATATGCCCGCTGCGAGGTCGTATGTTTTACACCTGAAGCGTCCCAATCATTTAAGGACCTCAGCCTGACTAGGGCGCGCACAGTGATAGAAGCGTGGGCGCATCGGACAGCTGAACTCTCTCGTATTAAGGGGGTGAGACTGGTATTTCCCTTCGAAAATAGGGGAGAGGAGATCGGGGTCACTCTCCAGCATCCCCACGGCCAGATCTATTCCTATCCCTTCCTCCCCGCCCGCGCTCAAGCGATTGTCAATCGCGCCCGGGCGCACCAAGAACGCACTGGTCGAGATCTTTTTGATGATTACCTCACTGCCGAGCTAGAGGCAGGGACACGAATTGTGGTAGCGGGAAAACAGTGGGTGGTATTTGTCCCCGCAGCAGCTAAGTGGCCAGTCGAACTGATGGTCATGCCGCGTCGACACGTGGCAGACTTTGCGGAGTTGAGCAATCCCGAAAAAGATGAGCTCGCTCGTATCTATCTCACCGTATTACAAGCTCTCGATCATTTCTTTGAGGGCGTCGACAAAACTCCTTATATCGCTGGATGGAACCAAGCGCCAGTTGGTGCGGATCGAACATTCGGCAGGCTACACCTGCAGTTATTTTCCCTTATGCGATCACCACACCGCTTGAAATACTTAGCGGGGTCAGAGTCAGCTCAGGGCGCTTGGATCTCCGATACAACACCTGAGCGGATCGCTCAACGCTTCCGAGATCTTTTAGAGGGGAAGATTGATGTCTTATAGCCCACGTTGGATGCAGACACACGGCGACGGTGCCGGTGCTAGCCTGGCACGAGAGTTATTTGTTCGCACATTCAACCGAGCCCCAGAAATCACTGTTGCCGCGCCGGGGCGAGTCAATTTGATCGGGGAACACGTAGATTATGCTGGCGGTATATGTCTTCCCTTCGCGCTGGGTCAGCGCAGCTATGTAGCGATCGCACGTAGAGATGACCGGAAACTCGCCGTCGTCTCGGATTGGCCTAATTCTGAGATCGAGTCTATAGATCTTCGCGATATTGGCCCCCAACATCCCGCTTCTTGGGCTGGTTATGTCGTTGGTTCAATTTGGGCCGCGTACCAAGCGGGAGTCATTGACGAGCAAGGTTTCGATATTGCGGTCGTCTCCGATGTGCCCGTGGGAGCTGGATTATCCAGTTCGGCTGCGATCGAGTGTTCGGCCGCCCTAGCCGCGGTGGAATTAATCCACCCAGGAAATCTCAACGATGAGATTCGCGAGCACCTTGTCGTAGCCACCATGCGAGCGGAAAACGAGATCGTAGGAGCCTCGACCGGCGGGCTGGATCAAAAGATTTCGCTCTTTGCGCGTCCCGGACACGCTCTTGCAATAGACTTCGGTGATAACAGCAGTCAGCACGTTCCTTTTGATATCGAGTCGGCGGGCTTAAGCCTACTGATTTGTAATACTAACGCCCCTCATTTCCTCGGCGATGGGCAGTATGCTTCACGGCGAGCGGTTATCGATGGGGTTGCCCACGCGGCGGGAGTTTCCACACTTCGCCAGGTGGAGGATCCTTTCGAGGTGGCGGCAAGCTGGGCAGCTAAGAACCAGCCCGCTAGCCAAAGCGCACAACAGTGGCAAGAGGTGGTGTATCGCAGGGTCAGGCACGTCGTTTCGGAGATAGACCGTACTGCTGAGGCCATCAATAGACTCAAAGCCAACGATATCGCTGGTTTTGGCACGTTAATGTGGCAGTCGCACGCTTCATTGCGTGATGATTATGAGGTATCTACTCCAGAACTCGACCTCGTTGTCGAAGAAGCGCGAGCCATAGGCGCCCTCGGAGCGCGCATGACCGGGGGAGGCTTTGGCGGAAGTGCCATCGCTCTTGTGCGAACCCACGACGCTACCGAGTTAGCTCGCCGGATAGACACCAAGGCTAGGGATCAGGGGTTCCCGATACCGGAATTCCTCCTCGCAACGCCAAGCTACGGGGCTCGTCGACTCGACTAGATCCTACGGTCCGATCCTTCTGAGAAGGATCGGACCTTTTTAGCGCTTCCGCATTTGCTCTACACTATTAGACAGCAAACGCGAGAAAGAGGTTTTCATGACAATCAAAGTGGGTGTGCTGGGCGCACACGGACGCGTCGGACAAGCAATCGTCGACGGCATCAAATCTCAGGAGGATCTGGAGCTCTCAGCCGCTCTTGATCGCGGTGATGACCTGGCACAATTAGTTCAGACAGGAACCGAAGTCATTGTGGACTTCACCACACCGTCATCGGTGATGGACAATCTCGAATTTTGCCTACGTCATGGCATTCACTGTGTGGTCGGGACTACTGGTTTTACCCAGGAGCGCCTCGACCAGGTGCACAGGTGGTGTGATGAGGGCAAGGCTCACTGCCTCATCGCCCCTAACTTTGCCATCTCAGCTGTGCTGACCATGCATTTTGCTAGGATAGCGGCGCGTTTTTTCGAATCCGCCGAAGTCGTGGAATATCACCATCCTAAAAAACTCGATGCCCCGTCAGGAACTGCTATTCATACTGCGGAAATGATCGCTCAGGCGCGCGCTGCCGCTGGAATGGAAGCGATGCCAGATGCGACAGAGCAAAGCCTGGAAGGAGCACGGGGGGCGCTCGTCGATGGGGTACCAGTGCATGCGGTGAGAATGACGGGCATGGTTGCGCACGAAGAGGTTATCTTTGGCACCCAAGGACAGTCCCTGACTATTCGCCAGGATTCTTATGATCGGTCTTCTTTTTGGCCAGGAGTCTATGAGGGCATCCAACAGATTGGGAAGCACCCGGGTCTAACCGTAGGCCTCGAGCACTACCTGGGTATTGGTAGCAATGGCTAAGACTGCCCACTTACGCGTCGAGTTAATTGCGTGTAGTTCCTTCTATGCACCCTCAGATATCGAGTGGGATACTCCCCCAGAAACCCCAGATTCGGAGGCTCTCATCGAGTTTGCGGGGCGTGCTTGTTATGAAACCTTTGATAAACCGAATCCTCGCACCGCAGATAATTCCGCCTATATCCGCCACATCATGGAGGTCGGTCACCTCGCATTGTTGGAGCATCCGACTGCGACCCTCTATATACGAGGTTTATCTCGTGCCGCTACACATGAATTAACCCGCCATAGGCATTTCAGTTTCTCGCAGCTGTCGCAGCGATTTGTCCATGCCGAGCATGCTGAGGTTGTCGTTCCTCCATTGATTGATCGGAACGAAGAACTTCGACGCCTGTTTATGGAAGCCGTCGATGAGACTCGATTCGTCTACAACGAGCTTGTTGATGCGCTCGAGCAACAACTCGATGGTGAATCCAACGCACTGCTGCGGAGAAAGCAGGCTCGACAGGCTGCTCGTGCTATTTTGCCCAATGCGACGGAATCGCGAATCGTTGTTTCTGGCAATTTTCGCAATTGGCGCCACTTTATCGGAATGCGCGCGAGTGAGCACGCCGATAATGAAATCCGGGAGGTCGCTGTGCGGTGTGCGGAGGTCTTAAGAAGTGCCGCTCCTGCGGTTTTTTCAGACTTTGAGGTCACCACTTTAAGCGACGGTTCACGTATGGCATCAAGCCCATTTGTTAGCGACTTTTAAGGAATTATTTCCAACCCCTGGGCGGTGGATGCCAAACTTATGCTCAAAAGAAGGTAACGTTGAAGGTCATGAGCAAAGGTTTAGTAGCGCTAACGGGGGCCGAGTATTTCGGCTCGATTTCCGTTGCTATGGTTACCCCCTTTAACGAAAATGGTGAACTTGATCTCGGCGCAGCTGCTAAGCTGGCCCGCCACCTCGTTGATAACGGAGTAGATTCGCTCGTTCTCTCGGGAACGACCGGCGAAGCTCCGACCACCACGCTTACTGAAAAGATCGACCTGCTCACCGCCGTCCGTGAGGAAATAGGAGCAGCGGCCAGAATAATTGCTGGTGCTGGTACTAATAACACACGATCCACGGTGGAAGCATCAAAAGCCTGCGCCGACGCTGGCGCAGATGGGCTTTTAATTGTCACGCCGTATTACTCCAAACCGAGTCAAGAAGGCATTTACCAACATTTCTCCACAGTCGCGAAAGCAACCGAGCTCCCCATCTGTGTTTATGACATACCAGGGCGCACGGGAGTAGCGATCGAGGCGCACACCCTGAGTCGGATAGCGGAACTTCCAACAGTTGCGGCTGTCAAGGACGCCAAGGGAAATATCGCCCTGTCGACTGCACTAATCGATGCGCTCAATCTGGCATGGTATTCCGGTGACGACCCTCTCAATCTTCCTTGGTTGAGTGTAGGCGCCGTCGGGTTTATATCGGTGATCGGGCATCTAGCTCCGCGGCAATTGCGAGAAATGTACGAAAATTTTAACAACGGCAATCTCGCGGAAGCTCGTGAGATTAACGCTTCATTAGCTCCACTCGTGCGTGCCCAAGCGCGCTTGGGTGGAGTGGCCTTTGCCAAAGCTGGTTTAAGGCTGCAGGGCATAGATGTGGGCGAACCCCGCCTACCCAACCTTGCTCCCTCAGTAGAGGAATATGAAGCTCTCAGCCACGATATGAAAATAGCTGGAGTATTAACTAATGAGTGAAACCCGTAGTCGCAACCGACGAGCTGTGCGAAAAGCTGGCTCGCCAGAGACTGCAGACGCCCCAACCTTCATCTCGCCCGAAGGAAGCCCTGATACATCGGGCGCGCCAAGCGAAAAACGCAAGAATGCCACGCAGGGACGTGGCAGAAATAATCGCGGCCCTCAGAAAAATAAAAAGGGTCATGGCCAAGAAAGTGGTCAGCGCGACAGTCGCCGTAATGTGGTGAAATCAATGCAAGGTGCGGATCTTACTGGTCGCCTACCGTTGCCCGGTAAGCCGAAGCGGAACGGTTTGCGCATTTATGCCTTAGGTGGCATTTCGGAAATCGGACGAAATATGACCGTTTTTGAGTACAACAATAAGTTGCTTATTGTCGACTGTGGTGTACTTTTCCCGTCATCAGGCGAACCCGGCGTTGATTTGATCCTCCCAGATTTCGCGCCCATCGAAGACAAATTAGACCAGGTTGAAGCACTGGTGATCACACATGGACACGAGGACCATATCGGCGCCATTCCATGGCTGCTAAAGCTGCGCCCCGATCTCCCCATATTCGCCTCGCGTTTCACGACTGCTCTCATCATGGCAAAATGTCGCGAACATCGAATTCGCCCGAAGATCACGGAGGTAGATAAAGATTCCAACCTCGATCGCGGACCGTTCAATATTCGTTTCTGGCATGTCAATCACTCCATACCCGATTGCTTAGGTGTAGCAATCAAGACTGGAGCTGGCATGGTCGTGATGACCGGCGATATTAAGCTCGATCAAACCCCTCCCAATGGAAAGCCCACCGACCTGCCTGCACTCTCGAGGCTCGGGGATGAGGGGATTGACCTATTCCTGTGTGATTCCACAAACGCCACCACTCCTGGTGTATCTGAATCCGAATCTAATATTGCCCCTGCATTGCGACGTATCATCACCGATGCGAAGCAGCGGGTCATTCTAGCGTGTTTCGCGTCCAACGTTGACAGAGTCCAGGCGGCAATTGACGCCGCTGCGGAGTGCGGACGTAAGGTGGCATTCAACGGCCGCTCCATGATTCGTAATATGGAAATTGCCGAGAAGCTCGGCTATCTCAAGGCCCCGCGTGGAACTATTGTGTCCATGGACGATGCCGGCAAAATGGCCCCATCGAAGGTTCTCCTTATTACTACCGGTACCCAGGGTGAACCGATGGCCGCTCTGTCGAGGATGGCTCGTCGCGAGCACCGCCAGGTTACTGTTCGCGATGGAGACGTTATAATTTTCTCGTCTTCTTTGGTCCCCGGTAACGAAGAGGCTGTATTTGGCGTGATGAATATGTTGGCTCAAATCGGAGCCACCGTGATCACCGGTCGAGATGCCAAAGTACACACCTCTGGCCACGGTTATTCGGGCGAGCTATTATTCCTCTACAACGCTGCGCGTCCACGCCACGCGATGCCTGTACACGGTGAATGGCGACACTTGCGCGCCAACAAGGAACTTGCCATTGCCACAGGTGTGCCGCGGGAAAATACTGTACTAGCGCAAAACGGTGTGGTCGTTGATATGGTCGACGGCAAGGTAGAGATCGCGGGTCAAATCCCTATTGGGCACCTCTATGTGGATGGCGTCACCATGGGCGATATCGATCAAGAAGTGCTTGATGATCGCACGGCCCTTGGCGAGGGAGGTCTTATCTCTATCACTGCTGTGATTGATAATCGCACAGGCCGTCTCCTCGAAGCCCCCACAGTGCAAGCTAAGGGCTTCTCTGAGGATGCTATAGCGATGATGCCCGAGGTCAAAGATCTAGTTTCCACCACCATGAATGATCTCGCGGCGGAAGGGGAGAACGATCCCTATCGTATGGTGCAACAACTGCGGCGAAAAGTCTCCCGCTACGTGGAGCAGACATGGCGTCGTAAGCCAATGATTATGCCCACGGTGGTGCCAATGTCTTCAGATAACAGCACTCCGATACCCGATGAGGATGTGCGTCGCTCGCGTCCGAGTTGGTAACTAAAAAATCCCCGCCTCATTCAGACGGGGATTTTTTATGTCGAGCTTATGCCAAAGCAAAAGAAGATCGGTAGGCTAAATATATGACTCTTTCATCTTCCGAACGTTCCCGCTTGGCTGCCCTTTTTCGAGATACTGACCCCTCGGCGCCTACACTGTGTGGCCAGTGGAACGCCAAAGATCTTCTTGTTCACCTGGTGGTGCGTGAAAATGAGTTTCCAGCCGCTTTGGGTATTGTGAGCTCCCGATTTGAAGGTAGCTTGAAAAAACAGTCCGAGAAGGCGGCGAACCGTGACTACCAGGAACTTATCGATTGCTTTGAACAAGGTCCAGGTGCTTTGAGCCCGTTTCGATACCTTGATCGTTTCGTTAATGCTGCAGAGTTCTTTGTTCACCACGAGGATTTACGTCGTGGATCGGAGCCGGACTCGGTGGCACCCCGCAACTTTACCGATGCGGAAAACAAAGAACTGTATACTTTGCTGAAGTGGCTCGCACCGATGATGTTGCGGAGTTCACGTGTGCCCGTCGTCATCGAACCTCACGGTTTCCAACGGTTTGTGGGAAAAAACAAGCGTGGAGTCGCCACTAAAGGGGACCAGGTGGCAAGGATTCGGGGTGATGTGGGTGAAATCCTGCTCTATCTCTACGGCCGCGATTGGGCTCATGTCGATATCGTCGATGATTATGACGGAATCGATCGATCAAGTCTCTGAGGTTGATCGAGGGAAAATACGGTTCGAAAGTGTTTCAAATGTGAATAGTGTGATTTTTGAGGTTAAGCTTTAAGACATGACTGCCAAAAGCACTTCCTCCAGCCGCGGAGGGGCCGGATCTAAACGTCCCCCCTCACGTTCTGGTGACAGATCATCTCGCAGAGCACCAGAAAGACGAGTGAGCACAACGGCATTTGCCGCCTCGGGCAATTACGCTCGTTCGGCCAGACGTGCGGCTGAATCATCCGAGGAACGCACAGGCTCCGCCCTGAAGGCGGTGGGTGGGGGACTGGGCACCCTCTTTTCAGCAGCAGCCCACGGCGTGGGTACTCTGACACGATCCGTAGCTGGTCAAGAAGACGACCTCTATCCTCTGGACGAAGACCACCCCAACGAGAACCAGGAATTCGAAGAAGATACACGTGATGCTGAGAAGGAATCTCACCGAGACAGCTTCGGACTCGTCCTTATTGGTTTAGTCATCGTTCTCGGGGCTTCTGAATGGTTAAGCATCGCAGGTCCCATTGGGCAGTGGATTTCCACGGTGGCACACCTTCTCGTTGGTGCTGGCGCGTATATCCTCCCGATTATTCTTCTCGTTGTTGCCGTATTAGTCATGCTTGAGAAGCAGCCCAGCCTTAATATGAAGGGTTCCATGGTGCTTGGCGGTGGCTTGATAGTGCTATCAATGTTGGGACTATGCCATATTTTCGCCGGTCTTCCTGACAAGTGGTCGCAGCGCCAGTTGGCCGGTGGCGCCTTGGGTGCTTATATCGGTGGGCCTTTGGCGCAGGGCTTTAGCGGCTTTATCGCCGTGCCCCTGCTATTTATCATCATCATCTACGGCGCGCTCAAGCTCACAGGTATCAGCATCAGAGATTGCATCGACGCCGCAACAGAATTTGTCGAGCAGCGCCGCAATCAGAACGACGAACTCAACGGGGATGATGAGGACGAATATTCCGAGGCCGAGGAAGACACAACTATCGCTCGCCGAACTCGCCCAGCGCCCGCGGAGATCCGACCACCGTATCAACGTGTGCGCCGTATAGAAAATAATCCGCAGCCGCTCTTTGGGGGCGGCCCGATGGATAACTACCCCGTCAATGAAGCATCGGAAACCGATGAATTCCCAGTGGTCTCGGAGCAAACAGTTATTCTGCCCCGGCCAACGGAAGAACGGACCGAGTCCGCGGCACCCGTGGTTGCTTCACAACCAATGGCAGAACCGACTGAGGCCGCAGCGCCCGCGTCTGATTCGCGACCAACTCTCATAGGTCCCGTGGATGAGCATACAGACCCCGCGCCGGTCGAAGAGGACGTGGAGCCCGCCTCAGCGCCACAGATTATTCACTCTGATTACGAAGTACCCTCAACCAAACTTCTAGTGAACGGGGCGCCGCCTAAGGGGCACTCGGCGGCTAACGACCGCATGATTGAGGCCATCAGTGCGGTCTTCGAGGAATTTAAGGTGGACGCCCATGTGGTGGGACTGAGCCGAGGGCCTACAGTGACTCGATATGAGGTCGAATTGGGCCCGGGCGTTAAGGTTTCGAAGATCACAAACCTGCAGTCTAATTTAGCCTATGCAGTGGCCACTGATAACGTACGGCTGCTCACCCCAATTCCTGGCAAATCTTTGGTAGGTATCGAAGTCCCCAATGCGGATAGGGAAGTAGTTCGCCTGGCTGATGTCCTCAACGCACCTGCCATCCATGGCGATCATGATCCGATGCTGGTGGGACTAGGCAAGGATATCGAGGGCGAATTTGTGGCACATTCGGTCCAGAAGATGCCCCATCTACTCGTGGCCGGTTCCACAGGTTCGGGTAAGTCTGCTTTTGTAAATTCACTTCTAGTATCGCTGCTGACCAGGGCGCGGCCGGAAGAAGTCCGCCTGATTTTGGTGGATCCGAAGATGGTGGAGCTTACGCCCTATGAAGGTATTCCGCACTTAATCACCCCCATCATTACCCAGCCAAAGAAAGCCGCTGCTGCACTGCAATGGTTGGTCGAAGAAATGGAACAGCGATATATGGATATGAAATCCACTCGCGTGCGTCATATCAAGGACTTCAACCGTAAAGTAGAAAATGGCGAAATTCAGACTCCACTGGGTTCACAGCGTGAATATAAACCGTATCCCTATATCGTGTGCATCGTCGATGAGCTAGCCGATCTCATGATGACCGCGCCGAAGGAAATCGAAGAGTCCATCGTGCGCATTACCCAAAAGGCGCGTGCCGCAGGTATTCACCTCGTCCTTGCTACGCAGCGACCCTCCGTAGATGTGGTGACTGGGCTCATCAAGACAAATGTGCCGTCCCGCCTGGCTTTTGCTACCTCATCCCTGACCGATTCTCGTGTGATTTTAGATCAGGCAGGCGCTGAAAAACTCATCGGCATGGGCGACGGTCTGTTCATCCCACAAGGCGGCCGGGCGAAACGAATTCAAGGTGCGTATGTAACCGATGAAGAAGTACAAGCAGTAGTCGACGCCGCTAAATCCCAAGGTGAGCCAGAATATACTGAGGGCGTAACCGAGGACAAAGCCGCCGAGGCGAAGAAGAATATAGACGAAGATATCGGAGGCGATCTGGATGATCTGCTGCAAGCAGTGGAGCTAGTAGTAACCTCTCAGCTGGGATCCACCTCGATGCTGCAGCGCAAGATGCGCATCGGTTTTGCCAAGGCAGGCCGGCTGATGGATCTTATGGAATCGCGCGATATCGTCGGCCCTTCGGAAGGATCGAAAGCTCGGGAAGTTATTGCCAAACCAGAGGAATTAGAATCAATCTTGTGGCTGCTAAAAGGAGCAGATCCCGAGCAAGCGCCGCGTGAGGAAGACGACACAAATATTGTGACCTACAACCCCACAGGCAACGCCTTCTAGGGCGCGGATCCTAGGCCGCTGCATGGCTGTGCTAGCATCGTAGATCGTTGGAGGGGAGTACCCCGGTGACAACGTGAATCGTCAGCACGTGATTTATAAAGCACGCTTTATAGGGATCCGGTTCCGTTGGGCTAGTACCTGGTGCTGGCTGGGAGAGACCTCTGGCTTATTCGGAAAAATATTGTCCTCGAATGAGACCGGAGGTCTTTTTAATGGAAGTCAATCTTCTAACATGGGTTATTACCTGTGCTGTAGTGAGCGGATTTTTTATCTTCGATTTCTACTCCCACGTTCGCACCCCCCACGAACCGACCCTCAAAGAAGCAGCGTGGTGGTCTGCCTTCTATGTTGCACTAGCTGTTGCCTTCGGAGGTTTTCTGTGGCTGACCTGGGGCGAACCGGGTAATCCCCACCAACACGGAATCGAATTCTTCACTGGTTATATCACCGAAAAAGCGCTGAGCGTTGATAACCTATTTGTTTTCGCGCTGATCTTGGGATCCTTTAAGGTACCACGCAAATACCAGCAGAAAGTCTTGCTCATCGGGATAGCCTTGGCACTCATTCTGAGACTGATTTTCATCCTGGCGGGCGCAGCCTTAATCAGCCTGTGGTCAGATGTCTTCTATATCTTCGGCATCTTCTTGCTGTATACCGCGATCAAGCTCATTGTGGATGAGGTTCGCGATGCTCCCGAGACTGCCCCTGACGATATGTGGGTCATTCGGATGTTACGAAAAGTCGTGCCTGTTACGAGTGGCTATGAAGGTGACCACCTCTTCGTGCACAAGAAGGGTAAATTCGCGGTCACTACTCTTTTCGTCGCGCTCTTAGCCATTGGATTGATCGATGTTATGTTTGCTCTCGATTCAATCCCTGCCATCTATGGAATTACTACTGAACCTTATATTGTCTTTACCACCAATGCGCTGGCTTTATTGGGCTTGCGTCAGATGTACTTCCTCCTCGACGGCCTCCTCGATCGCTTGGTTTATCTCTCCTACGGACTAGGGGCGGTCTTGTCCTTTATCGGCGTCAAGCTTATCTTGCACGCGCTACACGAGAATAGTGTGCCCTTTATCAACGGCGGTGAACCTGTCAGTGTTGTGGAAGTGGATACGCTGACATCCCTTTTCATCATCGTGGGAATTTTGGCGGTGGCAATTATCGCCTCGCTGATCAAATCGAAGAAAAACTCCCCAGCATAACTAACTAGTGAGAGAGGGCCTGACGGTGAACGTCGGGCCCTCTCTCACGTTCATATCTTCTCTATTCAAATATATTTAAGCACTACCAAAGATATTGAGCACCGGATTCCAGGTATGGAAGTGCCGTTTCTCCAGAGCACCTGAGGTGAAGAAGGGATCATGATCGAGAAGTTCTCGAGCTTGATTGAGATCGGCTCCATCTGCTAACTGGATGATAATAAGTGCACCGCCCTTCCCATCCGTATACGGGCCTGAGCCGATGAGAATTCCTTGTTCCTTGAGCTTGGCTAGAAAACTGCGATGCTGAGGACGGATCTCGGCAATGGTTGGACTAGTAGGGGAGTAGCTGTATTCAACTGCGAAAACTGTCATATTTAATAGTCTAGTCTCCAGCAATTTCGAGAGCTGAAAGAGGCTGCTAAAATCGGGAAATATGAATGCTCCCAGCCCCGATCAACTCAAGCCAAGTAACCTCAATATTCCCAATATTCTTACTAGTTTAAGGATTATTGTTGTTCCGCTCTTCGTCTGGCTGGTCCTCACCAGTGAGAGTACGCGGCCTGGATGGATGTGGGCCTCTTTTGTGGTTTTTGCGGCGCTGATGATCACCGATAAATTAGATGGCGATATCGCTCGCTCGCGTAACCTCATCACCGATTTTGGTAAGATCGCCGATCCCATAGCTGACAAGACATTAATGGCGGGCGCGTTTATTTCTCTTAATATTACAGGCGCTCTCCCTATCTGGGTCACCGTTATTATTCTCGTCAGGGAAGTTGGCATCACGGTGTGGCGGATGGTGGAGCTACGCAAGGGTCGCATCGTCCCTGCTTCGAAGGGTGGAAAATTCAAAACGGTTTTGCAGACAGTGGCGGTGGCGCTCTACTTGATTCCGCTACCAGACTATATGAGCTTCATTGTCTCATTATTTATGTATATAACTGTGGCAGTAACAGCGCTAACGGGTGTGCAGTATCTTATCGACGCCGCTGCGGTGAAGAAGGCTAGGGGGTGAACACCGACCTCGCTATCCGCGTTGTTGCACGTTTGCGCGCCAATTCGCAAACGTTGAGTGTGTGTGAATCACTGAGTGCGGGGCTGCTGGGAGCCACGATTACCGGGGTTGCCGGGGCAAGTCAGGTATTTCGCGGGGGCCTGATAACGTATGCCACTGATACTAAACACCAGTTGGCTCATGTCCCGCAGCATATTCTCGAGGATTTCGGGCCGGTGAGTCCGCATACCGCACGAGCTATGGCACAGGGTGCTCGGAATGTAGTGGGAAGCGATTGGGCAGTGGCGCTCACCGGAGTGGCAGGCCCTGATGAGCAAGACGGTCACCCCGTAGGTGAAGTATGGGTGGGTTTAGCTACCCCAGAAGGTCAGGTATCCGCATATTCTGCGGCTCAGATTCTCGGTAGTGCTTCATATCTTTGCGGCGACCGCGACGCCATCCGGTATTTAGCTGTTAGGGCTGCCTTGAGGATTTTCCTGGAATCTAGTTCGGGAACTTCTGCGATAGCTAGAACGTTAGCTGAGTGATGATGAAATATACTGCAGTTATTGAAAAGCCCAAGCCAAAGGCTTCGGAGCCGCTGCTGCGGCAAGCTCTTGGTGCAGCACTACGTGCCTTTCGCGCCGAGCGAGGTGTCACGCTGCGAGAACTCGCAGAAATATCACGAGTATCGCCCGGGTACCTCTCAGAGCTTGAGCGTGGACGCAAAGAGGTGTCCTCAGAACTATTGGCTAGTGTCTGTCATGCGCTGGGAACCAGTGTTGCCGATGTTTTAATTGAGGCTGCTGGGTCCATGGCGCTCAGTAACGCTGAGCCGGAGCTCGTTGGCGTCTAAAGGCTTTCTAGGTAGGAGAGCGTGCGATCGTCTAAGATGGACGTGCAGATCTTTATCACTAATACTCGTTCCTGAAAGGGGCTTAATTCCCGATGGCTAACCCGTTTACTAAAGGCTGGAAATATCTCATGGCTCTCTTCGATAGCAAAATCGAAGAGCATGCCGATCCGAAGGTTCAAATTCAGCAAGCTATTGAGGATGCCCAGCGCCAGCACCAGGAACTCTCGCAACAAGCTGCGGCAGTGATCGGAAATCAGCGTCAATTGGAAATGCAATTGAATCGGCGTCTTGCTGAAATTGAAAAACTTCAGGCTAATACGCGTCAGGCACTGCAGTTAGCAGATAAGTCTCGCGCTGCTGGCGACGATCAGAAGGCGCAGGAATACGAAAACGCTGCCGAGGCTTTTGCTGCCCAGCTCGTAACCGCAGAGCAATCTGTAGAGGATACTAAGCAGCTACATGATCAAGCTCTGCAGCAAGCAACGGCAGCGAAAAAAGCAGTAGAACGCAACTCCATGGCCCTGCAGCAGAGGGTAGCTGAGCGGACGAAGCTGCTTTCCCAATTAGAGCAAGCGAAGATGCAGGAGAAGGTGGCTGATTCCATCACCTCGATGAATTCGATTACCGCGCGTAATACCCCTAATTTGGATCAGGTGCGCGAGAAAATCGAGCGTCGTTATGCCAATGCGCTGGGGACCGCTGAGCTTGCCGAGAACTCGGTTGGTGGTCGCATGGTCGAAATCGAGCAGGCCGGAGTGCAGCTTGCTGGACATTCTCGTCTCGAGCAGATACGCGCAGAGATGGCTACTAGCGAGAAAAAGGCAATTAGCGGAGACGACCCCGTGACCCGCCGTCTTGATGAACTCCGCGACGAATCTTAGATAATAGTCTGCAGAAGAAAAGGTGTCCTTTCAAGGGCACCTTTTCTAGTCTCCAACTCCTCGTGCCCACAAAGCATCAGCAATACCGCGGGCACGGCGAATAGCCCGGATGATCACAGGGGTTCCAAAAGCTAAGACCGAGAAATCGGCGCCGCGTGCTTTGCGAGCATCGAGGACCTCATTGACGGTACTCAGCATCACCGGAATCAGACGTAAGGTCAGTGAGATGGCTAGCACAATGGCATCTACATTCATCCCATATCTAGCTAGTGGTCTGAGATAAAACTCTAGAGAATCCATGAGATCCTCGAGCCGAGTGGTGAGAGTAAAAAGCGTAGCGAGCACTAGTGCCGAAAAAATAACCAGCACCAATCTGGCCCCCTCGGCAATCCCAAGCTGCCACGCCTGAAAGAGACCGAGCATGATGAGCACAGGAAGGGCCGGCCATAGTTGGCCCCAAGCCACCTGAAGAGGGATTCTAGCGAGAGCATGAAGGGCCAGACCCGCCCCTACCAAAACCAGAGCTAGATAGACGCTATGCACCCAGATTGTTGTGGTCACAACGAAAATAAAAAGAAAGAGAAATTTCCAGATGGGAGCCAAGCGATGTATGACCGTGTCTCGGTCGATATAAACCCCGAGGGGAACAGAACGAATCATGCCGTCATCTCCTGCATGAGAGTCTCATAGCTCGCAATGACGTCCTCGGGTTTGCCGTCAGCATATATTCGATGATCATGAATGAGCAGCACGCGATCGAAATCGCGAATGAAATCTAGGTCGTGGGTAACCACGATCAGTTGCTGGGGGAGACGAGCAAAAGTCTTCTTTATCTCGAGCCTATTGCGCATATCGAGCAAGGTTGTAGGCTCGTCGGCAATTATGATATCTGGTTCGACCATCATGACACTAGCTAAAGCGAGGAGCTGTTTTTGGCCGCCGGATAGAAGATGCGGCGAGTGATCGTGGTGGGAAGCCAGGCCAAATTGCTCGAGTATGTCCTTTACCCGTTTTTGACGGTCGCTTTTGGGAAGCTTGAGGCGGCGCAGAGAAAAAGCAAGATCCTCGGCAACAGTAGGCATCACAATCTGATTATCGGCATCCGAAAAGACAAAACCTACTTTTCTGCGAATCTCTTTGCCCTTTTTGGCTACATCGATCCCATCCACGGTGACAGTACCGGTCGAGGCTTCGCTGAGACCGTTGATCAGCCGGATTAGAGTGGATTTACCACCGCCATTTGCCCCTATGATACCGATGCGCGACTCAGTGAGCTCGGTGGAAATATTACTAAGCACGAGCCGATCATCGTAGTTGACGGTTACCTTCTCGAATGCGATGACGCTCATGGGGATACTTTCGTTAAAAGCGCTGCACAGGGCTGTCCCCGTAGCAGCGCTAATGAATGCTTGTTTTATCGACGCTTGAGGTCTGGGAAAGCAGCATGAACTGCGAGGGCGATGAAGATGATGAACACAACCTTGGCAATATCAGGAAGAATGAACGGTCCTTGAGCCACTACCGCAGCAGTCAAATCCATGTTAGCGCGCAGCATTAACCCGACAACGCCGAAGAAATACTGCAGTAATAGGCCGGCGAAACCACCCAGAGTGATGAAGAGTGTGCTGCGTGCGCGGTCTGAATTGGGGGCACGATAGGCAATGAGACCTGCCACGAATGCAGCGCATACATAACCTACAAGATAGCCCACTGTGGGGCCAGCGAGGGCGGCGAAAAGAGTGCGTCCCCCCGCTAGGATTGGGAGGTTCAGTAGACCGATGCCCAAGAAAAGCAGAGCTACGCTAAGTCCGCGCTTCGGACCAAGAACGAGCCCAGCGAGAATTATGGCAGCGTTTTGCAATACAATAGGCACACCGGCTGTACCGATGGGGATGGCAACGAAGCCTAGAACAATGATCAGAGCTGTAAATACAGCAATATAGGCAAGATCTTGGACGCCTGCGCGTGAAGAGGACGAATTCATATTCATAACCATAGTATTTAACGCCGTTCAAGAAAAGCAGCCGCTCAATATATGGCTAAACTATCCCTATGCGATTGACGGAATTTCACCAATTGGTTAATGAAGAATTCGGCTCGGCTCAAGGTGCCTGGCTGGTCGATAGTCATGTTATCGAAAAATTTGGCAAAACTGCTCGGCAGTTACTAGCCGAGGGTACCGAAGTGCGAGAAATCTGGTGGGGGCTTTGTCACGATTTCCGCATTCCAGAGGAACGCTGGCTCGGTCAAGATCTTTAGAGTTGACAGAGCGCTAAGATTTCTTTTCGAACATATGTTCCTGTAAACTAACGGTTCGAACCATCTCATTTATTATGATTACACACAGATCGTTAAGGAACTGCAACTAATACAGAGCAGTCTTATAGAAGATGAATGCGGAGTGTTCGTTATAGCATCCCGCCTAAGACTGCCGACAAGAAAGAAGAATGCCCTATGGCTCCGAAGAAAACCACTAAATCTAAAGCGCCAGCTGGAAGCGACCGGACTAAAGCTCTAGATGCAGCGCTCGCTCTTATTGAAAAGGAGATTGGCAAAGGTGCTGTGATGCGTCTGGGTGACGAGAAACGTCCACCTATTAGTGCGATATCCTCTGGCAATACCGCAATCAATATCGCCCTTGGTATCGGTGGTTTTCCCCGCGGGCGCGTGGTAGAGATTTACGGTCCAGAATCTTCCGGTAAAACCACGGTAGCTCTGCACGCCATTGCAGAGGCGCAGAAGGCTGGCGGAATAGCGGCATTTATCGACGCTGAGCATGCTTTAGATCCTGAATATGCGCGTAAACTCGGTGTTGATACTGATGCGCTGTTAGTCTCGCAACCAGATCACGGTGAGCAGGCACTTGAGATTGCCGATATGCTAGTGCGCTCCGGTGCCATCGATATTATTGTCATCGACTCTGTCGCTGCTTTGACACCAAAAGCTGAAGTGGAGGGGGAGATGGGCGATTCTCACGTGGGACTGCAAGCCCGTTTGATGAGCCAGGCGCTGCGCAAAATGACTAGTGCTCTTTACAATTCAGGGACTACGGCGATTTTTATTAATCAGCTTCGAGAAAAAATTGGAGTGATGTTCGGTTCTCCCGAGACCACTACAGGTGGAAAAGCGCTCAAATTCTACGCTTCAGTACGCTGTGACGTGCGTCGTATCCAAACCCTGAAGGATGGCCAAGATGCCATTGGTAACCGGACTCGGTTGAAGGTGGTCAAGAATAAGGTTTCGCCTCCCTTTAAGGTTGCCGAATTCGACATCATGTACGGGGAGGGTATTTCTCGTGAATCTTCATTGATCGATCTGGGCGTTGATAACGGCATCATTAAAAAATCCGGTTCCTGGTTTACTTACGAGGGAGATCAGCTGGGACAGGGCAAGGAAAAAGTGCGGATTAATCTCCGCAATAGTCCAGAGTTGGCTGATGAGATCGAGCAAAAAATCCTACAAAAGCTTAAAGTGGGCGAGTATGCCGATACTGACGATGAACTCAGCGATGAGCCAGTAGATCTCGTGCCCAATGTTGATTTTGATGACGAGGACTAAAAAACTTCCACAATGACGTCGCACGCGCAAACACTCGCCGAACTGAAGAAAGCTCTTAACAATTACGCCGGAGATGGCAGCTCCCTATTCGACAAGGAAAAGGACAAACTTAAACAGCAAATCCGTAGGCGCGCCTTGTTGCTCCTCGATCAGCGGCCACGCTCCGAAGCGGAACTGCGATCGCGGTTGATGGATATGGAGTTCGCGGAAGCACTTATCGAGGAAGTCATTCACGATTTTCGCTCTTCGCGCCTTCTCGATGACGAGAGTTTCGCTTTTGAGTGGGTGCGACAGCGTCATGAGAAGAGGGGTAAGTCGAAACAGGCCCTAGACCACGAGCTTCGCGACAAAGGAATTGTTAAGGACCTCAGGCTAAAAGCACTCGCTCAAATCGACGAAAACGACGAGTATCGCGCCGCTCTAGCTCTTGCTGAGAAAAAGGCTCGGAGTGTACATACAGCCCCCTCTGATTACCAGGATTACCAAAAATTTCTGCGTCGTATTGTCGGCGTATTAGCGCGGCGCGGGTACTCAGATTCTCTAAGCCTAAACATCGGACGATCAGTGCTGGATGAGCGAATCAGTGAACTAAGCTCAGCGCGTAAGTTATAAAAGCACTCTAAAATCGCCCAGGGTCGCGCAGATCCTTGTGGTTTGGATCGTGCCAATCAACTATAACGGAATCCTTGGTATCGATTCCAGGATCGGGTTGATAGGGGACCGTGGCGAAAATATTCCGCCGAGCGCGCCCGGCGCGCAATTGGCGTTCCACCCTTTCCGCGAACACGGTGAGGGTGTAGTTGATGAGAATCATAATGGCTGCCACCACGACAAGTGAGGCTAGATAATTTCGGTTGAAAGCCGATGATTGAATACCCTGTCTGACTACCTCTACGAAACCAATCTGATAACCTAGCGCCGAATCTTTAATAGCGATCACCGCCTGAGCGATCAACGCCGGCAACATAGCGGCAATGGCCTGAGGGAGCATAACTGACCTCATCGTTTGTCCATGACTGAGGCCGAGAGCCGCAGCCGCCTCGTACTGTCCCCTGGGTAAATTCTTCATACCAGAGCGCAAAATTTCGGCTATGACCGAACCGTTGTACAAGGTGAGGGCGATTACGACCGCTGTGAAAGCTAGGTAACGAGGAAACACGATATTGTATACCGCGAGAAGCTGATAAGCGAAGATAATCAGAAGCAGGACGGGAATTGCGCGAAAAAACTCCACGAAGGCAGCGCAACACACAGAGATGATTCGCCATTGCGATAATTTTCCGAGCCCAAGGAGCACTCCGATGGCGATAGCTAGGATGATCGATGCAAAAGCCGACTGCAGGGTACCCAGGAGACCAGGAAGAAGGTAGGTCGTCCACGTATTAGCACGAAGAAAAGGGGTCCACTTATCGGCCTCGAGTTGTCCCTCTCTTCCCAGGATGGTGAAGATCCATCCAGCTATAGCGAGAGCCATAACCAAGGTAGCAAAGGTGTAGATGCGATTGAAGAGACGGCCGCGGGCGCCCGGAGTGTCGTAGAGAACTGTGGCACGAGTAGACATTATTTACTAACCGCCACTTTCTGCGAGACGCGGCCTACGATAAGCCCCATAGGGATCGTAAGAATCATGAAGCCAAGAGCAAAACATCCGGAAATGATCCACAGTTGGTTGGCATTCTTCTCAATAACCTCTTTCATCAAAAGAGATGCCTCAGCTACTCCTATAACCGAAGCTACGGTAGTGTTTTTGGTCAGGGCAATAAGGGTATTGCCGAGAGGGACAACAGCGGCTCTGAATGCTTGGGGGAATACTATAGCGATGAAGGTCTGCCGGAAATTAAGGCCCAAAGATCTCGCCGCTTCCGCCTGGCCGAAGTCCACGGTATTAATCCCAGCCCGCAAGCATTCTGCTACGAAAGCAGAGGTATAGATGGTGAATCCAATCACGGCGAGACGGAAGTTATTATCTACGAGATAAGATGTAGAGTCGCGCTGGGCTAATTGCAATCCGAGGGTTTGGTAGAGGCCGAAGGAACAGAACAGCACGACCAGGGTGAGCGGAGTATTTCTTATTGTATTGATATAGAAGGTGGCTAGCGTGCGCAGGATCCCAATCGGGGACACCCGCATAGATACCAGGATGGTCCCGATGGCCAGCGCCCCTAGTGCAGAAAGGATAGTCAGTTTAATGGTGGTCCAAAAAGCCGGAAGGATAGCTGGCCCGAGTTGTGCCCATAGTGCATCCATATAGTTCCTTCTCAATAGTTACCTCTACAATAAAGAGGCAAAAACTGCCATCTTCGATGGAAAGCATCTCAAAAATCAGCTGGGCTGATTGAGTGATCTAACCAATAAAGGCAAGGTCTCCTGGGACGTCAGTGGAGACACCAGTGGCATTTTTACCGAGGTTTTTGGTGATGAGCGCTGCAAAATCACCGGAGTCGTACATTTCTTGTAGTGCCTTGTTAACAGCGTCAGTAGCCTCTTGATCATCCTTGGCCAGGCCAATGCCATAATGTTCATCAGTGAAAGGCATACCGTCCTTAGTCATCTCGATCACTGTGAAGGCGCCTTCTTCCTGAGCTGCGTAGCCATTGAGAATAGTGGCGTCGGTGGTCATGGCATCGACATTGCCCTGGCGCAGCGCCTCCACGCATGAAGAGTAGGTGTCATATTCTTGAAGTTGCACGTCTGGAAGCGAGTCTTTGACCTTTTGGGCGGGGGTGGAGCCCGATACCGAACATAAAATCTTGCCAGCACCAAGATCTTCTAGCCTCGTGATTTGGTCATCATCTAAGCGCACGAGTAGTGCCTGATGAGTAAGCAGGTAGGGGCCACCAAAGTTGACAGCTTCAGTGCGCGATTTGTTGATCGAATAGGTGGCCGCGATGAGATCGACTTCGCCGTTTTGGATCAATGTTTCGCGTTGCGAAGAAGGACACTCGCGCCATGTTATTTCCGGCTCCTCCCAGCCGTTATCGGCAGCGATTCGGTTGACGATATGGGTGGCAACATCAACGTCAAGTCCGGTGAGTTCCCCCGAGGCTTCTTTGAGGCCGAGTCCAGGTTGATTGAATTTAGTTCCTACTGTGACTGATCCTGCTTCAATATGTGCGATTAGTCCTGCGCCAGACTCCTCGGTAGAACCGCAGCTGGTAAGGGTAGCTAATCCGGCAATTGCGAGGGTGGTCATAGAAGCAATAGAGGTGGAGTGAGAGTTTTTCATAAGTGGTTCTCCTAGAGATTTGTAAAGGGATTTAATTGGATAGGATTTTGCTGAGGAAATCTTGAGATCGCTCGTGCTGCGGATTATCGAAGAAGGACTGAGGATCGCTGTCTTCGATGATTTCACCGTCGGCCATGAAAAGAACTCGGTGCGCAGCCTTGCGTGCGAATCCCATTTCGTGAGTGACGCAGACCATAGTCATACCTTCGTGGGCAAGGTCTGTCATCACGTCGAGAACTTCGTTAACCATTTCAGGGTCTAAAGCAGAGGTCGGTTCGTCGAATAGCATCACCTTGGGTTGCATTGCCAGAGCACGGGCTATAGCAACTCGCTGCTGTTGGCCACCTGAGAGTTGAGCTGGATACTTTTTCGCTTGATTTCCAATTCCACCCCTGTCGAGCAAATCGAGGGCGAGGGCCTGAGCTGTGTTTTTAGGCATACCCCGCACCTTGATGGGGCCGAGCGTGACGTTGTCACGGATGGTCATATGAGGGAATAGGTTGAATGATTGGAAAACAATGCCCACCTCGCTGCGAAGCCGCGCGAGATCTTTTCCTTCTTCAGGTAGACGCTCACCGTCAATATAGATGGTGCCTTGTTCGATGGTTTCTAGTCTGTTAATCGCGCGACACAGCGTGGACTTGCCCGAGCCCGATGGCCCAATGACGACGACCACTTGACCGCGCGGTATATCGAGGTTGATATTTTTCAGAGCGTGGAAGTCATCGAAATACTTGTTGACGCCATCGAACCTGATAATAGGGAACCAATCAGAGGAGGGGCTCCCATGCCCGTATGTGTTTTGTGTCATAGTTCTAGCCTGGTGATGCCTATGTCACTGCAGTAAGGCGGGTGTGGGAAAAGTAGAAAAAGTGCTGCACGATCACGTGTGGCGGGGGTGAGGTATAAACGGCAGGGTAGTCTGATTAATTCTAAGAACGAAAGTTCTCGATGCAGTTCGTCAAAAATTAAGGCAAGCGCTAGAATCACCCAAGTGTCTGCCACCAATAATCCTTCAGCCCTTACCGATTCATCGCGGTCTCCACTTAGCTACGAGGTTCGCACCTTTGGCTGTCAGATGAATGTCCACGACTCAGAGCGCCTTTCGGGCCTGCTTGAGGAAGCCGGATATCAGCACGTCGCCGAAGGAAGAGACCCTGACCTTATAGTCTTTAATACATGCGCAGTTCGCGAAAATGCCGATATGCGACTGTATGGCACTCTTGGCAATCTGCGTGCACTCAAAGAGCAAAGACCACATATGCAAATAGCGGTGGGGGGTTGCCTGGCGCAAAAAGACAAAGATGTGGTGCTGAAAAAGGCTCCGTGGGTAGACGTAGTATTCGGAACCCACAATATCGGATCACTTCCGGCGCTTCTAGATCGGGCGCGGCACAACAACAAGGCCCAGGTAGAAATCCTTGACGCGCTTGAACAGTTCCCCTCCGTGCTCCCCGCCAAGCGTGAGTCGGCTTATGCGGGCTGGGTATCGGTATCGGTGGGATGTAATAATACCTGTACCTTCTGCATCGTTCCATCTCTCAGAGGCAAGGAAACAGACCGCCGCCCAGGTGATATTCTCAGCGAGGTACAGGCCTTGGTAGATCAAGGCGTTAGTGAGGTGACGTTGCTCGGGCAGAATGTTAATGCCTATGGTGTCCACTTTGCGGATCCAGATTTACCTCGCGATCGTTTCGCTTTTTCCAAGCTGCTGCGTGCCTGCGGGACAATAGACGGTTTGGAGCGATTGCGTTTTACTTCGCCTCACCCTGCTGAATTCACCTCAGATGTCATCGATGCGATGGCTGAGACACCCAATATCTGTCCCCAATTGCATATGCCTCTGCAATCGGGATCCGACAAGGTTCTCAAAGAGATGCGTCGCAGTTATCGGTCAAAGAAGTTCCTCAAAATATTGGAGGAAGTGCGGCACAAGATTCCACACGCTGCCATTACTACCGATATTATCGTGGGCTTTCCAGGCGAAACCGAGGAAGATTTCCAAGCAACTCTTGCTGTGGTAGAACAATCACGTTTCTCTTCTGCCTATACCTTCCAATACTCACCGCGGCCTGGAACTCCAGCAGCCGAGTATGAGAACCAGATACCCAAAGACGTTGTGCAAGAGCGGTACGAACGATTGATAGCACTGCAAGAGCAGATCAGCTTCGAAGAAAACTATAAGCTTATCGGCCGCCAAGTCGAGTTATTAGTGCAAGAAGCAGCAGGACGCAAAAATGAGCTCACCCACCGGCTCTCAGGGCGAGCTCGAGATGGTCGACTCGTTCACTTCGCACCACAAATGCACGCTGACGGTTCTTCGATCGATATTCGCCCCGGCGATATAGTCACCGTGGAAATCACTGGTGCGAAGTCCTATTATGTGACAGCTGACCACGGGGTATTGACCTACCGTGCGACAAAGGCCGGTGATATGAGCGCGCAAGGACAACTACCAACTACCCCGCCAGTTGGCGTGCGCCTGGGCCTGCCTCCCATCGGCCGGCCAGCTCGAGTACCGGACGAACAAGGTGGCTGTTGTTAGGGTGTAGAATGATGCTGCAACAAGCAATATGTTGATGGCGAGGAGAAATAGGTGTCAGCAAAGCTAGAGAATCTTAGCCCAGCACAATTAGCACTTGAGGAGCGGGAGGCATCACGCATCATCTCCTACCGCCCCTATGGGCCCTACCTCCGGCTTGCCCAATTATTCTTCGCGGTGGGCCTGCTCATACCGCATGCGGGTGATATGCGCGGTTGGCAGGTACTCTTCCTTCGCGCACCATCGGAGGGAATCCGCATCGGGATCGCGGAGCAGGTATTTGTTATTGTCTCCGCCCTCGGTGTGCTCGTCATGGGAGGTCTTCTGTTGACGACGTCTCGCACCATATTCGGCTGGGTGGCCTGGCTGCTGAGCGGAGTCGGTCTTGTTAGTTCCGTCTTCGCCTTGTGGATGCGATTGCAGGATAAAGAAGTAGGAGCGGCTCCAGGGATAGGTCCCGGATTTTATCTAGAGGTCGGATCCGTTATCTTTGCGGTAGTAGTGCTGAGCCTGATTGTGTGGCAGCGTACAGATCGGCAAAAGGAGATCGCCCAGATGCGAGCTGCCCGAGAAAACCTGGATGAAGTGGGATACGCCCAGCGCCAGGCGAGGGTAAATCCAGAGACGAATCCACTGCTTATTGATGACAGACGACAGCGAGCATCACGCAAACGAAAAATAAGACCGGTAGACGATTAGAAAAGCGGCCAAGATGGGTATCTTGGCCGCTTATTATTTAGCGATTTTCAACTGCGCTCAACGCAGCATCTGCCCATTCCTGCCACTGCTGAGCTTGCTCACGCAGTGACTGAGCTTTTTTGGCCTGCCCTTTTTCTTCGGCAGCAGTAGCCTGAGCATTAAGCTCCGTAACTTTGGCACTAAACTGAGCGGCGCGCGCCTGCGCCGCGGGATCGGTGCGCCGCCACTGCTCATCGGCAGCCTGAGTCACGCGCTTTTCCAGCTTGCCGATCTTCTGCTCGAATTCGCGCACCCTATCGCGAGGAACAAATCCGATGGCTTCCCACTTTTCCTGCAATTCTCGCAAGTGAGCTCGAGCCTTATCCAGCCCATTCTCGGGGTTGATCAGCGCATCATACTGATCGAGAAGCTCCTGCTTAGCCTGGGCGTTGTGCTCAAATTCCACATCACGCTCATGGGCCTGGGCATTACGTGCCTCGAAAAAGTGATCCTGGGCGCTCTTAAAAGCCTCCCACAATTTATCGTCAACGTCACGAGGTGCACGCCCAGCAGACTTCCACTCTTTCATCAAATCGCGGAAAGCTCGGGCGGTTTCGCCCCAATCCGTCGAGTCTTTTAATTCCTCTGCACGAGCGACAAGATCTTCTTTGACACGACGAGCTGCAGCGCGTCCTCGATCGAGTTCGGCAAAGTGAGCCCCCCGGCGCCGGTTGAAAGAATCTCGGGCCCGGGAATAGCGTTTCCACAAAGCGTCATCAGTCTTCCTATCGATGCCGCGAATGGTCTTCCACTCATCGAGGATTTCCCGAATCCGGTCACCCGCCTGTTTCCAGTCGGTGGACTTCTCCGCGAGATCCTCCGCCTCCAGGGCGAGCGCCTCCTTGCGCTTGATATTCTCTTCGCGGCGCCGTGCCTTTTCTTCCTTAGCCTTATGTCCTACTTCATCGGCATTTGCAATGGTAGATTTCAGACGATCTTCAAGGGCTGCAAGATCACCGATAACTGCAGCATCTGCGAGACTGGCAAAAAGTTCGTTAGCCTTAGTCTTGATATGCGATGCCTCATTAGGGTGACTGACGAGGCGGTTTTCCAGGTATGCGACCTCAGTTGCAAGATCATCGTATCGCGCCCCATAATGTGCGAGACCCTCAGCAGGAGTACCAGCCTGCCATGAGCCAATAAGACGATCCCCGTGAGCGGTGGTGACATAGGCGCTGCCGTCTTCCTCTACACGACCCCACTGAGTTGGATCGCTCACCGGTGTAGCGGTAACTATTGGTGCCACCGTGGCGGGCTTAGCACCAGCAAGAGTGCCAGGGCGGGGTACGGGTTTAGGGATACTGGTCATGGTCGGTGCCATCCTTTACTTCATGCGATCGTGCCGCGCGACGCGGCTGCCTCAACGGGAAACAACTAGAGAGAGCATCTCCCACTTCACAGAGCGGAGAGATGAAAATGCTCCTGTGATAAACATACCGCTGCAGCCAATGAATGTCATTGCTTGATGATCCCCCAGCTAACCAAGCGGGGGTAGAGAATCTAGCCACTCAGACACGCTAGAATGGTGTGGGAGAAATTTCAACGATCAGTCTCGAGGAAACTCTATGGCAAGCGATTTGATTCTCATTCCGCCTTCTCCGGCCATTATCCCCGGGATCGGTCGCGGTGATGAGCAAGGAGCCTTACTGTACCAGCGGGCGAGGGCAAAGCTCACCGAGCTAGTGACAGGGAAGGCCGCCTCAACTCGCATTGTGTACCGCAAGTGTAGACGTGACTTTACTCGTCACACCGGCAGCTTGCAGGCGTGGGCACCCACCTCGTATCGGGTCAGTTCAGGCCACTATCTACCAGAGATTATCGCTCGACACCTACTTCCATACGAAGAGGCTTCCATCACTCACACGAGTGAGTCTATAGGCCCCCTTTGCGATGGGGAGGTCATTATCCTCATGCTCGACGGAAGCGCCGGCATGACCGAACGCGCTCCTTTAAGTCTGCTACCGCAATCTAGCGCAAGTGATCGCTGGTGCCTCGATCTTCTCCAGGGAAGAAATTTTCGAAGGATCTCGTACAATTTTCTTCTCGAGGCCGGTGTGGAAAACCCCGACCTATGGTTAGAACTGGCCAACTACCGACAGGAATTCCTCAAATCTGAACTCATTCACGTCGACTCCAGCCTGGGAGTAGCGCGCTATGTTGCACATATCAATATCCGTGTGGATACTGCTCTACACTAGGACCTCAAGTATGCAACACGAAGGGATATTATGGCTGCCACTTTGCCTCATCCAGTGGCGATAATCGGGCCTACAGCCTCTGGAAAGTCCAGCCTGAGCATCGCACTTGCCCACCACCTTAATGCAGAGATTGTCAATACTGATTCCATGCAACTCTACCGGGGCATGGATATAGGGACCGCCAAACTCACCGTCGGTGAGCGCGAGGGAATACCGCATCACCTACTTGATATCCTCGATGTCACCGAACGGGCATCGGTTGCGAATTATCAAGCGCGAGCTATCGCCTGTGTAGAAGATATCCAACGACGCGGAAAAACCCCTCTACTCGTTGGTGGGTCCATGCTTTACGTACAATCGCTAATCGACGACTGGCAATTCCCTCCAACCGATCCTGGAGTAAGAGCCTATTGGGAACAGCGCCTCGAAACAGATGGCATTGACCAACTCCACGCCTATCTGCATCACCTCGACCCTGTCGCTGCAGAAATCATCGAAGATAAAGATCCTCGTAGGACCGTTCGCGCCCTTGAAGTCATTGAATTAACTGGTCAACCGTATAAAGCCTCGCAGCCAGATAAAAGCGCCGCGCCGCGCTGGAATACAACCATCATTGGTTTGGCTACCACACCTGAGTGGCTGAACCCACGAATCGAACAGCGCACCCACCTGATGTTCGATCGCGGCTTTGCAGCAGAAGTGGAAAATCTCTACCGCAACCATGGGTTACGAGCTGATTCGACTGCGGGCAGCGCCATAGGTTACTCCCAAATGCTGGAGGTACTCACCGGAAATATGGATCTTGAAGAGGCATGGGAGAAAACTGTGATAGGGACACGGCGATACGTCCGCCGCCAGCGATCGTGGTTCCGTAGAGATCCGCGGGTGCAGTGGATCAAGGCCAGCGGCGATACCCTATCTCAAACCATGGATATCCTAGAAACTATAAGTGCCCCTTAACCGAGAAAGGATCGATCAGTGAATACCTCAGCCCATCTCGTACCTTTTATAAAAGGTCATGGTACGGAAAATGACTTCATAATCGTTGTCGATCCAGCTGCCAGCTTAGATTTAGCCCCCGAGATCATCCAGGCCCTCTGCAACCGGCATTCCGGTATCGGTGCCGACGGGTTGCTGCGCGTTGCTCATGCCGGGGCGCTACAGGAAGGAGGCTATATCTCTGAGCTCGCCGAGGGCATTAACGCAACACACTGGTTTATGGACTACTACAACGCAGATGGATCAGTGGCCGAGATGTGCGGGAATGGACTACGAGTATTCGCCCACGTGCTCAGCGTGGAAGGCCTCGTGGGTACAACCGAATTTACGGTAGGAACACGCGCAGGGGCGCGTCGGGTGCGGGTTTTAGCCGCCGATCCTCACCGTGCGATGGTCAGCGTTGATATGGGATCGGTTCAGGTCCGCGGTCTATCCACGTGTACCGTAGCGGGACAAGCCTTTGCTGGATTAGCAGTGAGCACAGGTAACCCCCATCTTGCCTGTGTGGTACCTGGAATGACGGCAGAGCACCTTAATTCTCTGGAGATGGCGCCACCGGTCTTTGATCGTGATTTTTTCCCCTCTGGTGTGAATGTGGAGATCATTGCGCTCAAACCCGGTGGAGATATCTATATGCGTGTATATGAGCGCGGAGTAGGTGAGACCCGTTCCTGTGGAACGGGAACCGTAGCTGCGGCCGTGGCTGCTCTTGCAGATCGGGGGGATACCACTGGGACGCTGCACGTAGGGGTTCTCGGCGGCGAGGTGACTGTGGAAATTACCGAAGACAGGGCAATTTTGAGTGGCCCTTCGCAGATCGTAGCGCGGGGAACGATCGATCTTAAAGCCTATACTGATCGCTAGGAAGATTTGTAATCAGTGCCGAGCCGTTGGGCAGCGCGGCGTGCCCGTATCCACGACTCTTGCAGTTCGAGGGCTCGGGCATCGGTGATCTTGAGAAGTTCTTCTAGTTGGGTTACCGAGAGGTTGCGGCGCAAACGTGAATCGAGGCGGGAGACGAAGCGCTTGGACGTCTTAGACAAGAAGATAAACTCTGAAATATCGGGCTCCGTACAATCCGAGTCAGCTAGGGCTGGTCTTATGATTGTGCGATCAGCTAGATCGTCTGCCTCCATACCATGTAAGAATTTGTCGTACTCGGCCAATACGTCCTCAATATCCTCTTTCGACAGAGTGATCGAGGACTTCAGGGCCGAGCCCTCCTGATAATTTGGTTGGAATTTAGTAATGAGAAAGACCCCCGCCAGGATGAAGACAGACAGTAAGACTCCCTCGATTTTGAAAAAGAAGATCAACAGTGCACAGCACACCAGCACCACGGGCCACGGCCACGTTGGCTGGGGGTTCCCACCGTCGATTGCTTCTAATTCGCTCATAAGGCCTTCAGATTACAAGATCTCGTCTCTTAGCGTCTAATTATTAATGGCTGCCGCAACCACCGGAGCCGCAGCCGCAACCCCCCGAACTACAGCCCTGAGGAGCGACTACAGATCCCACCAAGAGAGCTTCGCCCGTGATGACGCTGCCCTTCACAGGCAGCTCTGTTTGGTATGGCATGCATAGGTCCAATGCTATCGAAGCATCGATAGTGCAGTGTATGAACTGCTGACCATTGAGGGCGTTACGGCGATACTCGGCTTGCAAGACGCGCGCGCTAAATTTAACAGCGGCTGTTGGAGCAGAGGCAGCTGAGCCAGCGTTAATTACTTCGGCTCCTGGAGATTCGATGTACCCCGATTCACGACCGGAGGCATCGCGATATCTTTGTTCATCTGGGTGTATGACGAGTGTGTGCTCGTCAACCAGCGCCGTGATACCCACTTGTTGCCAGCGCTGTTGTGACTCATCGACCAACAACGGACCTTGAGCGAGATTAACTGTCAGGGTCGTGATCGGAGCGCCGTGGCAATCAACAACCTCCACAAGTGCGAGCACATCATTGATCATCGCGATATGCCCAAAATTCGTGGTCTCGGCTTCAAACCCCGCGAATGTTGCGAAGGGTTCCACAGCTAGGATATTGATCTGAGCCCCAGAGGGGTCGGCGTATTGGATTAATTGTCCGCCGCGAACCTCGCCTGTGACAGAGAGATTATTAGTAGCAATAGCTGCCTCCACGGCATCTTGCCAGTGCTCGTAGTTCAAGCCTAGGGCTTCCAAATCATGACTCATAGGACCCATACTATCCAGTGGGATCGGTCTTTACCATTTTATGAATACCAGTTAAATATTGGCCAAGACTGCCTAGGAAGTGAGACAATGAGTAGTAACGATGAACAATAATAAGAAAAATAACGAAATCGACCACGACGCACTACTCGCCCAAGCTTTCAGCGACCACCAGCAGACAGTACCCACCGAGCCTTCCGGCCACGACCTCACCGGCCTAGTGAGCGCTCAACCTACGGTCGGTGAACTCGATTTGGAACAGCGTAGTTCCTTAAGGCGAATCGGCGGTGAGTCCGAACTCCATGCGACCGACCAAGAAGACGGTTATGACGTCGAGTATCGGAAGCTCCGTCTCGAGCGAGTCATCCTCGTGGGCGTGTGGACCGAGGGCACTACCGCCGAGATCGAAGCAACAATGCAGGAATTGGCAGCTCTCGCAGAGACTGCAGGCTCGCATATCACCGATATGTTCTACCAAAAGCGAGACCGTCCCGACCCCAGTACCTATATCGGCTCCGGTAAAGTTAAAGAACTCAAAGAGATCGTTAATGACACCGGAGTAGATACTGTTATCTGCGATGGTGAGCTAAGTCCCAGCCAGATGATTGCACTAGAGAAAGCTCTCGATGTCAAAGTTATCGACCGCACCATGCTGATTCTCGATATCTTTGCGCAACATGCGAAGAGTAAAGAAGGAAAAGCACAGGTCTCGCTTGCACAAATGGAATATCTGATTACTCGCGTTCGTGGGTGGGGTGGGGCACTATCACGCCAAGCGGGTGGACGTGCAGGCTCCAATGGTGGTGTCGGTCTGCGTGGTCCTGGCGAAACTAAAATTGAAGCCGATCGCCGCCGACTTCGTTCTGATATGGCGAAGCTACGTCGAGAGATCTCTGGGATGAAGACCGCCCGTGACGTTAAGCGCTCACAGCGCCGCGATTCCTCGATCCCCCAGATAGCCATCGCGGGCTATACCAATGCTGGAAAATCCTCGTTGATCAATGCCATGACAGGGGCCGGGGTATTGGTGGAGAACGCCCTCTTCGCCACCCTTGATCCCACCACGAGAAAAGCAGAACTTGGCGATGGTCGCCACGTGGTCTTCACCGACACGGTCGGCTTTGTGCGCCACCTTCCCACGCAGTTGGTCGAGGCCTTCCGATCAACCCTTGAAGAGGTTGTGGAGGCAGATCTGGTCCTCCATGTTGTCGACGGTTCGGATCCCTTTCCGCTCAAGCAAATCGCTGCTGTTAACGAGGTGATCGGTGAAATCGTGCGTGAGCAAAAAGCCGACGCTCCCCCGGAGATCATCGTGGTGAACAAGATTGATCAGGCTGATCCGTTGGTTCTCGCTGAATTGCGACATGCGCTCGACGATGTTGTCTTCGTCTCTGCCAAAACTGGTGAGGGTATTCCAGCGTTAGAAGCTCGAGTTGAGCTTTTCCTCAACTCCCTCGATGCCCATGCCGAGCTGCTCATCCCCTATACCCGTGGCGATATCGTCTCTAAGCTGCACCACCTGGGAACAGTGCTGCAGGAATCCCACACCGAAGAGGGAACGAGGATGGACGTTCGCTTACCTCAGTTTATGGCCAACCAGTTGGCGGAGTTCCAGATCGCCTCTGCGGAAGGTCATGCCTAGAGCCTGGTTGGGGGAGAAATTTACAAAACGTCATATGCCGTTGGATAATAAGCCTTTGTGAGTAAATCTACCCTGGGCTGGGCCCTCCACGGAGACGGCAAGACAATTCAACCTAGTGCAGTTGTAGCACCTGAAGAGCGACTTAGTTGGGGTCGCACCATCGGGATCGGTATGCAGCATGTGATCGCCATGTTTGGCGCTACGCTCTTGGTGCCTACCCTTACTGGTTTCCCCGTTAATACCACTTTATTGTTCTCAGGTTTGGGGACAATGATCTTCCTTTTGGTCACCAGGAATCGCCTGCCTTCCTATTTAGGCTCGTCGTTTGGCTTTATCGCGCCCCTCATGGCGAGCCAATCCGAGGGGATCGCAGTGCAGTTAGGTGGCGTATTCGCTGCCGGTATCGCCCTCATCGCGGTGGGTTTTATTGTTAAGGCGATGGGTAAGCGGGTCATCGATATGGTGATGCCGCCGGCTGTCACGGGAGCGATCGTGGCTCTCATAGGTCTCAATCTTTCACCAGCAGCCGTCAATAATTTCCAAGAGCAGCCAGTGGTGGCATCAGTCACCCTGGCTGCAATTTTATTTTGCACGGTTGCTGGTCGCGGAATGATCGCGCGGTTGGGAATCCTTCTAGGTGTCATTATCGGCTGGTTATTTGCAGCCATAAGTGGCAATCTTTCGGAGGGGGCCCGCGAGACTATAGCTGCGGCACCATGGGTTGGTTTGCCACAATTTCATACGCCGCAGTTTACCGCTTCCGCAATCCTTATTACCCTACCGGTGGTCATTGTCCTCATCGCTGAGAATGTCGGTCATGTTAAAGCAGTCAGTGAAATGACTGGACGCGACCTCGACGACCTTGCGGGTGATGCTCTTATTGCTGACGGAATTGGTACCACCCTAGCTGGCGGCTTCGGTGGTTCCGGTACTACTACTTATGCCGAAAATATTGGTGTTATGGCTGCTACCAGGGTGTATTCAACAGCTGCGTATTGGATTGCGGCACTGACTGCCGTGATTCTAGCCTTCATTCCAAAATTTGGTGCTTTAATCTTCACGATTCCTGTCGGTGTTCTCGGTGGGGCAGCATTGGTGCTCTACGGTCTCATCGGCATGTTAGGCGTGCGAATTTGGCAAGACAATCATGTTAACTTTAACAATCCGGTTAATCTAACCGCCGCCGCTATCGCCTTGGTCGCAGGCATTGGTAATCTCACCCTTCCGATATTTGGAGTAGAACTAGAAGGCATAGCGTTGGGTTCTGTTGGCATTATTATCATCTACCCGCTATTGAAACGGGTGTATACTACCCTGGGCGAAGGCCAGAACGCACAGTTCTGAGCTGTGTTTTGATATTAGTCTTCCAACTTCTAACCCCTTGAGCTTACCCTTGGGGTCTTCCTGTCCTATACCCCGAGCCTGCTGTCGCGGCTGATTTTATTCCTCGATCCTGAGATAAATCCTGGACCCAATCGTGATCATGGTGGATATCTTTAGGGGCGGCGCATGTGTAGGTGGAGTTTTGTCTCTCTTTTCTCTTGAAAAATAGGCCTTGGATAGAGGGATCGATGCGATCGTGTTGGTATATGCTGTGCTCCGCCGGCTAGTTGTCGGCTATCTACGAAAGTGGTCGCGCATATTTAGGCATGGGGTGACCCAGGATAAGTCGCACCTATTTTTCCATGCTCTATTTCTGCTGGTTACCACGGCAGATCTGGCTGTTATAGTTGGCAGGGGACTAAGTGGATCATCAGGATTAGCAAGGCCGAATGCACCGATAGGCGCCCTAGGGACTTTATAGAAGTTCGGGATATTTAAGGCAGGGTGTGCTGGAGCGTCCCTTGTATAGTCTGTTGACAATAGGCGAGGGGAGAGGTGCCAGCGCTCATATTCTATGTGCCAGATATTGTGCATCTCGTTCCTTGGGCAGCCTCCTTTAATATCGCAGTGAAAATCTTGCTACCTTATACGATATGAGCGAAAACTATCTCGAGAAAATCCACCAATTGGTTGCTGATGCTCAGGACTCCACCCGGGCGCTGGAAACCTCCAACGAGGAACAGGTTTTCGCGGAAGAATCTAAGGACGCGCAACTGCGTCGCCAACAAGCAGTGGAGGCCTGGCATCTGGTTGTTGACGCTTGTACGATCGCACTCAGCGATGACGAATATTTCGGGGAGCACAGTGGCTACGGATTCGAGGTGCCAGAGCCCACTCTGCAGGTACTGAAGATGCGCAATATGGCCTTCATACATATCCAACACCTCAAACAGCAGGAATTTGAGGTCACGGTGGATATCGCACTCATGCGTAGTCTGCTCGATGCCGCCGTGGAGCTATACAACAATTATCACCAAACGGAGCAGTTTGAGTTACGCATGATCCTCGTAGAGTTGGAATTGATGTTGTGGCGGCTAGCAGAAGTGGATCTTATTCGCACTGTCCTCGACGAACACGCTCATGGTCTAGAGCAGCAATGGAATGGCGAACCTGAGCAATTTTTTATCCATGTGGACTTTTTCCGAGCCCTCAAACTGTCCTCGGGGCGCTCTATTGAGCGGGCGCGAGCGTTGGCTATTTTTGCCCGGAGATATCCCGAATTTGGAAATGAAACGGGTCTCGATCTCGTATTCGCAGCATTCCAAATCAGTATCAGTGATTTTATGGCACAACCCACCAAGGAAACAGCGGAGATCCTGTTACTGTGTTCCGAAGCTATCGCCCTGTGGGACACACTTTCGCAAGAATTCGCGCAATCTTTGGCGATCCGCAATTCCGTGGCGACAATCGCCAAAATGAGAACTCAGCTCTTCCTTGAGGAATTTCTTGAGGCTCAAGACGAGGAGATGATTGCCGAAAACCACATAGAGATTTCGGTCCTCAGACTGCATATGATGATCAGCGAAGCTGCGGAAATTGAGCTCGAGGCCAGCAATGAGTCTAATGCTTTAGTCGACGCCACGGATGAGTTCATTGGACTTATTGAGGAGACTGAAGTCTACGAGCCACTTATGATCAAAGTTCTCTACGACGTGAGTAACAAACTCATGAGCGAGGGATTCCTGCGCGCTGGGGCGCGCCTGGGAGCAGCGATTGAACCTTTACTCCGCGGTCATATGGATCTCATTCCGCCCATTTTCCATGCCCCCCTGCGGATGCTAATGATAAACAGTGCAATCATCTCCCGCGTCGACCTTCAACGCGCCTTAGGATTAATTGGGGAGATGCGTCTGGAATTAGAGATGGCAGAGTTCTCAGACGAGTTCTATTCCACATCCACTAATTTGGCAACCACTCAAGCCACCGAAATCCTCGATGATCTTGAGCTCGCTGTTTACTATCTGCTGATTAACACCGAAAACGAAGACGCGGTGACCGCCCAGGGCGTTAGCGCTGCAGAAATTCAGGTGATCAAAGGCCTCGACACAAAGCTTTCCAGCCTTGAGGAAGCACAACGTTTAAGAGACCGCGGAGCTTTTGAACCAGCCTTAGAAATCCTAGAACAGGGTGGGGCTCTCATGGGCGAGCAACGCATAGGCGGTTTGCAAACCTTGGGCGCGCAAGCGACCCAACTTCAAGGTGAGCTGCAAAAGGCTCGTGTCAGTCAAGGGAAAAAGGTACCGAAGGTCGCAAAAAATACAATAACCGAGGGGGTAAAACGGAACTTCTTCAATAGGGAGCCTGCACTGCAGCTCTTGAGGAAATTCCTCAGGCGCAAATAAAAAACGCGGGCTCATAGTGACCCGCGTTTGTTCGATTTGCCCTAGGCGTCGAGATCTTTTTCGATCAAGGCAGCGATTTTCTCTACGGCTTCAGGGTTTTCCGAAACAACCGTAACTTTGTCCCCTTCTCTGCGCCGAGGGCCATAATCATCAACGAGGACGCAGCGTCAGTTTCGTCATCGTCTTCGCCTTCAATGCTTAGGAAGATGTCCTCATCAAATTCACCAGCAGCCTCGGCAATGATGGAAGCAGGGCGGGCATGTAGGCCGACTGCGGAGCCGACAACAACGGTCTTAGAAGCCATAGGAATGGATCCTTTCAGTAAAAGTGGACGCATAAAGTGCCCACCGGGTCATTAAACTCATTCTCTTGTATTAACTCAGAGCTATACGTAGCTGCGACGTTAGAAGTCGCAATTCAAGAGTCAAACTTGATTCTAGGCAATTATCGACGCTTGTGCTACCTAAGTGGGTCTTTTAAGTCCATTGGCTAATCTTTATGCGCTCCGGATGTACTCCAGCGGGGTCTGGTATCTCGGTCCCTGGCAAAGAAGCGGCGGCGCAGCCATAAGCGGTCGCCAAAGCTAGAGAGTCGGGGTAAGACAGCCCCCTAGTACGCCCCATGAGATAACCCGCCAGAGCGCAGTCACCCGCGCCGACCGTCGAGCGCACATTGATATGTGGCGCCTTAGCGAAAAATATGCCGCTTTCTGTAGCCAATATTGCTCCTGCTGCTCCGAGAGTGATCAATAGTTCCTTGACGCCGCGCTTGAGAATCTTCTGTGAAGACAAGATGATAGGTTCGATATTGTCGTCGAAGGCCTTTTTTTCCAGCATTTCCCCGGGTATTCCGATAATCTGGCCGAGTTCGAAACTATTGGGGGTGAGAAGGTCAGGCGCCGCTATCAGGAGGTTGTCGCTAACCGACTGCAAGGGAGCATCCGACGTATCAACAGCGATGTTGAGATGAGGGAATTCACCTTTGATAAGGGTGATGAGCTCCGTATAGAAAGACGGCGAGGTCCCAGGCGGCAGCGATCCGGCCAGTACCACCCAACTCGCATGATCAAGGGTGTTCAGCAGCAGGTCTACCAGTCGCAGTTGATCTCGCCTATTGAGGGATGCACCCTGGCCATTCAGCTTTGTCGTTATGCCCTTCGGGGAAGAAAGCGTGGTATTAACTCGTGTAGAACCTAAAGTTTCGAGGTTTCGGTAGGGGATCCCGGTCTGCCTGATGAGGGGGAGGAGCGGGTCAGATTTCGAACAAGGGAAAACTGCCAGAGTTCGGCGATCGGCCTTGAAGATAGCGTGGGATACGTTAATCCCCTTGCCTCCAGCTGAACTGAGTGACGTTTCCATGCGGTGCACTCCACCTGGACGCAGCTCGTCGTTTAGCAGAAAAGTTGTATCTATGCTCGGGTTGGTAGTGAGGGTGACGATCACAAAAATTACTGGCTTTCATCGAAGGCACCATGGCACAAAGCCGGGTTGCGCGTATGAAGAACAGGACAAAACGCTTTCCGTGTGGTGCTATGAGGGGCACCTGAACCGTTGCGGATCCCGCAACCTAGCTCATGGCTGAAATATCTCATAGTTGATACGGAGTTGATATCCAGCCATCGAAGCTAAGGTGCAGCTCAGTGACGCGCTGCTGAGAGGATAACAGGATCTTCCTTGAAGAGTAAGCCTTATTATTTTTAGATGTCAATTAAAACCCAACAAAGAGGGTGAGTTTTGAAGCCCGAATGTGTGAATCGTATTGCTTTTTTGGGATTTTTGTGGTGTTCTGGGTTTGTTAGCTATGTAAAAGTGAGGATGAATTATATTGACAAGCGATGTGACTGGTAACACGAAATATAAAGGTACTGGTGTGGTAGGGGGTGTCCGCTACGCGAAGGCTGTATGGATCAGCGCCCGCCCCGAGCTGCCCAAAGAGTCTCCCCAGCTTGCCGAAGATCTTCGGGCGCCAGAGGTAGAGCGCTTCGCTGGAGCTGCCGATATTGTGGCCGGACGCCTACTCAGGCGCTCGGAGCATGCCGTGGGCGACGCCGCTGCTGTACTGAAGGCTACCGCAGGTATGGTAAACGACCGTGGCTGGCGCAAGCTAGTGACCAAGGGAATCAAGGGTGGACACACCGCGGAGTACGCTGTGATGGCTGCTACCGATAAATTTGTGTCCATGTTTGAAGCCGCTGGTGGTCTTATGGCCGAGCGCACCACGGACCTGAAGGACATTCGCGATCGTGTAATCGCGGAGCTTCGCGGTGAACCAGAGCCTGGGCTCCCCGATGTCGATGAGCGCGTAGTGCTATTCGCCGATGATCTTTCTCCAGCAGATACCGCGGCGCTTGATACTAAATATTTCGTCGGTTTAGTCACGGAATTAGGCGGTCCTACCTCTCATACTGCCATCATTGCACGCCAGCTCAACGTGCCGTGCATTGTCGCAGCTGGATCAGAAATCACCGATATCAAAGCCGGAACGCACGTACTGGTGGACGGTTACCTGGGAACTATCGAGGTAGAGCCTCATCCGGAGACTGCTCAAGCAGCAGAGCGCAAGTCGAATGAATTAGCTGAGTGGGTCTCCAAGTGGCGAGGTCCGGCACAAACCAAGGACGGCTATGCTGTTCAGCTGTTGGCCAATGTGCAAGACGGTAAAGCCGCTCGCATTGCAGCTGAGGAATCACAAGCTGAGGGAGTCGGTCTATTCCGAACTGAGTTGTGTTTCCTGAATGCCACCGAAGAACCAAGTGTTGATGAGCAAGCCGACATTTACCGAAAGGTCCTCGAACAGTTCCCGGACTCCAAAGTAGTTGTACGCACCTTGGATGCTGGTTCTGATAAGCCTATAGCTTTTGCATCCCTTATTGACGAGACTAACCCAGCTCTGGGCGTTCGTGGTTTGCGCATCGCCTTGTCTAATGAATCACTGATGACCCGTCAGCTCGACGCTATTGCACAAGCTGCTCGTGAACTAGGCCGTGACGAGTCCGCTCCGACGTGGGTAATGGCTCCAATGGTAGCCACAACTCGAGAGGCCAAGTGGTTCTCAGATTTGTGCCGCGAGCGTGGCCTCGTCGCAGGTGCCATGATTGAGGTTCCGGCGGCTGCCCTTATGGCAGATAAAATCATGCAGTATCTAGACTTCGTCTCCATTGGCACCAATGATCTGACACAGTATACGATGGCCGCCGACAGGTTGTCTCCTCAGCTCGCCTATCTCACGGATCCATGGCAGCCAGCCGTGCTGCGTTTGATCGATCTCACGTGCAAGGAAGGCCAGCGGACGAATACCGCTGTTGGCGTTTGCGGTGAGGCAGCAGCAGATCCCATGCTTGCATGCGTGCTCACCGGTTTAGGTGTGAACTCGCTATCAACCGCTGCGACAGCTATCGCCGGAGTGGGTGCACAGCTAGCAGCCGTTGATTTTGAGACCTGCCAGAGAGCTGCTCAGGCTGCTCTCCACGCAGACGGTGCTAAGGATGCCCGCGCCAAGGTGCGTGAGATCCTCGAAGGTTAGAACTAATCCCGCTAGTAGCTATGACTAGCGGGATATTTTTGTGCCTAGTCTGCGATTACTACCTCTATATTGTTTTCCTTCAGTGCTTTTACAAAGGATTCGGGGGCATTGGAATCAGTGATGATAACATCGATATCTGCAATCGAACCAAAGCTCACGAGATAATCTGTACCCATTTTAGTCGAGTCGCACAGGACGACGATCTTGCGTGCATTGGTGATCATGGCGGATTTAATAGCAGCCTCTTGCGCGTCCGCTGTCGAGAGACCGTGATCAAGCGTGAGGGCATTAGTCCCTATAAACGCAACCTCAGCACGCAGCAGTGCGAGGGTTCTTAGTGCGGTATCACCGACAACTGCCTGGGTAATTGAGCGAACGCTGCCTCCGAGTAGCTGGATTTCGTCGAGACCTGAATTGGCCAAATTAAGAGCAATGGACAAAGAATTAGTGACGATCGCCCATTGCTTGGCTTGGGGTTGTAGCGCGATGATATCTGCCAGGGCTGCTGTTGTTGTACCGGCATCAAGGAATATTCCTCCCTGTGAAGGCGGAAGGAATCTGACCGCTGCTTGTGCGATGGAATTTTTTGCCCCCGAGGCGGAACGGGCTCGGGTATCGAGGGGATATTCAGTGGTTTGAAAAGTCTGGTTCGCCACCGCGCCTTCGTGGACCCGGTGGACGACACCCTCGCGATCTAAAACCGCAAGATCACGTCTGATTGTCTCGGCAGTGACATTAAAGCGTGCGGCTAATTCGGTGACGTTAACTCGTCCTTCCACAGCGGTAAGAGAAGCAATTTGGCGGCGGCGTTCTTCTGAATACATGGTCTCAATCACTCCTCATATTGCCCCGAGCATGTGCGGCGGGTGCCCTAGAAACGGGCATAGGCCTGCGAGAAATAATGCCCGTTTTCTTTTTGTTTGGAAAATTCCTCCCTTTATTCTTGCATGTTTATGTGGGGAAAATCAGAAGTGGCCGTGCGATCACGACCTAAAAACCACACCTATACCTCTACGAGGCCGCTCAAATTGACTCATCTAGCTGGGGAAAAACTGATAAACACACTAGTTCTTTGTTTATGTTGTTTCCTGTGATTTCACTGACAATTCCGTTTCGGGGGTAATGTTTGTACCCCCGCAGGGTTCGGGCGGCAGTTCCTAAAAGGTGCGAAATACCGAGACGACCTTTCCCAAGATTTCGGTTTCGGGAGTTGCGGGGATGGGGTCGAAGACTGGGTTGTGTGGCAGCAGCCAGATGCCGGTTCGATCTTTTCTGAACTCCTTGACCGTAGCTTCCCCATCGATCATAGCCGCCACAAACTCGCCGTTATTGGCAACAGGCTGAGATCGGATGATGATATAGTCGCCGTCCAGTATTCCGGCGTCTTGCATGGACTCGCCAACGACCTGGAGCATGAAGAGGTCGCCATCACCTACAAAATCTTTGGGGACAGGGTAGTAGGTGTCGATATTTTCCTCGGCTAGAATCGGGTTGCCTGCCGCAATCGCCCCGACGAGCGGTATATAGGAAGTATGTGCACGATCACTCTCGTCTTGAACACTGATGGGTTGAGAATCCTTCTTGGCGGCAGTGCGCTGTGGAGAGAGGTTAACCTTGATATCAACAGCACGCGGCTTATTTGCATCCCTTTTTATATAGCCCTTGCGCTCGAGCTCTCTGAGTTGATAGGCAACAGAGGAAGTGGACTGCAAGCCAGTGGCATCCCCAATTTCTCGGATGCTGGGCGGGTAGCCGCGCAGAACCAGAGCGTCGTTGATGACTTGGAGGATGGTCTCCTGGCGCTTTGATAATTTCTCCCGAGCTAGAGTGCCAGAAATTTTGGTTGCGTCGGAGGTCTTCTTGGAGGCCATAATGCGCTTTCCTTGAGTGGGTTGGTCCTCGCGAGTTGACTCGCCAAGGTATTCGATTATTTAGTTTAAGGCACCGTGTTCGATTGTGCGAGTTTAGATGTAAAGAACTCCGAATTATTAGAACGCACTTACTATTTGCGCGATAGTGTTCGAAAAATCTTCGCCCACCCAAGGCGTTCCTGAGCAGCAAAAAAATGAGATTTCACACTTGTATATTGACATATCTCTCGAACATGAGCATAATTCGAACATAGTTGCTAAATGGATAGTATTGAGCCCCGCTTTGGATCTGTGGGGACGTTAAATTCGAACATAACTGTTAGAAATAGATCATGAGTCCAGACCCGGTGATTTTAGCGAGATATAAGGAGCCACACCATGACGATATTAGAACCATTGAACAAGGCAGATGCTGTTATGGTTCCTCCGGCTGAGGTTTGGGATGGAGGAGCTATTCGATCGCTCACGCATAGTAGTAGCGGACCTCGTTATATACGCACGTTGTCTTATTCGCTCGTATCCAACCCCTTCGAGCATGAGCCGCAGCGCGGTACAACCTATCCGGAGATAGTTTCTCACGACGAAGGTGATAGCGCTTGGAAAAATTATATTGCGGGTGGCATCTTTGGTCTTTTCATATTCTTCGGACTGCTCGTCGCTAACGACGAGGGGGCTAGTAGCCAACCCGACGGGGAAAGTGCATATGCCGTCGCTTCCTATTCCTCGATTCCGCTGGGTGGTTAAATCGGGGCGGTCTATGATGTAGGTAAATATCGCTTTTTATCCGAAAAGGTATGAGTACGACTATGCACTGCCCCTTCTGTCAATATGAGCAATCAAAAGTGATCGACTCTCGGGTCGCCGAATCTGGTGCGGCGATTCGACGCCGGCGCGAGTGCATGTCGTGTGGCGGGCGCTTTACCACGGTAGAAAAAGCTCAACTACTCGTGATGAAGCGGAACGGCCTCACTGAACCCTTTAGTAGGGAAAAGGTGATTGTTGGAGTTCGAAGAGCATGCCAGGGGCGCGATGTGGGCGATGATGCTTTGAAGCTTCTTGCGCAGCAAGTGGAGGCCACTGTCCGGTCGCACGGTTCCTCGCAGATTCACGCCAATGATATTGGTTTGGCTATTCTCGATCCACTGCGAGAACTCGATGAGGTGGCCTATCTTCGATTTGCTTCGGTTTATAAATCGTTCGAATCAGCTGCCGACTTTGAGGCTGAGATTCGCCTGATGCATCGCCGCGAGCGCGAGGCTGAAAACAACTAAAAAGATCCAAGGGATGGAGGGAGTATGCCCCCATCCCTTTTAAATTTATGTCAGGCGAGTGATAGCTTTACTAATTTTTGCTTCTGAGACCTTTTCCGCTGTGCCTAATCGCTGAGCAAAGAAACTGACGCGTAACTCCTGGATGAGCCACTGAATATCTTTGACCTCACGTGACCGTCGCCGCGCTGGGGGGAGGTTCTCGATGCGAAGTGATAACTGATCTTCAAGCTTTTCAATTCGATGCTGATACTCTGCATCTCGATCGGGGTTGGCCGCCATATCATCGAGCCGATATTGCATGGCTTTGAGATACCGGGGAAGGTGTCGCAGACGTCTTATCCCATAAATCGTTAGCGCTTGTGCTGGTAGCAAGAACGCTAATTGCTTCCTCATATCCTCGATGGCCTCGCCGGTCCAGTTGTGTAGCTCTGCAGAAACAGCCAAGTATTCGACCAGTCCTGGTGCAATATCTACAATCATCCTGCGCACCCTAGACGGAGCATCATTTCTGATGAGAGCCTCTAATTGCTGGTATCTCTCTGGGTCTCGCACCGGGCCACCGTGATCGATAAGTGCATCTCGAATTGCTGCGATACGAGCATCGTTGACGAGTCCGTGCGAACCTCCATGGGGATAATTCTCCACCGCTACCCGTTGCTTGAGACTAAGTCCATTAAGCATCCTTTGATCGTTGACGTTAATGGCCCGCATCAACAGGGTCATCGTACTGGTCATCATCGCCTGCTCAGCTTCGGCCCGGGTGCCCATCGCCTGAATAGCTACGCCCTTTTCAGTAACTACTAATGCGGGATAGGTGGTCACGGGCAGTCCGTCGACCGTGGCAGCCGCTTCCTCGGCGATAGTTCCTAAAGTGTCGGCAGCCCACGTCTGTGAAATGCGGGTATTGACGTTTTGGGAAATATTTGCCACGGAGGACTTGATTTGATCCGAACGCCGCTTTTTTAGACGAGTGAGATTGCGGTCGTGATCAATGACCTTCCCGCGACGATCGATCGCGGCGTAATTCACTTTGAGGTGATCAGGAACTTTTTCCCAATCAAATGCGCTAGGGCTTAAACCTTGGGCACCTAACTTTCCTAGTTGCTCTGATAACTGTGCGGTTAACGGAGTAGAAAGTCTGGCATCGAGGAGGGGGAGAACTTTTTTCGCAAACTCTGGAGCTGGAACGATTTGTCGCCGCAGAGGTTTGGGTAGCGATCTGATTAATTCAGTGATGAGCTCTTCGCGTAGACCAGGAACAAGCCACTGAAATGGATCTGGGTCGAGTCCAGCCAGCAGCGGCACCGGGACATAAACCGTGAGGCCATCATTATGGCTGCCGGGATCGAACTCGTAACTGAGTTCCAGCTTCATATCTTTAAGGTGCCAGAAGCTTGGGTAAAGGTCCTCGGTGATATCGCGGGCTTGTTCGTTGACCAAATTCTCGGGATTGAAGTCTAAAAGATGCGGATTTTTCGCCCGATTCCGCTTCCACCAATTATCAAAAGAGCGCCCCGAAGCAATATGTTCAGGGATTCGTTGCTCGTAGAAATCGAAGAGCGTGTCTTCGTCCACGACGATATCGCGTCGGCGAGCGCGGCTTTCGATGTCCTGTGCGCGGTCAAGTTTTTCCCTATTCTCGTGGAAGAAAGAATGGTGAGTGGTCCATTCGCCCTGTACCAGAGCGTGGCGAATGAAGATATCCCGGGCAGCTCGCAGATCAACTCGGTGATAGGGGACAAGCCGGTCGATGACAACAGGAACTCCGTAGAGAGTGGACTTTTGGTACGCCATCGCTGCCGTCTTTTTTGCCGACCAGTGCGGCTCCGAATACTGATGCTTGAGAAGCGGGCCACCTAATTTTTCCACCCACCGTGGATCTATTTCCGCAACATCGCGGGCCCAGAGACGCGACGTTTCTACGAGTTCGCCAGCCATCACGCACGGCGCCTTCGAAGAACTGAGCGCGGATCCGGGGAAAATCATGAACCGAGTATTGCGGGAGCCTCGGTATTCTTTGCTGTCCAGCTCTCGTATACCGATATGGGAGAGAAGACCCGATAATAGAGATTGGTGCAAGGCATCAGTCTGATTTTGGTCTATGAGCAAGTCGTGTGACTGAGAAAGTCCCTGCTTTTTTCCCCGAACAAAATCACTGAGCTCCTGCACAGTAGAAAGGTTCCACCCTAATTGGGAGCAGATATTTATCAGCTGGTGAACTAAGTCAAACCATTCTCTAATGCGCATATAGTTGAGATATTCTCGGGATACACGCTTGCGGAATTGGTTGCCAGATAATTCTTGGCGAATCGTTGCCAGATATTCCCACAGATTGAGATAGGTCGAGAAGTCGGATTTCTTATCTTTAAATCGGGCATGGAGTTGATCCGCCTGAGCTTGGCTGTCGAGGGGACGCTCGCGAATTTCTTGGATACTCATGGCGGCTACGACGATCAGGGCCTCTTTCAGGCACCCCAGTTTATACGCTTCAACGAGCATACGGGCCATACGTGGGTCGAGCGGGATGCGAGCCACGTCTCGACCAATTGGGGTAAGTTTATAGCTCCCATTTGCTGTTTCCGTCTGTTCGAGGGCGTTGAGTTCATGCAGCAGCAATACTCCGTCCCGGATGGCCTTGGTATCGGGGGCTTCGATAAAAGGGAAGTCCTCGATATCGCCAAGGTTGAGAGCTGACATTTGGAGAATAACGCTGGCTAGATTCGTTCTCAGAATTTCAGGATCGGTAAATTCGGGGCGAGATTGGAAATCTTGCTCCGAGTACAGCCGTATAGCTACACCGTCGGCTACACGTCCACATCGGCCGGATCGTTGGTTAGCGGAAGCCTGGGATATCGGTTCTATAGGCAGCCGCTGGACTTTGGTGCGAACCGAATATCGCGAGATTCGTGCTGTGCCAGTGTCAATCACGTAGTGAATCCCTGGAACTGTGAGGGATGTTTCGGCGATATTGGTTGCTAAGACTATGCGCCTGATGGAATGTGGGCTAAAGACCTTGTGTTGCTCATTATTAGATAGGCGTCCGAAGAGCGGAACGACCTCTACACGTGGCCACCCTCGGCCCTCAATTGCCTCGAGTGCTTCTCGGATTTCGGCCTCGCCGGCGAAGAAACATAGGATATCGCCCTCACCGTAGCTCATAAGTTCCTCGATAGCGAGAAGAAGCCCATCGAGAGGATCCACTTCTACCGTTCGATCTGCTTCGACCAATTCCAAGGGGCGGTAGAGAATGTCCACGGGGTAGATTCGCCCCGATACCTCAATAATGGGTGCGGGCTTATCAGGCGAGGGTCCAAAATGACGCGCGAAGCGTTCGGGATCAATGGTTGCGGAGGTGATAATCACCTTAAGGTCTGGGCGCTTAGGCAAAAGCTGTTTGAGATAGCCGAGCAGGAAGTCAATATTGAGACTCCGCTCGTGTGCCTCGTCGATAATGATGGTGTCGTAGTTGTTGAGATAGCGGTCTCGTTGCATTTCGGCCAGCAAGATACCGTCCGTCATCAGTTTGACAGCGGTCGCTGGCCCAACCGAATCGTCGTAGCGGATGGCATAACCCACGGTTTCGCCTACACGTTGGCCGAGTTCTTGGGCTATTCGTTCCGCTACGGTTCGTGCTGCTAGTCGACGGGGCTGGGTATGCCCGATGAGCCCCCGTCGCCCGCGCCCTAAATCTAGACATATTTTGGGCAATTGCGTGGTTTTACCTGAGCCAGTTTCGCCAGCGATAATAACGACCTGGTGATCGCGGATCGCTGCCGCTATATCGTCTCTACGGCCGGAAACAGGAAGGCTAGCAGGGTAGACGATGTCGGGTACGAGCATACTGCGCGAATGGACGAGTTTTTCGGCGCGGGTGATATCATTCTCGATCGCACAAAGGGCCTTCAGGCTGCGTGCTTTTTTAAGTCTGATACCAAAAACTCGGGCATCACTTAGGCTCACATTATCCAAGCGAGCTCGAAGCGTATCTCTTAGCTGCGAGTGCGCTGGATCTAGCTGTGTCTGATTGCGTCGCCGGCGACCTCGCTGATTTGTGTTGTGGTCATGTGATGTAGGTATAGACATAGTTGCTAAATCACTTTAGTGTATGGAAAGGGTGGCGCCCATTTTAAGGGCCTCACATTGAGGGGTGGTGCCAGCAGTGGTGAAAGTTTTTGGATACCCTTATATCCGTATTCGTATTTCACGTAACAGGAAGGCATAAATCATGACAGACAAGCACGAGCCACCATTAGGTGAAGATCCAGGTTCTGAGGGTTTCCAGCACCCGGAGAGTGCTCAACCGTATAGCGAAAATCCATATGGCTACTACGGTGATGGCACCTCAGCCGGCTTTTCCGATCCTGTCCAGGATCGACCAGATAAGATCAACCCCTACACTGAAACACGCATGGTGACTCGGGACAAGGGCCTCGATATCATGATGGCCTTTAGCTACGCCTTCAAGGCTACGTTTGCTAAGCCTTTACTCTGGATCGGCGGGGCGGCGCTCTTTCTCCTGCTGAGCCTGATTGTCGGTATAGCGTACGGTGTCTTAGGGTTTTACAGCTCAGGTGGGATGATCGCTGACCCCAACGCGGTTGATGGAGCTATCTATGAGGTACAAGCAGAGGATTCGCTGAGTTCGACCCTCCTCACATTTGGGATCTCCCTAATCATTGCTGCACTTTCCCCATTCTTGCTGGCTCTCCTCCTTGACCAGATTGATGGTCGCCCATTGAGCTGGGCAGGAATGAAAGAGCGCACTAACTATGTTCCTGTTTTCCTTGTGGCGCTTCTTGTAAGCCTGATTATTCAGGTACCAACGCTTCTCATTCAAGTAGCTCTCGGTGCTAACTCCTCCACGATGTTTGTTGATCCAGAAACTGGCCTCCCCACAGTGGCCATTGGGGCTCTTATTACGACCGTGTTGGTTTCTAACTTGTGGCTCTTTATTGCCTCGCTGTTCTTAAGCTTCTGTGAGTATTTGGTTGCTGATCGCCGCGATTCGGTAATTGGTTCCATCGGCACGTCAATCTCAATTGTTCTGAAGAACTTTTTCCCAGTTTTAGGAGCCACCCTTCTCATTGGTTTAGTAGCCGGTCTGGGAACTATCGTGACCTGCGGTTTGGGCGCAGTCATTCTGTTGCCCGCCATATACCATTTTTCCGTGCATATGTATCGGCAGCTTGCTCACGGAGAGTACCCGGAGATGTAGAAAAAAATTGCCCGCCTATGCGGGCAATTTTTTTACCTGATCCCAGGACGCTGGTGCCGAATATCATCAAAGGCGCGGGTAATAAGCTGTCCTAGGAGTTCGAAGTCAGTGGTACGTATCGAGGAATTTCTAAACGCTAAGCCTACCTCTCGCGAAGCCGTGACTCCCTCGGCAAAAGATGCTGTGGCCACATGCGTTCGAGAGCACTCGATTGCTTCAGCGGATTCGGGAATGAGGGTAGCTCCCATACCTGCGGTAATGAGCTGTAAAACGGTGGTTAGGGACGCCACGCGAGTTTCTTTGTATGTTGTGGGTAAAAAGTTATGGTCAGCCTGGCGGCACAAGTCTACTACTTGATCCCGGAGACAATGGCCATCATCAAGGAGGAGGAGCGATACATCTTTGAGGTTCTCCAATACTAAGTCGTCGCGCCCGGCTAGGGAATGATCAGCAGGAACCACCATGAGAAAGGACTCTGTGTAGAGAGAAATCTCATGCAGACCCGCTGTATTCGTAGGTAAAGCTAGTAATGCGCAGTCTATGGTGCCATCTCGCAACTGGTTAATGAGATGGTGTGTTTGATCTTCAACGATTTGGAGTTCTAAATTGGGATACTCTTCTCGTACTTTCGTAAATATCTGCGGCAAAATATAGGGTGCGATGGTGGGGATAATACCTAAAGAGAGGGGGCCGGTAAGCGTGCCTGAGGCGCCGTGAGCGTGGGCGATAAAGGTGTCTGCAGCGTCTAAGGTAGCCTTGGCGAGTGGGAAGAGCTTCTCGCCGGCTGGAGTAATAATAACTCGCCTGGTGGAACGCTCAATCAGTTGTACTCCTAAGCCTTGTTCGAGAGCAACGAGGGCTTGTGAGAGCGAGGGTTGGGAGATATTTAATTTACTGGCCGCTGTACCGAAATGTTTATTCTCCGCAATAGTGACGAAGGTGCGAAGCTGGGCGAGGGTAGGCCGATACTCTTTGTTCATCATAGCTATAGACAATAGCAAAGGAAGTATTATTTTCAGTTGATCTATAGCAGAAAATTAACAATGAAAGTCGATATTTTGAGTTGAGTGGGTAACCCTGGGTGAGGGAACCCAGTTAGCAAGATTGATAGTCAAAACCTTTTTCTCCATTCTTTAATTATAGGTTCAGTCGTTAGCGCAATGTGTCTATCGGATGTAAGATATCAATGGAGAGCCGGTTCATCGGCCGACAGTTTCAGAAACCATCCGCTTGAAGGAGCATACCCATGGCAGTTTTGTCTATTGGCGAAAAATTCCCCGAATTCAGTCTCACCGCACTCAAAGGTGGCGACTTGCACGATGTCAACGCCGCCTCACCTGAAGATTACTTCGAGACTGTTTCCCTCGACGCATATCAAGGTAAGTGGAAGGTAATTTTCTTCTACCCCAAAGACTTCACCTTCGTGTGCCCAACCGAAATTGCTGCTTTTGGAAAGCTCAACGAGGATTTCGAAGATCGCGATACCCAGGTACTCGGTGGTTCCGTTGACAACGAGTTCTCCCACTTCAACTGGCGAGCACAGCACGAAGATCTCAAGAGCATTCCTTTCCCGATGTTCTCCGATATCAAGCACGAGTTGGTTCGCGCTCTCGGTGTTGAAAACGCCGACGGCGTAGCTGATCGGGCAACCTTCATTGTAGATCCTGATGGATATATTCAATTTGTCACAGTGACTCCAGATGCCGTGGGTCGCAATGTTGACGAGGTCCTGAGGGTTCTTGACGCTCTGCAGTCGGAAGAAGTTTGCGCCTGCAACTGGCAAAAGAACGATCCGACCAAGAGCATCGATCGCTTCTCCGTTCTTCAAGAAGGCCTGAAATAATATGAGCATTGACAACCTCAAGACTTCGGTGCCGCAATTCGCTAAGGATCTTAAACTCAACGTGAGTTCACTCGCGCGTGCTTCAGTTCTCACTGAGCAGCAAAAGTGGGGTACCTTCTTAGCTGCAGCAGCAGCATCCCGTAATGCTGTGGTACTACAGGAAATAGCTGCTGAAGCTAAGGAAAATCTGAGCCCCGAAGCGTATGAAGCAGCGTTTGCTGCAGCTTCTATTATGGGCATGAATAATGTCGCTTATCGCGCCAAAGGGTGGCTCGGCGACGATTATGCCCAGGTCCGCTTGGGCCTTCGCATGAATGTCATGGCTAATCCCGGAGTGGACAAGTCAGATTTTGAACTATGGGCCACCGCAGTTTCGACCATCAACGGCTGCGAACACTGCACGATTGCGCATGAGGACATTCTGCGTAAAGAAGGGCTCAGCAAGGAGCAAATCTTCGAGGCCATCAAGATCGCAGCAACCGTTCACGGGCTAGCTCAAGCTTTCGATATCGACGAAATTCTCAGCTAGTACAGCAAACGCCTGAAATCTCCTTGGTCTTCCAACCGAGGGGATTTTTCCTTTATCCGACAAAATCGATCGAAGCAAAGCGTACTTCGCCCGCCTCATCTGAGGCATCGAGATCGACATGAGCTATGAAACGGAAAGCCCGATCATCCTCGGGATCCTTGAGGATTTGGGTGGCCTTCATAACCCTGCCTTCCTCCTTAAGGTGGAAGTAGTCACCGCTGCGCGCCGCGGAACTTGTGTCTATATCCGCGTACTCGTCAAAATAATTATCCATCCAAGCCCCAAAGTCTGGTTGAGGGCTTAAATAATCGGTCATGGTCTCGAGCTCTGCCTCTTTCTCCCAGGCGAAAAGCGACAGCAACCGAAACATTGCATTGCGCACCATAATGCCGAAGGCACGACGATTAGCGCTGACTGCCGTTGGATCTTCCACTCCAAAGGCTAATTCCTGCTGGAGAGTCATTTCGGAGATAGGCGCGTCAGGATCTGCCATTTGCGCCCATTCGTCGACAAGAGAAGAATCGACTTGGCGCACTACTTCGCCAAGCCAAACAATAATATCGTCTAGCTCCTCATTGAGAAATTCAGTCGGCACTGAATGTCGTAGTGTGCGCCAGGCGTCCGTGAGATAGCGCAAGATGACCCCTTCTGCGCGGGCTAAAGAATAGGTGGCCACCAGATCCGAGAACGTCATGCCTTTCTCTATCATTTCTCGCACGACCGATTTGGGTCGTAGCTCGAATTCTCGCGCCCATGGGACCTCCTGAGCATAGAGCTCGTAGGCCTTTTCTAACTCTTCCGCTAGCGGTTTGGGCCACGTAATATCCTCAACGATGGCCATGCGCTCGGTGTAGTCAACCCCCTCTGCCTTCAATTCCGCGATTTCTTCTCCTCGACGCTGCTTTTGCTGTGCAATCAAGAGGACTCTGGGGTCTTCCAGAATCGCCTCATACGTACTCACCACATCAAGAGCAAAGGTGGGGCTATCCGGGTCGAGGAGTTCCAGAGCCGCCATTGCAAAAGGACTCAATGGTTGATTGAGGGCGAAATCTCGCTGGAGCTCTTGGGTAAGAATATAGCGTCTCCCCGTGGCATCTAGGGTTTCAAGTCGCTTGGCGATCCCAGCATCCAAGAGACTGCGGAATAGCTCGAGAGCTTTGAGAATATCTTTGTTTTGCTTGCCGCGCCGGTCGTGATTACTGCGCACTAAATGGCGCATATGCTCAAATCCGTCACCCTCGCGGGACAAAATATTAATCAGCATGGAGGTGCTTACTCTGAACTGACTGCGTAAACCCTCAGATTCCGCTTCGATGAGTCGTTCAAAGGTCTTCTTAGTCCAGGTAATTTCCCCATCACGTGCAGACTTTTTGCGTAGCTTCCTGATTTTCGCAGGATCTGCACCTGCGCGTTCTCGCATCCGCCAATTCTCAATTTCATGTTCGGTTGCCTCAACGACCACGTAGCCAACAGAGTCAAAGCCTGCTCGACCCGCTCGACCCGCTATCTGGTGGAACTCCCGGGATGCTAAAATGCGCATCTTAGAGCCGTCAAATTTAGCTAATCCCGTAAAGAGTACCGTGCGGATTGGGACATTAATGCCCACGCCGAGTGTGTCTGTTCCGCAGATAACCTTCAGTAGACCCGTTTGCGATAATTTTTCCACTAAACGCCGATATTTCGGCAACATGCCAGCATGGTGCACTCCAATTCCACGCCGCAATAGTGAAGATAGAGTTTTGCCGAAGGTGGTGGTGAAACGAAAATCACCTATCTCTTGTGCAATCTTCTTTTTCTCTTCAGCATTGACTATGGACAGGCTGGTTAGGGATTGCGCTCTCTCAATGGCATCGCGCTGGGTAAAATGTACAACATAGACAGGAGCCTTGGAGGTACTCAGAATATTCTCAATTGTCTCATGAATGGGGGTGTAGACAAACGAGAAATCAAGCGGAACCGGACGCTTTGTATCTTGACCGATGAGGGAAGTTGTCCGACCAGTTCGGGCGCTCAAATCCTCCCTTAAAAAGCGAGTCTCGCCCAGAGTTGCAGACATAAGCAAGAATTGGGCTTGTGCCAATTCGATAAGAGGTACTTGCCACGCCCAACCACGATCCGGCTCGGAGTAATAGTGAAATTCATCCATTACTACTAGGTCTATATCTGCATCTTTACCCTCACGCAAGGCAATATTGGCAACAATTTCTGCGGTCGCGCATATGATCGGAGCGTTACCGTTGACAGTGGCGTCGCCAGTCATCATGCCGACAGATTCCGCGCCAAAAATCTCACACAGAGCGAAGAATTTTTCATTAACTAAAGCTTTAATGGGGGCGGTGTAGAAACTACGCTGGCCGCGAGCGAGAGCAATGAAGTGTGCTGCAATGGCCACCATTGATTTCCCACTTCCTGTGGGGGTTGCAAGGATAACGTTATCACCAGCAACTAAGCTGAAAACTGCCTCATCCTGAGCAGGGTAGAGGCTAATTGAGCGGGACGTAGCCCATTGCTGGAAGGAGTCATAGATAACCTCATCAATGAGAGAATCAGGCACCTCCGCTAAATCGGGCAATACCTCGGTCAATTTCATAGCCACCCTCGCTTACGACTTAGCTGTTTAACTCAGAAAAGCTCTTTGAACTCAATTATTCAGATTTATCATCTTCAATGTCCTGCAAAAAACGTTCAAACTCAGCACCAAGCTTCTCTGCATCAAGAATCTCGTTGCCGAGAAGGGAAGCACGTCCCCGTTCGGATTCGATTTTCTCTCGGTAACGCGCCATCGACTCATCATATTGGTGCTCAAGATGTTCTACGATACTCAACATTTCAGGATGAGACTGCACTTGCTCCTGGATCATGGCAAATACCTTAGGTATATCCTCCTTCAAGCTTCCCAACGGTAACTCCAGGTCCAATGTATTGGCGGCCTCCTGAAGAAGGGTAAATGTTGCCTCGGGATAGTCAGAGGCTGCCACGTAGTGGGGAATATGTGCTGTATAGCCGCCCACTTTCCGCCCGGAATCCGCCAGCGCCTTTTCGATAAAAAGCGATGCTGATCCCGGTACTTCTAAGCGTGTATCAAGGGTGTAGTGCTCAGCGAGTAATTCCTGTGAATTGCCGTGCGCGCTTAGAACCAGGGGACGTGTGTGGGGAACCGTCATAGGAACGGCGTAGAGGCACAGCGTGCGGGAGACATTGAACTGCTCGACCAAATCGGCAATGACCTCACTAAAGGCCTCCCAACGTAGATCTGGTTCGGGACCGGACAACAGAAGGAAGGACTTATTCTTCGTATCTTTGAGCACATGAAGCGCCAGCATGAAATCGTCAATATGGGCGACCGAGTTATTGTCCACCGTTACTGTAGGACGGCGGGAGCGATAATCTAAGAGCTCGTCACTGTTAAAGGAAGCGACGAGATGATGCTCTAATGCGGCCAGGAGATGCTCCGCGCTGTCACTCACAGCGGAGCCGGCATCGGCGAAGCCATCGAGGGCAATAATGAGAGAGGGGCCCTCGTTCCTCGCCGCAGAAAACTCCGGAGCAGGAAATTCGAGTTCATATATGCGCTTTTCCATGGCACACCTCCCTAGTAGATAGTTAAAGGTCAATTCTAGCCGATTTAGTCAAACACTGAATTTTTCTTAAAACTACCTCGTTATCCACAATTATCCGGACCCCACGACGCTCCGCCGCGCGAGGACCAACACGAGGCGCTCTGATGGATATATGAAACCATTCGACGCTGCAATATTCCTGTACAGCCTTTCGCCATACCTTGGAGCTCCGTCAGATAAAAGGATAGTTGTAGCGGCGCTTGATGCTTCGCACTCCATTGTGGCGGTATTCGCCCTCAGAGATACCGAAGCCGTCCCAGAGCTAGCAGAGAAAATATCGGCGATGGCTCCACGGTATTGTTTCGGTCTCATCATCCACGGCGAGCTAGATCCTGGCCCATTGCTCAAATCTCTCCACCCACTCCGTCCTCTCGATGGCTGCTGGCTCATCCCTTCCTTGAGCGCCGGTGAGCGGTACCATCTTGCTTTTACCGATAAGAAATCCAATCTCAAGCAAAAGGGTTTTATCACTGGTCGCATCCCAACTTCCGCTGCATCCACGGAAGCTAAAAGTAGAAAGATGGTGGCTCGCGCTCAGGTTGATCCCGACACTCTGTTGAATCGCTGTCACGACCTAGCGACCATTCTTCTCAGCATCGAAGCGGATCCTTTACGGCCGATCACTGATTGCGATATAGATGTGCTCGCCCAGTTTATGGGGCATATAACCCTACGAGACGCCGTTCTTCGAGTGCTCTTTATAAGCCCCGGAGCGGCCATAAAACTTGCCCACGAGGTGGCAGCGCGGTACGGCGGAGATATTCGGGCAAATGCCCTATGTTGCGTGAACCTTGCCCACTGCATCGCCAACCCAAATGATGAGCGCGCCGTGGGGGAGTTGGACCCTCATCACCGACTTAGTCAACTCATATATGAGTGTTATACAGCAGGTAAAAAAGAAGAGCTCATCGAGGCCGCAAAAAGAGGGTGTGACCGTACCTGGCTTAACCTCCTCAAAAATGGCCGCGCTGCCGCCTAGCTACTGTGCGCTTGATCTCCAAGGTTGGAGGTAAACGCCCACGCATCTTCTATAATGGTGCGCAGGTCCTTATGCTCTGGTTTCCAGCCCAGCTCTTTCTGAGCTTTGCTCGAGGATGCAATAAGCACAGCTGGATCCCCGGCACGTCTGGGCTTAATTTCTGCAGGGATCGAATGACCAGTAACCTCTCGGCAGGTATCTATGACTTCTTTGACCGAATAACCATCACCAGAACCAAGATTGAAAATCCTGTGGGTGAAGGGAGTATTACTCTCTAGTGCAAGGGCATGTGCTTGGGCTAAGTCAAGAATATGGATATAGTCGCGAATACAGGTACCATCTGGGGTCGGCCAATCGTCGCCGAAAATCATGATCTTTTCACGATGCCCCATAGCAACCTGGAGGACGAGCGGTATTAAATGGGTTTCAATCTCTCGGTTTTCTCCGATAGGTCCATAAGCTCCGGCTACGTTGAAATACCGCAGTGACGTGGCTCCCAAGCCATAGGCATGAGCATACGAAGAAATAGCATGATCGATCGCTAGTTTCGTGGCCCCGTATGGGTTCGTCGGCGAAGTAGGCATATCTTCGGTGATGGGCACCTCATCGGGTTCACCGTAGGTAGCAGCCGTGGAACTAAAAACCAGGTTATTAACCCCATGGCGTCGCATGCTGTCGAGAATGCCAAGAGTGGTGATGACATTACCGTGCCAGTAGTCGTGAGGTTTTTCTACTGATTCACCTACAAGGGAGCGAGCTGCGAAGTGGAGGATGCCGTCGATACGCCCAGAAGCGAGCACGGGATCAATGAGGTCAGCCACTTCGCCTTCGTGAAGCTGCGCCTTCTTGGGTACGGCCTCGCGGTTTCCGGTGGAGAAATTATCGATAATGACAACCTCGTGACCGCGTTCTATGAGGTACTGGGCGCACACGCTACCTACATAGCCTGCGCCTCCGGTAACTAGGAGTTTCAAACCCTTAGCCTTTCTAGTGTCTAGAGAGCTTCAACCCGAACGGCGTGAGCCATCTCCTCATCGAGGTGGATCACCTTGTCTCCCTTTATCAGAGAGATGCCCCCATCTTCGCGGTGCTGGAGTTCTACCGTGGTTCCCACAGTCATCTCCGCGTCATACAACATTTTGAAATAATGTGGGTCTACTTGGAGGATTTCATTAATTTGAACGATGCGTACCTGCTGAATAGTGCTGATATTCCTAGTATCAGTGGCACGGACCCCCGGACCTGCGGGCTCCTGAAGGTGAACACCGAGCTGCTCAAGCCCTGGGATGGGGTTGCCGAAGGGTGACCGTTCGCAATTGCCAATCACTGAAATAACACGCCGCTCAACTTCTTCGCTCATAACATGTTCCCAGCGGCACGCTTCTTCATGCACCTTATTAATGTCGAGGCCTAAGATATCGACAAGCAGGCGCTCGGCCAGGCGGTGTTTACGCATGACAGAAATGGCGAGTGCTCGCCCCTTCACAGTCATCTGGAGGCTGCGATCGCTAGCGACAACGACGAGGCCGTCGCGTTCCATACGGGCAATAGTTTGACTCACTGTAGGTCCGGATTGTTCGAGGCGCTCGGCAATACGTGCCCGTAGGGGAGTGATCCCTTCTTCTTCTAATTCGAAGATGGTGCGCAAATACATTTCAGTAGTGTCAACGAGGTCTTTCATGGCTTAGCCTTCCATTCGCAGTGAGTCACCACCAGGGCGCTTTTCCCAATAATTATAGGTGGAATTTATGCTCGGGTGAATTTTAATAGTAAACAAAATGTGGGATGACCCACGCAGAGGTCTCGTGGAATAAATAATAACAACAAAAGCCCCAAGGCGGAGAAGTGGTGTCCACCACACCTAGCACAGGCACTAAGGCTGGCACATTCAGGGCGTTAATCAGACGTTAATCAGGCGTTAATCAGGCGTCGAACAACCTTGAGAAAAGGGTTACCCCCAAGGGGATAACCCGATCGTCTTATCTAGTGGGCATAGGCTCGTAATTTTTCGGCCCGATCGCCATCGCGCAATTTCCGCATGACTTCGCGCTCGATCTGACGTACCCGCTCCCGCGAAAGCCCATAACGGCGCCCAATCTGATCGAGGGTGCGAGGAACGCCATCATCGAGCCCATAACGCATTCGGATCACATCTTGTTCGCGCTGCTCTAGGGTGGAGATTACCTCTCTAATATCGGCATGTCGCAGGGTAGCAACCACCGAAGCTTCTGCATCTGCAGCCTCAGAGTCCTCGATGAAATCACCTAATGGAGCTTCCTCATCCGCGCCCACCGGCATATCAAGCGAGACGGGATCACGCGATTGGCGTAGAAGCATCTCAATCTTTGAGGCATCAATACCCGTTTCCTCGGCAAGCTCTTCGTGGGTAGCCTCGCGCCCGAGGTGCTGATAGAGCTCACGCTTGGTTCGCGAGAGCTTATTAACTTGCTCAACCAGATGAACTGGAAGGCGAATAGTGCGCGACTGATCCGCCATCCCCCGGGTAATCGCCTGCCTAATCCACCACGTTGCATACGTGGAGAATTTGAAGCCTTTCGAATAATCAAATTTCTCCATGGCACGGATGAGTCCCAGGTTTCCTTCTTGAATGAGATCAAGCAGAGGCATCCCGCGACCGGTGTATCTTTTGGCTAAGGAAACAACTAACCGCAGATTAGCTTCCAGGAGGTGTGATCGAGCCTTTCGCCCGTCGCGTACTAATACTTTCAAATCGCGTTTCATGGCTCGGGTGAGGGGACGTTCGGCCGATTGCAGGAGATGCTCGGCATACAGACCGACCTCGATAGTTTGAGCGAGGTAGACCTCATCTTCCGCGTTAAGCAGGGCGGTCTTGCCAATACCATTGAGATAGACACGAACAAGATCTGCGGAGGGGTTATCATTGGTTTGTCCCCGTCGCGAGCGGGTATCCACTTCTGGACGGGGGTTGTCGAGAATATTTTCCTGCACAGCATCATCAGTGTTCTCGGTGTATTTAGCAGCCGTCATCGACTTGTGCCCCGCTTTCTCCGTCTTATACTCAAGCACGCTACTTTACTCACAGCGATAAACTAATCTGAGGTAGATGTGGTAGCGACGTTTCTATATTTAACAACGGGGCATCGATGGATTTTGTTCCCCTAGGCCGAATGCGCGCCTACTTCTGGAAAAAAATTATTTCCTTCGCTGTCACAGTGTGGCTCGAGTATCCACGAGAACCGTATACGGCCCCTCATTAACACTCTCCACCTGCATATCTGCCCCGAATACCCCCTGTTCGCAGGAAATACCGCGGTTGGCGAGCTTCGAAACTACAGCATTAAAGAGGGCACGCGCTTGCTCAGCGTGAGCGGCATCGGACCACGAAGGTCGCCGCCCTTTTGCGGTTCGTCCTAAAAGGGTGAACTGGGAAACAAGGAGAACTGGGGCTGCCAAGTCCGAGATGCTACGCTCGCCCTTGAGAATTCTCAGTTCTGCTATCTTGCGCACCATCGTGTCAACGTCAGATTCATCGTCAGTTGCTGCGACACCAATAAGGGCCAGTATGCCGCCATATTCCGGACACGAAATCTGGCCAACTATGTGGCCATCTACCCTAACTTGAGCCTCGCTGACACGCATTAAAACTGCCCTCATACTAGGACCCAGATAGAAGATCGGCAGGAATGATAAATCCGTGACGAATCAGATCCACTACCGCGGGGAGCGCAGCTTGTTGGGTTAGATCCGGATCGAGACCACGACTGATAGCAAAGAGTTCGATAACTTCGCTGAGGTTAAGGCCTTCAGGGTGTAGCCCAGCCAAAATAGCGGCTAGCTCGGCGTCGATATCGTGAGACCATCTCGGTCCGTCCATGCGGGTTATTCGCCTGGCTGCGGGAACAAAGCCCATAGCCTCTTCTGCATCTGCCACACTTATCTCCTCCTGGGCAATACCGGGACGCACCTGATAGCGAGCCTGCAGAATCTCGTTCTCGGTCTGGGCGTGCAGCCACGAGATACGGGCGAAATACTCTTCAGCCTCTTGAGCAAGATCCTCAATGGGGTGGGTGAGTTCTTCAACAAGAATATCTGACGGCAGATCATCAGAGATTCTCTTGATGAAGACAAAACCGAATCCGATGGCTAAGACATGATGGGAAGCAAAAAAGTCGAGCCAATGGAGAGTCTTGTGAGCACCCTGTTCGCTCCGGGGATCGATGGATTCATCGCGTAGCCACGTGCCGCAATAATGTTCAGGCGAAACCCGGTCGCGTTCGAGTATCCAACACATCACACCCTTATCTGGAAGCCACGATGCTAAACGCTGCTGGAAGGAGTGCCCGGACTCGTGAATCCACGATCCTAAAAGCGTAGCTGTGCCGTCCATATTGAGATAGTCGGGTATATTTTCCATCAATAACTGCGTTGCTCCATCAAGAGCGAGACCTGAATCTCGATAGATATGCGAGACATCATCAGGACCAACCACGAAGGGTGGGTTGGCGATAATGCGGTCGAAGCGACGCCCGCGGACTGGCTCAAACCAGCTCCCGCGCTGAATATCAACGGTGGCGCGGTTATCGGATATCAGCCCTGCTGTGTCCACGAGGGTTGCGTGGGCAAATAGCAGAGCACGTGGATGAATATCGGTCGCCGTGATCGACTCTGCCGCGTGCAACTGGCCCAATACCTGGATGCCGGACCCGGTTCCCAGATCGAGTACCGAGGACACAGCACTGCGACTGGTTGCCGATAACAAAGAGAGGCTGGCTGCACCCACCCCTAGAACGTGATCCTTTCCGGGGATGTAGTTACTCAACTGAGAGGCATCGCAGTCCGAAAAAACAAAATAGTCATTGCCGTCAACTCTGTGGGGATGGATATCGATGAGCGCAGTCACGTGGCTATCGTTTGCGGATTTAGGCCCCAAGATGCCGACTCGAATCAGGTCGTGGAGCAGTTCGCTGCCGAAAATTTTGGTGAGATCTTCCTCGCTTAACGCCCGATGAAGGAGAAATACAGTTATTAATTGAGCCAGTGGTTGGGTTCGGCTATTTCTCATAGAAAAAAGCACCGCATGGGGTTCGCCTCGGTAGAGGGCCTTATAGGCATTCTCGCCTAAAAATTCGCGCACCCCATCAGCCGTGAACTCGTAACTGATAAGGGCTGCCTTTAGTTGGGCAGCACAACGCACAAAGTCATCGTGTTGTTCCTGCAGATGATCAGTGGCGGGAAATTTCATAAAGTTTCGTCACTTTCTCAGATTAGTTTGTATCGCCGGAGTCAATAGCGGCGGGACCAGGCCGGGAATTGTGGGATAATTGCTGGCGCGCCAGAGCCGGCTTGTACACAGATCTTTCGCGCGGATCACGCGGTTGTCCCACTCCATTAGCGATGACTACCGCGATCCATGGTAACGGGACCGAGATGACAAATAGCACGGCAGAGAACCACACCAACTCGAGATATAGGTAGCTAAATGCCGCGAGTGCTAGAAATGGCAGCCTGATCGCTTGGATGATCGCATATTGGCGTTCGCGTTGCTTCCGATTCTCAGCCGGGGACTGCCGAGCCGACGTAATGAGCGCAGCTTTTTTCCTTCTCCCAGGCCACCATATTCTCTGACTCATCCGTTGTGCGGAGAGTGGTCGGGAGGTAGCGTCGATAATGGTAGGCGAGGAGTCAGGTGCCGCGCCTGTGTGCGAGGTATCTCGTTTATCCTGCTCCATAGCTATAAATCTAGTCTCGCTTCGCGTCAGAGGCGAACGTGGGGCACAATAGGAGGAGTGACTACTCAAACTCAAACGATCGAACGTCCAGATATTCGTAGCGATGAGCTTCTTGACGACGATACTCCGAAGTTTTTCCATTATGTGAAGAAAAATCAGATAGTGGAATCGGCAGTATCCGGTCGCATCGTGGTTGCTCTCTGCGGTGAAACCTTTCCCGTAACCAAGCAAGCAAAACCTGGGTCCCCCGTGTGTCCCGACTGCGAAAGCATTTACAGGAGTATGCGCAAATAGTGAGTAATGATCTGCGCGTTTGGCAACGTCAAGCGCTAGAGAAATATCTTGCCGTTCAACCTTCAGATTTCCTCGCTGTTGCCACTCCAGGAGCTGGAAAAACGACGTTCGCGCTGCGGGTTGCCACCGAGTTGCTCAACAGCCACGTCGTAGAACGAGTCATCGTGGTGGTTCCCACCGAGCACCTGAAGGTGCAGTGGGCGGAGGCGGCGTCGAGGGTAGGAATCTCTCTAGATCCTCATTTCAAAAATTCGGGCGCAGTTAACCCTCATTACCATGGCATTGTGGTGACCTACGCCCAAGTTGCCATGCACCCATTCAAGCACTATGCCATCACCACGGCGCACAGGAGTCTCGTGATCCTTGATGAGATTCACCACGGCGGGGATGCAAAGAGCTGGGGTGATGGAATCCGGCAGGCGTATCGCGATGCCACGAGGCGCCTTGCGCTCACGGGAACCCCGTTTCGCTCCGATGATTCCACGATCCCCTTCGTCCGCTACGACGAAGATGGCGAGGGGCACCTCGTCTCCCAAGCCGATCACACCTATGGCTATTCCGATGCTCTCGCCGACGGAGTGGTCCGGCCGGTGGTATTCCTGTCCTACTCAGGGGAGGCACGTTGGCGTAACTCCGCTGGTGAAGAATACGCAGCGCGCCTTGGCGAGGCTCTTTCACCGGAGCAAACCGCACGCGCTTGGCGCACTGCGCTTGACCCTAAAGGCGACTGGATACCTGCTGTCCTCGGTGCGGCCCACACGAGGCTTCTCCAATTACGCAAATCGATCCCCGATGCTGGTGGTTTAGTTATCGCTACTGATAAGACCACAGCGCGCGCCTACGCCAAGATCTTGGGAAACTGGAGTTCAACACCGGTTACTGTGGTCCTCTCCGATGAAGTGGGTGCATCAGATCGGATTGAGGAGTTCTCCGCAAGCAGCGATGAATGGATGGTGGCGGTGCGCATGGTGAGCGAAGGGGTGGATGTGCCGCGGTTGGCCGTGGGCGTATACGCCACGAGCGCTGCAACACCGCTTTTCTTTGCTCAGGCAATTGGACGTTTTGTAAGAAAGCGCCGCCCTGGGGAGACCGCGAGCGTCTTTTTACCGTCGGTACCCGTGTTGCTGGAACTAGCGGCACAGTTGGAAGTTTCTCGGGATCACGTTTTGGGTAAACCTCACCGATCTAAAGAAGGTTTTGATGATGATCTTCTGGCTCAAGCTAACCGGACAGAAACCGAGCCCGATCTAGAACGTAGTTATGAGTCTTTAGGAGCCGAGGCGGAGCTTGATTCCTTGATATACGATGGCTCTACGTATGGAACGGGTTCGATTGCAGGTTCGGCTGAGGAGGCTGATTACCTCGGCTTACCAGGCCTTCTCGATGCTGAACAGATGCGGGAATTACTGCGTCAGAGGCAGGCCGAGCAAATTGCCCAGCGAGAAAAAGAAAGGGCTAACCACGTTAGCGACTCTTCCACCGATCACGTTGCTAGTAAGGAAATCCCAACACTGCGCAAAGAGCTCAATAGCCTAGTGTCTATGGAAGCGGCCCGTACTGGACGTCCTCACGGGGCCATCCACACAGAAGTAAGAGCTAGATGCGGAGGCCCCCCCACGGCAATGTGCTCTGCTGATCAGTTGCGCGAGCGTATAGCCTATTTGCGACGGTGGTAGCCCCGATTGTGGCTATGGAGTGGTGGGGCTTAAACGTTGCAGAGAATAAGTGCTGTAGGATAGTCCCCGCTGGTATGTACCCCGCGAAGCTACAGAAACGAAAGCGCAGGGGAGCAATACCGTAGAACGCGGAGAAAAATTTTCTCCATATTTACAAATAACTACTCTCTAAGGACATCTTTATGACCAATCCCTATAACAACAATGACGAGTTCGTACAACCAGAGCAGAGCCTGCCCGCCTACAATCCCGTCGATCCCGCGCCTGCAGCAACACCGGTCGTCGTAGCAAAAAATGGCCTCGCACTTGCAGCTCTGATTGTTTCGGCTGTAGCTTTGGTGCTCACCCTCACCGTTGTTGGCGTTATCATTTCTTGGGCTGTAGCACTGGTGGGACTCGTGCTCTCCATTGTAGCCTTGGTTAAGGTGAAGAAATTCGCCCCAGGTGCCGGTCGAAAAGGTATGGCCATCACAGGTCTGGTCTTGAGCATTCTGGCACTTCTACTAACCATCGTTTTCGGACTCGTCTTTGCGCAGTTCGGCGCTATCGTGGGGGATTGCGCCCAGTATGAGGGTGAGGAGCTTCAAACCTGCATCGAGCAGCAGCTCGTTAACCAGTAGTAGCTACTACTACCTAGGTGAGGTGGTTACCGTGGTCAAGAGCTACGGTAACCACTTTTTTGCTTATTGGCACAGATACCTGGGTAGAGAGATCAAGCTACGAGTGCGAGGTGCAGCCATGTGTAGACGCGCAAAATACTCATTTGCTGTGTAATCCGGACCACGGCTCAGCCTGGTGCTGGACTTTCGACTTTTGCCGGGGCGCTGGCGGTAGATGTGCATGCGACCGAGCCCGGACGAGTATGGTCCCCATATTTGTTGTGGCTTTTTATAGACCGTGGGCATGAGGTTTCTCTCGGACCATCGGTACAGTTACGTACCTAGGGGGCGCGGGTCACTCTTATACGGCATTATATGGCTGACATCGTGTAAGACTGTGTGTGGAGAATAGCGCTGCGCCCAACTGCTCTTTACCCTAATAACGTCCTATTTGGGGGTGGGTAACCTTTACGCAGCGATCGCGGAGGCCCAGTTATGTGCTGGTTTAGATTTTCATGCTTCACCCATTAAAAAACGCATGTGGAGTCCGACACCCCTCGTCGACGCCGAGATCGATAGTGCGTGGACAGCCCAGCAAGGTGCCGGTTCTGCTGCTCCCTCACCACAGCTGACGCAGGTGCAACGGTGAGTTACTACAAGTAGTGCGGGTCTGTTATGCAGATATAGCTAGTGTGGCACTGGAGTAATAGAGTGTATACGCGATCTTCCCATCGAGGTCACCTCACCGCGGCTGAAATCGGCCACTAATACGATATATGGCCTGCCGTATTCGCTTGGGAATGAGCGAAATTTTTAGACCCCTCGGACTATCCGAGGGGTCTAAAATTGTGATATTAACGTCCAGCGTTAGTCAAGATAATCGCGCAGTACTTGGGAACGCGAGGGGTGGCGCAGCTTAGACATGGTTTTAGATTCGATCTGCCTGATACGCTCGCGTGTAACACCATAGACCTGGCCGATTTCGTCCAAGGTTCGTGGCATGCCATCCGTGAGCCCGAAGCGAAGTCTCACAACTCCAGCTTCACGTTCGGTGAGGGTATGGAGGACATCTTGCAGTTGGTCCTGCAAAAGCGTGAACGACACCGCATCGACTGCGATAACGGCCTCAGAATCTTCAATGAAATCACCCAGCTGGCTATCGCCTTCGTCACCGATCGTCTGGTCCAGCGAAATGGGCTCGCGCGCATACTGCTGAATTTCGAGGACTTTTTCCTCGGTGATATCCATTTCCTTGGCAAGTTCTTGCGGAGTGGGTTCACGGCCAAGATCCTGAAGCAGTTCACGCTGAATGCGTCCGAGCTTATTTATGACCTCCACCATATGGACTGGAATGCGGATCGTTCGTGCTTGGTCGGCCATAGCGCGGGTAATAGCCTGCCTAATCCACCACGTGGCGTAAGTTGAGAATTTGTAGCCCTTGGTATAGTCAAATTTTTCCACAGCACGAATGAGTCCAAGGTTGCCCTCTTGAATCAGATCAAGAAAAGCCATACCCCGGCCGGTATAGCGCTTCGCCAAGGAAACGACGAGACGTAGGTTTGCTTCGAGTAGGTGGTTCTTGGCCTTGCGGCCATCGCGAGCGATAGCCCTGAGGTCGCGCTTGACTGCGGGGGTCAGTTTCGCTTCCTTATCGCCATTATGAAAAGCTTCTGTCATCTGGTCCATGCGGTAGGTTGCATAGAGTCCAGCCTCGATTCGCTTAGCGAGTGAAACTTCTTCCTCAGCATTGAGCAGCGCAACTTTACCGATCTGTTTGAGGTATGCGCGAACCGAGTCGGCTGAGGCCGTAAGCTCGGCATCCTTACGGGCTTGACGCAAGGCTGCGGACTCATCCTCGTCCCATACCGACGACCCATCGTCCTCGTCGTCTTCAGCATCCTCGTCGTCGTCATCTGGGACGTCGAGTTCATCGATTTCAGCGCTGAAATCCTCAGCATCATCGTCAATCAAAGTATCATCGGCGATGAGATCAACGTCAACGTCTTCATCGGAGGACTCGTCGAGAACGCCGGTATCTTCTACCTCGACAACAGGTTCTGCAACTTTTTTAGTCCGAGTCTTTTTGGCCGTCTTCTTCGCAGATTTCTTTGCAGTCTTTTTAGCTCGAGTTTTCGGTTTTTCCGACTCCGGAGCGTCTTCGGCTTTGGGCTGCACCTTACGGGAGCTAGCAACCTTCCGAGAGACCTTTTTAGGCAAAGACGCCGACTCTTCGGAACCTGCGTCGGCTTCGGCTTCGGCTCTAGTCGCGCTCTGAGCAGATTTTGTCCGCGTGACCTTCTTCGCTACCTTCTTCACGACCCGCTTGGTAGTCGATTCGGTGTCAGTACTTTCCTCTACTTGAGCGCTGGATACAGTTGGCTCTTGCGATGTCGATGCGCTCTTACTGGTAGCTTTTCTGGTTACCTTGCGGGTCGTCTTACGCGCTACTTTCTTTGCTGCAGTCTTTTTCGTTTCAGTCACAATTGCCCCTTCTCCGGCGTGGTCACTACGTTAACGACAAAAATAAACTCTATGCACATTAGTGACCATCACTATGATGCTTATTCCAGCATAAAGAAAAATTAACAGTTATGCCGATATCCCCGTGCGATACCCACGAGTCTTTCCTATAACAAAGTCCATGGTACTGCTAGTTTCCCGGGTGGGAACGAGAGATATTGACGTGTCTCGGTGATCTTAATGTCAGTCCGTTAAGGGTGAAGGGTAGTTCGCAGGGGACGTATCAGGTCTATGCGCTGCGCGTAGTGACTTTATTATTAAGATCATAGAATCCGGGGAGAGCCAAACCTTGGGTCTCCGTCAGACAAACGGCAATTATAGAGCACGCGCAGGCAAAAGCCTAAATAATACTCTGGAATTAGCTGCGTTGGATTCTCCTCGGAAATATCCAACGCAGCGACACTAAGCAATCTAGCGGTAATCTAGGGGAATAAGCGGTGCTCGACCGCCAGTGCAGCACCCACGATACCAGCGCGATTACGCAATTTTGCTGCAATAACAGGGGTCTCATTGCTTAGTTTCGGAATCCACTTGTCGCCCTTGCGGGAGATGCCACCGCCGGCGATGAACAGCGTGGGATTAAAGATCCTCTCGTATTCCTTGAGAACTGTGGATACCCGAGCGGCCCACTTGGTGTAGCCAATCTCGTCCCTGTCTTTAGCGGAAGACGAAGCGAATGACTCAGCTTCACGTCCCTCGACGATCATATGCCCTACCTCTGTATTTGGAAACAGGGTGCCATCTACAATGAAGGCGGATCCGATACCGGTACCGAAGGTTAGCAAAATAACTGCACCCTTTGATGCTTTTTCGTCGCCGAAGGTCACTTCGGCCAAGCCGGCGGCATCAGCGTCGTTGAGTACGCTGATCAGGCGAGCCTCGCCGAGGTGATGAGCAAATAACTCGCGAACATCTACGCCAATCCACGAGGGGTCGATATTAGCTGCGGAAAGCACGAACTGATTTTTGATCACCGAGGGGAGGGTGATGCCGACCGGCCCATCCCATCCTGCGATTCTTAAGATCTCGTTGCACGTGTCCGCAACGGCTTGAGGGGTGGCGGGCTTCGGCGTCAAAATCTTAATGCGATCACCGACGAATTCGCCGGTATCCAAGTCAACGCGAGCTCCTTTAATTCCAGAGCCGCCAACATCGATTCCAAATCCAATTCTGCTCATGGCGCATAGTTTAGTGGACGAGTACGAGACCATCCCAATATCCTGATAGTGATAAATCTTAAATTCTCCGAGAGCTTTATAAGCTCTTAAAATAGGTACTCACATGGAGAAAGTCGCTGTGTAGCTGCAAGTAGGAGCGCTTTTTTGCTTGCATAAACGCTGCTGCATTATGGTATTGCTTGCTCGAAAATGGGAAAGAGTGTGACAAGAAACTCGATTCCGTGTATAAATAGCGACAACTAACACTTCACAATCTCGCATCCTTTGAGAGGGTGCAGCTAGCTAAACCGAAAGCGAGGGGATCGAAGGTATGGCTACCGACTATGACGCACCACGCCGTCGTTCCGACGATGACATTGAGGCCGATTCTCTCGAAGGTCTCAAGGCTCAAGAATCAGCTTCATCGACACTCGATGATGACGATGAGATGGTCGATTCCTTTGAGATCCCCACAGCCGATCTCACAGGCGAGGAATTGAACGTTTCCGTGGTTCCCCGTCGCGATGACGAATTCACGTGCTCCTCATGCTTTATTGTGCAGCGCAAGAAACGAATCGACCACGTCGAGGACGACGGCAGCATCATCTGCATGGATTGTGCCTAAAAAAGACGCTACTTAGAAAAGTAGCGTCCGCACCTCCTAGTTCAGGGACTGTGTCGCTTTATCGGCTTGATCGGGTAGATAGGCCCGCAATAGTTTCTCAGGATCGCGGGTTGCCACAAGCCAATAAGGGGTGGGGTCTTCGGGATCGTCAAGAACAAGCATCACCATTTCTGGGACCCACCCATGGGAGACCACGAAGGCTGCAGGGTCGAGCTGTCGTCCCATCGCATTACGTTTAGCGGTTGCTGGAACAGCTAGGCTGCGGGACACTACAGTATGGGGGAGGTTTGCTTGGCCAGTGACCAGCCATCGGGTGCCGTCGGGATCTCGTTCCACTCGCACCCGAGTACTCGACATGCTAAGCAGGAGCCAGACTGCAAGAGCGCCTAAGGAAACCGCTGACACCACAGTCCACACTAGACTTCTGTTGAGACCCAGTTGCGCGGAAATAAGCGAAACTACGAAGGTTGCCATCAGCCACCAATACCACGGCACCCACTGGCGCTCGGAGTAGAGAATGGCCGGCTTCGACGCTGTTTTCTTTTCACTGTCACTCACGGTATTCATTGTAGCGGCGATCTTCGGGAAAAAGCCAAGGAGTTGGTCGCTAGGCTGAGCGCTAGGTCTTAGGCTATCCTGCTTGCAGGAGATAACGCGAGAAGTCTTGCGAATATTTAAGTCTCAACAAAGGAATTACTCTGTGCATACCTATACCGAGCCAGTGAAAACAGTCGCCCTGAAATTGCTCGATCCGGGCCTTCCTGTTCCGAGGCGGGCCCACCGTGACGACGCAGGCGTGGACTTGTACTCCACCATCGATTTAACCCTGGAGCCGGGTGAGCGCTCTCTCGTCCCTACTGGGATCGCTATCGCCCTGCCTGTAGGATCCGTCGGCCTCGTGCATCCGCGTTCGGGTTTGGCATTGAAAAAAGGACTGTCAATTGTCAACGCTCCGGGCACTATCGATGCTGGTTATCGTGGGGAGCTTAAGGTGTGTCTCATCAATCTCGATCCCCGTGAACCTATCGTAATAAAGCGTGGAGAGCGCATAGCTCAGCTCCTCGTACAAAAAGTGGAACTCTTTGATTTCGTAGCGGTTGCTGAACTCGATGACACCGAGCGCGGAGTCGGGGGGCACGGATCAACTGGTCTACGTTAGGCTGGGATAGGTGTTCTCAACGCTGAGAGATAATGGCTCTAAGGCGCTGAGATTTAATCAGGCGTTCTAGCTGGCGCCACATGACGTAAATATAATGATAAAGAGGTATCTGGACATGTCACTCTGGCCGTTCTCAAAAGATAATAGTAGTGCCCCCCACAAGTCCGAGACAGAGCCGCTCGAAGCTCACCCAGCTCATGACGCCGTTAATGGGGGCATGGGGCCTTTCGACGGCGACTCGGTCGATATCGATGAGTTCGAGTTTGGAGACTTTGCCCAAGGCATCCTCAATCTAGGTTCCCTACAGGTGCCGCTCCCTATAGGTTCCGAGGTGCAGGTTGAGATGGGACCCAACGGTCCTACGATGCTCCATGTCCTCACTGAATATGGTCGTTGCACACCGGTTGCCTTTGCCGCCCCTCGTTCTGGAGGACACTGGGATGAGGCTCGCGCAGAAATCACCGCGGACATGAGCAAACAAGGTCTCAGTGTGAGCGAAGAAATGGGCCCCTGGGGACCGGAAATTGTGGGGGCAGCCCCGCAACAGGGCGGAACCATCCGTGTCATCGGCGTTGATGGCCCTCGCTGGATGCTACGTATGACCTTGGCGGCCCCGCTCGATAAAGCCGATGATATGGCAGCCTTGGGCCGCGAGATAGCGGCGCGTACTTTCGTCTACCGTGGCAACGATCCGATTCTTCCTGGTACCTCTTTGCCGGTAGCTCTTCCGCAGCCTTTGGCTGAACAGGTCGCCCAGGAGATGCAACGCCGCTCCCAGCAGAACAACGGTCGAGGTTTCCCCAATAACTCCGTGTCTTTGAATTAAGTCCAGGAGACTATCTGTGAACGATCACCAATCTAATTCTGAGACAAAACCCAATCTTATAGACCAAATGGGCGGCCTCGGGGGTCTAGTCGCATCGAGTGTACCTGTGATCACCTTTGTGCCCGTCAACAATAGATGGGGGCTGCATTCTGGTATCGCAGCAGCACTTCTAGTGGCCGTGGCAATCCTAGTGTGGCGCCTTGTGCGTAAAGAGAATCTCCAGCCCGCCATTTCCGGCTTTTTTGGCGTGGCTATTGCGGCCGGCATCGCTTGGTATACCGGGTCCGCGAAAGGCTACTTCCTTTTCGGAATTTGGATATCGGCCTTGTATGCAGCGATCTTCATTGTATCCATTATTGTGCGATGGCCCTTGGTCGGAGTGATATGGAAAGGGATCAACGGGGACGGCATGGCGTGGCAAAAAAACCCGCAGGCAGTTAGGGCTTATACCTGGGCCACCGCGGGGTGGGCTGTGGTTTTTGCCGTGCGCTTTTATGTTCAAAACTTTTTCTATAATTCCGATGCCACCAATTCCCTGGCCATAGCGCGTCTGCTGATGGGGTGGCCACTGTCCGCACTCGTCATGGTATTTACCGTAGTCATGGTGCGCAAAGCCACCGCGGCCCTCAAAACCACGCCTGCGGATTAACCAACAACGACGAAAACTAGGTTATTGTCATGAACTTTTACCCCAGATCCACTGAACCAAAACTGTCCACGGGGCAGCGACTCGAGCTCAAGATCTCGCGAGTGGCCCACGGTGGGGAGGGTATCGCCATCTTCGACGGCCGAGTGATCTTTGTCCAAAGCTCCTACCCAGGTGATACTGTCCTAGCTGAGGTCACTAAGGTGAAGCGGAACTTTGCCAGAGCGCTACTCATCGATGTCCTCGAACCAGCACCCGCGAGGGTCGAACAACGGTGTCCCGCAGCTGCTCTAGGCGCCGGCTGTTGCGACTTTGGAGACCTTGAACCCAAAAGCGCCGTGGGCTTAAAGACCACCATCTTGCGAGACCAACTCACCCGCCTCGGTGGACTAGAAAATCTGCCCGACATCCAGCAACTGGCACTCAATCCTTATCAGGGGTGGCGGACCCGCATGCGATTGGGTGTTGACGACCAAGGACGCGCGGGAATGCGGGCTCTCCGGTCGAATGACGTTATATCTGCGGCCCCGTGTGCTCAAGCAGTGCCAGGACTGCTTGATTCAGTGGTGGGAGAAGAGGCGCGTCGTTTTACCCCTCATGCAGAGGTGATCGTGGTCATGGACGACGATCATAACCGTCATATCGTCGAGATCTCCAAAGCGCCTCGCGGGCAGCGGAGTGAAACCATCACAAAGGTCATAGAAGGCAGCGATCACGCTATCCAAAAAGTCGCTGGATATACTTTTAAGATCCCAGCAACAGCATTCTGGCAAGCTCATGTGGCTGCCCTCGAAACGTATTCGCAGCAGATTACCTCGTGGTTGAAAAACTACGGTCCTAAGTCTCACGAGTTGCTAGCTTGGGACCTCTATGGGGGAGTGGGGGCGCTCGTTCCAGCCATTCGGGAAGGGTCAAACCCCCAAGCCACAATTTACTCGGTGGAAACATCTCCGGGATCAGCGCGCGCGGGGCGAAAGGCTTTCGATAGGGGGATAACCTTTATTACTAATTCCGTTGAGGCTGCCCTGGGAGAGTTGCCAAACCCGGATATCGTAGTCCTCGACCCGCCTCGTACCGGGGCTGCGTCAGGGGTTATCGAGGGTATTGCTGCTGCTCAACCGGATATCGTTATTCATATCGGTTGTGACCCTGCGACCTTTGCGAGAGATGTGCGACGATTTGTCGATCAGGGGTATATTTTCTCTGAGTGCGTGATGATTGACGCTTTCCCTGGCACCCATCATCTGGAAAGCATGGGCCTCTTCCTGCGCTCTTAGGCTTAAGTTACGGGGTAGAATGAGTATTAGCCGTCTGAGACGCTCAGCCGATATGATGGACAATAACTATTAGTGCGTGGGAAAAACAGTGACCCTGTGGACTCCCTCCAAATCTGATCGGAGAGGACCGATTTTCGATCAGTATGAGAAAGGACAAAGGTTTCTCTTTCGCCCATGAGTATTCTCGCAACACTTACACACCCCGCTGATGTCAAGAGGCTCAAGCCTGAAGATTTGGCGCAGCTATCTGAGGAAATACGAGAATTCTTAGTTGAGAAAGTAGCCGCCACCGGAGGCCACTTGGGGCCGAACTTAGGCGTTGTGGAACTCACCATCGCACTGCACCGAGTCTTTGATTCGCCTAAAGATCCAATCATTTTCGACACCAGCCACCAGTCTTACGTGCATAAAATGCTGACGGGGCGCATGAACCAATTTGATACTCTTCGGCAAAAGGGTGGACTATCTGGCTATACGTCTCGGAAAGAATCTCCGCACGACTGGGTTGAGTCGTCTCACGCCTCTGCTTCTTTAAGCTATGCAGACGGACTGGCTAAGGCTTTTGAAATCAAAGGGGAAACCGATCGCTGTGTCGTCGCAGTAGTAGGAGACGGCGCTTTAACAGGTGGCATGTGCTGGGAGGCGCTCAATAATATTGCCGCCTCCAAAAAACGCAAAGTCGTAATCGTTGTCAACGACAATGGGCGCAGTTACTCGCCCACAATCGGTGGTTTCGCGGAGAATCTAAAAAAGCTACGCACTCTCCCTACGTATGACAGAGTGATGGAGCACGGCAAATATACCCTTAAGCGTCTCGGCTGGGTGGGGGAGCGAACTTTTGATGCACTCCATGCGTTTAAGGAGGGGCTCAAATCCACAGTCATACCCACAGAGATGTTCAATGAGCTGGGAATAAAATATGTTGGTCCTGTCAATGGCCACGATTCCGAAGCTCTCGAAGATGTTCTCAACTATGCTCGTGATTTCGAAGGTCCTCTTATCGTTCACGTCGTTACAGAAAAAGGTCGCGGCTATCCACCTGCTGAAAATGACGCAGCGGAACTCATGCACTCCACCGGCGCTATTGATCCTGTTTCTGGACTACCTGTCTCCAAAGATTCTCCTGGTTGGACGGCGATTTTCAGTAAGGCGTTGGTAGCGGCCGGGGGACGCCGCGATGATATCGTTGCCATTACAGCAGCGATGGCGGGCCCTACCGGACTGGTGCCCTTTCAGCAGCGCTTTCCCGCACGTTTTTTTGATGTTGGCATCGCCGAACAGCACGCCTTGACCTCAGCAGCCGGCTTGGCGCTGGGGGGTTTACACCCCGTGGTTGCGGTATACGCGACATTTCTCAATCGGGCTTTTGATCAACTCCTCATGGACGTAGCTCTTTTAAAACAGCCCGTTACCCTGGTTCTCGACCGCGCTGGCGTCACCGGGAGCGACGGAGCAAGCCACAACGGCGTTTGGGATTTTGCGATTACTGGCATAGTCCCGGGTATCCACGTGGCCGCCCCGCGAGATGGGCTAAAATTACGTGAGCTTTTCGATGAGGCAATAGAGATTCAAGGGCCCAGCGTTGTGCGCTTTCCAAAAGGGGCACTGCCCCCAGTCTTTCCGGCCCTGGAAAAACGTGCAGATGGTGTGGAAGTCCTCTATAGCTCGGCTCGAGACGCAGAGAAGAAGATACTTGTCATTGCGGTGGGTCCTATGGCTGAGCCGGCCCTCTCGGCGGTTGAGGCTTGCACACATATACCAGTGGACTTTACGGTGATTGATCCCTGTTGGGTGGTGCCCGTCGCCCCCTCCATTCTCGAAATGGCACTCGACCATGATCTCGTCGTTACCATTGAGGACGGCGTTATCCATGGTGGCATCGGATCGATGATCGCGGAATCTCTAGCAGCAAGCGATATCGATACCCCGATTCGGCAGTTAGCTTTCCCTGAAATCTTTCCGGAACATGCCAGCCGCAATGAATTACTTGCGGAGGTAGGTTTGGATGCTCGCGGCATTACAGCGTCGTTGCAGGGATGGATTGAAACCTTAGTGGCGTCGTGCCCTATTGATGAGACGGCTGAAAATCCGGAATACTAGTCCCGCCTGCCAAGGGCGTACCCCAACATCCTTTAGGTAGCTCTGCAGTTCCCGTTCGCTGCTGACGAGACCCTCGTGGGCAATCGCCCACACCAGAGCGCGGCTATCGGCTGGAGTGATGATATTCTCTTGCGGCACAGCTAACTCAGCTGCTCTTTTGGCCAGCTGACTATTTACCCACTCCAGTTCTTCGTAGACTGCAGGGTAGTGCTGCTGTATAGCACGTTTGGATAATACGGTGATCTCACCGCCTGATGTGGTGTGCACTTTGTGGGGAAGTTCGAGCGGATCTGGCCATAGAGCTGAGTCAGTTCTCTTGGCCTCTGCAATAATTTTCGCCCACGTCGTAGCCCGAGAGCGAAGCCGGTGAGGGTAGCCCTTGGTGCGGAGAACTTTAGAGGCATGAGTCGGCATGGACGATGCTAGAGCCACCAAAACCCGATCCGGCAAAATTGCAGACGGGGCCAGATCTTCCATCGAACCCTCTCGTTCACGCTCCTGCCATAGGGCGCGGGCAACAGCTAATTTTTGGGGGGTTTTCAGAGAGTTAAGGCCTTTGGTGTCGGTCCACAGTCTTGATGGGGCTTGGTAGTGGGCAAAGCGAGTCTGAACGAACTGGCATTCCTGTTCTATCCAAGTGATTTTTCCTGCATCCTTGAGATCTTTGGCCATAAGGCGAGCTAATTCGATGAGCAACTCCACATCGAGAGCGGCATAGTTAATCCACTCCTGAGGAAGGGGCCGCCTAGACCAGTCTTCGGCTCCGTGGCCCTTGAGCAGCTCCCGATCAAAGTAATGCTGAACCATAGCTGCAAGGTTGACCTTGTCGTAGCCTAAAAGCCGTCCAGCTATTTCGGTATCGAAAAGTCTCCCTGGATGCAGGCCAAGGGCCGCTAGGCTGGGTAGGTCCGATATTGCTGCATGGAGAATCCAATCGGCGCCATTAAGGATTGGTTCCAGATATGTTGAAGTGGCTGCGCGATCACTTTCGACGTCGAACAACACTGTTCCAGCCCCCTCGCGGCGAACCTGGAGCAGAAAGACTCGGTCGTCATAGCGAAAACCTGCGGCCCGTTCAGTATCGATGGCAAAAGGGCCGTAGCCGAATTCCAAGACACTGACCGCAGCGGCTATTTCGCGGGCGCCTGTGGCCACGGAGGGGGTTCCTTCGCGTGGGACACCCAAGATTCTGGACATATTCTTCTACTTAGAGTTCACTGAATCTAATTCGCGCACACCCTCGGGTGGCAGACCAGCGACATGAGCTAAGATTTCCGCAAAGGCTGCGACGTGAGTGCTCAGATCGCTTTCGCTAGCGGTCCACGATGCTCGCATCTCGAGCTGGTATGCCGATGGTGGGCCACCAATCTCCCCGAAGCGAACAGATGTGGTGGAGGTGACTGTTCCCCCTAAATTCGTATACCCAACGCCTTCAAGTGCCTCCGCTAACCACTGCCACGCTACCTCCGGAAGAAGAGGGTCAGCTGCTACTTGGGAATCCATATCGGCCTGGATATACGCAACTAAGCGCATATCACCATCCCAAGTATCCTCAGCGTGTGGGTCATGAAGCAGGATCAGCCGACCGAATGCGTCATCGTCGCTGTGTGTTGTCAGCGGTTGATCATCATGAATGACCTCCAAGCCAATGGCATGGGAAAAAGGTGCAAGCCGCTGTGGTGGGCGAATGGTGCCGAGAGAGATTTCTGGGCGTAGCTGAGCCTGGTGCATGGACTCCACGGCGCGCGAGAAGTTCTCCGGTATGGCCTCGTCTGAGCCAGACTCTTTGGGGAGTGGAGATTTGGGATTTTCGGTCACGAATCAAAAGGTATCGAAAAATCTAAGCTTCTGTGAGTTGCCACGCCGCCTATGGGCGGAAAGATGCCGGATATTAGGCCAGCCTGCGTGATGAGAACCATACTTATATTCTAGTTGGGGTTCAATCTTTTGGATGAGTGTCGATATAATGGGTTTAGTTCTAAAGTGCGGGGCAGATATCCCGCTCCAACCAGTCGGCCGGCAGTGCAAAGGATCTTTTAGATGGCAGAGAAACTAAACTTCGAAGAGCTCAATAACATTCAGCGGTACTCACAATTTGCTGTATTCAAGGTGCAGCCTTTGGCGGTACACGAAGGGGAGGCCGAGATTGCGGCTGATGCTCAAGAATTTTTTACAAAGATGGCAAACTCAGGTTTGATCACGGTGCGGGGTCTTTATGATCTTGCGGGTTGTCGGGCTGAGGCGGACTTCATGATCTGGTGGCATGCGGAGCAGTGGGAAGATATTCAGAAAGCCCTCACAAGCTTCAGGCGTGAGACTAAGCTGGGGCGAAAATCAACAGCTGTCTGGTTCGGAAATGGCCTGCACCGCCCTAGTGAATTTAATAAATCCCATCTTCCTAGTTTCATTATGGGCGAAGATCCAGGTGCGTGGATTTGTGTCTACCCTTTCGTTCGTTCCTACGACTGGTATGTAATGGATGCTAAAGATCGCCGTCGGATTCTTGCTGAACACGGCAGGCAAGCCCGGGGATATCCTGATGTGCGGGCAAATACCGTCCCATCCTTTACCCTTGGCGATTATGAGTGGATGCTGGCCTTTGAGGCACCGGAACTTCATCGTATCGTTGATCTGATGCATGATATGCGCTACACGGAGGCTAGGCTGCATGTTCGCGAGGAGCTACCCTTCTTTACAGGGCGGAGGGTGACAGATCTCGCCGAGCTAATTAAAGCTCTCCCATAGAAAAAACCCCGCTATATGGCGGGGATTTTTTACTGCCAATTGCTCAAGGTTGCTCCGGTTGCAGAGTTAAGCATACGGAGTTGATGCAATAACGCAGATCGGTAGGTGTGTCATAGCCCTCGCCCGAAAAAACGTGGCCCAAATGGGAGTGGCAGTGTGCGCATATGACTTCCGTACGGACGTGCCCTAGTGAGCGGTCTTCACGTTCAATGATCCGATCTCCAGCTAGCGGGGAGAAAAAAGAAGGCCAGCCGCAATGAGAGTCGAATTTCTCCGTGGAGCGAAACAGCTCCGTGCCACAGGCCCGGCAGGAGTAAATCCCCGATGTTGTTGTATTAGTATACTGTCCGGTGTGTGGAGCTTCGGTTCCAGCCTGGCGTAGCACTCGGTATTCTTCGGAGTTGAGGCGCTCGCGCCATTGGGAATCGCTAAGTTTCCTAAAGTCAGTCATTGCATCTCCTTATTAAATTGGGTGTGCTTAATACTAGAAACCTACCAAAGATCACCAGGGGCGTCTAGAGCTGCTTCCCCTCCATCAATGTCCACCGTACCGCCGTGGTGGATATAGCAACGATAAGCAATGCCCAACCGGCGGTAGCTTGATAGACATTGAGCCACCAGCCCAGCTGTGGACTCACGATTGATCCGTAATCGAGCGGCGCTAGTGCCAGGTATAGACCAGCCCAGGCACCCCACGAATGCAGCACGCTCATTCGCGAGAATACCGTAAAAACAAAAGGGAAAAGCAGCATCGAATAATACATTTGACCGAGCGACGACAGCAGAAAAACCCCACTGAGAATGAGTGCAGACGTCGTCGTGATCCATACGAGAGGATCGGTGAGTCGAATCCTCAGCAAGAAGATAACACCAACAACAACTATCGAGGCGAAAAGAACCCACACACCCGTGGCGAGAAACGGCTGCAGACCAAAGTAGACGGAGAATCCCTGCCATGATGCATTGGCGTAATCGCGCACCTCGCCCAAATACGGGATAGTGCGCCGGATATAGTCACTGGCGCCTGGGATAATAGGCCATGCAACGAGATTGAGAATAAGCGGTACCCCTAAACCAGCAAGGATTGTCGAAATTTGTCCGCGAACAGCGGGCAAGAAAAGCAGGGGCAAGAAAATAGGCTTGATCAATATGGCAAAGCCGATGAGGATACCTGCCCATACCGTGCGCTCCGACCACAGGCAAATAATAAAGCCGGTGAAAATCAACAGTAAAACTCCGTTGATATTAGAAAAGACAAGCGTGTTCTGCACCGCTTCTGTCATAAATGCGATGCTAATCGCGGTGGGGAAGGCTAGAGAGGAAAGCTTAAAGCCGCTCAGGCGCGTTAGTAGCCCCAATGACACAATGATCGCGGCGGCGTTACAGCAAATGAAAGCAAAGCGCGCCGCAGCAAAGGGCTCAAGAAAGGCGAGAGGCGCTAGGATGAGTGTCGCGCCGGGGTTGTATAGATAATGCGGATCAACGAATGTGTAATTTTCATTATAAACGTTGACACCCTCGATAAAGCGGCGTAGCGCCGTATAGACGGTCGTATAATCGTCGGTGATCGAACCGTTGATGGCGAGGAAGAATAACCGGTGAACCACGAGCAAGAGAGCCAACGGCCATAGGCACGCATTGCCAATAGAGTCCATGGAAGTCCCGCGCGGTGCTGGGTGGTGGTCACGAGCATGCTGAGGCGCGCGGCGCACCCACAAGGAATCAAGTTTTTGCTGGATAGCTAATGCCACTGCAGTCCCACCCTACCTTCGAACGGAGTCTAAAATTCTTCAATCTTCAACCATATATCGTTTCGATCGTTCGTAGTGGAGGAAAACGGTTCCATCATCGGTCGCCGCGAGAGAATGGAGTTGAAAGTGACGCGCGTCGTCGATGTGGTTCCCAAATAGGCGAAGATTCGAGCTATCAATGATGCACGGGCTCAAAGTGAGATGAAGGTGATCAACCAGATCCGCTGACATCAGATCGGTGATGACACGCGTTCCACCTTCCACGCAAATATTCGTCATTCCAGCTCGTCGTAGCCAACCAACGCAGTAGCGCGGGCTGAGATTGGCGCCAAAAATCACCTCAGCTCCTTGATTCTTCACGAATGCTAGGCGCTCTGGATATCTTCTCGCAGCTTTAAAGGTAGTGAAAATCAGTGGGGGCGTGCCAGCAAAAAATTCCGCTGCACCAGAAAAATCCAGTGTTGCTGTAAGAGTAGCAATCCGAGGCGGTAGATCGCGCCCAAATGTGCGGCGAATACGTTGACTTTGAAGATTTTCCACTATGGGGCCGTATTTTTCGCTACGAATCGTTTGCGCGCCCACGAAAACGACGTCGGAAAGAGCTCGCATATACAGTAATAAAGCTTGATCTACAGCATTGCCCAACCCCCCACTGGTGCCTGCAAGAGTCGATGACCCATTAATGCTTGTGATCCCTATCAGCCGAGTACCAAAATCAAATCTCACAGTGCTGAGACCCACCTGGTGGGTGAGGAAATCAGGTGGTGGAGTGTCGCCAGCGGGCAAAATTACAGGGTAAACAACCGGAGCGCTCATGACTAATGAGTCTAATAATAACGAAGTGACAGGTTTGGGATTTAGCGGGTTCGGTGCGCGGCATCACCGCCATCTGACTTCCTAGGGCCTAAAAAATCTGCGAAATCTGCTCAGCTCCAGCTCAATGGGGTTTTGGCTCGTGGATTTGCGTTCAGATGCAATGAGGCATTAAAGTTTCATCCGCACGACAAAATCCCTACCATGGAATGTCGTCTGCGGATGTAGCGCAGTTGGTAGCGCATCACCTTGCCAAGGTGAGGGTCGCGAGTTCGAGTCTCGTCATCCGCTCAGCTTTGAACACAAAGCTATGCGCGATTAGCTCAGCGGGAGAGCGCTTCCCTGACACGGAAGAGGTCACTGGTTCAATCCCAGTATCGCGCACCAGAGCAAAGAAGCTCTTTAAAACAATATATGCGGATGTAGCGCAGTTGGTAGCGCATCACCTTGCCAAGGTGAGGGTCGCGAGTTCGAGTCTCGTCATCCGCTCAGGCACTCTTCAGTGCTCCGAGGCAGGAATGCCACGGTGGAATGGCCGAGTGGTGAGGCAACGGTCTGCAAAACCGTGCACACGGGTTCGATTCCCGTTTCCACCTCCAATTTTGCGCGTTTAGCTCAGCGGGAGAGCGCTTCCTTCACACGGAAGAGGTCACTGGTTCGATCCCAGTATCGCGCACCAACCCTTGACAAACTCATGCGGATGTAGCGCAGTTGGTAGCGCATCACCTTGCCAAGGTGAGGGTCGCGAGTTCGAGTCTCGTCATCCGCTCCATGCATCACCCAGCTGATACTTATGCCCAATACAATCGAGGCATTTGTCCCTGCTGGGTGCTTTCTTTTAGCAACAAGTATCTTGATAAGTAGAGTGCGATAAATCGCCTGTGCCATCAGATTAACGCTGTACCGCGGACAAGCCATCAGGTACGTCGGAGGAGTCGTGCTCAGTGATCTGCGAATCCGCGCCAACCCCTATATTTGACTTTCGGAACTGACATCACTGGAGTGAGAGGTCTGCGGCATGCCCCAATCGCCCATCGAATTTTTTTACCGGGTGAACCCCTTATATGTGTGGGAGCCCTGCGCTTGGTGCGGCATTTTTACTGACTATCTCTCTTCCATAGGGGTCCGTAGCCTCATCCTCATAACCCTGATTGCGCAACGAGAATATCTCGGTTTGTACGAATGTCCTCACAAAGGACAACGAGCTTGAGATCTGCTGATTTTCAAATCAAAGCTCGGCATATTCCCCGTCCACCGGCGGGCGGCAGCGAAGGAGGAGCACGATCACCACTCTTCCTCTCCTAACCTCATCTCTACTCCCATATAGTCAAGTCCCAACTGCGCGCGTGTGGAGAAGTTAGCGTTGAACTACGGTCAGCCGAATGTGGCCAAAGTTCTCTTTGAGGAAGGAGTCTAGGAAGACTAGAAACTGGAATATACTTTCGTTCAGTTCCTATGAGTCAAGGCATTATGGATCGTTGAGGTGATGCAGCGTGGATCCCACAAGGAATTTCCCGGATCATCTAAAGACAATATCGAGGGCCGGCTGGGTATTTTAAACTCAGCACCAAACTAATGAGGGGTAATAGGCGTAACCCAAAGGGATTGAGAGATCAATGTCTCTCTCCGTCCTCACGGGTATAGCTAGGTGGGCTAAAGGAGGCAGAAAATCCCTAGTCGTAGTACGCTTCGAAATAGAATATCAAGACGAGAATGAGGATATATGAAGGTATTAGTGCGAAAAGTTGCCACCATAGGCTGCCTCAGCGCATTACCGATGAGTGTAGGAGCTTTGTTCCCAGACTTTATCCATCATGCGCAAGCACATGATGTGGTAGTCGGTGGTTCGCCAGCCGATGGGGAGGTCATTGACGGCACCCCACGTCGGCTGGTCCTCGAGTTCTCTGCTGAGCCAAAAGAGGGATTCAACTCTATGGCCTTGACTGACCAAAACCGCACCATTATTACGAGCGGGGAACCTGAGGTAGACGGTCGACTAGTAAGTCTTGATATGCCATCTGATCTTATTCTGCCGCCTGGGGCGTACACCATAGGCTTCCAAATTACTTCCTCCGATGGGCATTCAACCCGCGGGAAAACCACGTTCACAGTTCAAGGGACCGCCTCTGGCGCACCCTCGACTACTCCAGAAATAACGGCTGCTCGCCCGTCGGAATCAGCTGCAATCGATCCCGCAGACACTACATCGGACTCACAGCAGTGGTGGTTGTGGCTGCTAGGTGTAGTGGCGCTTAGTGCTATTATTGTGGCGCTAGCAATTGCCCGCCAACGCCAGAGGAATAAAGGCGGCAAACCTAAAAATGGCCGCTAAGCACTGAGGGAAATACCCAATTAATCTCAACAAATCTTACAGGAGGAATATATTCCTATGAAATCTTTATTCGTACGTCGAGCTGGACTCGCCGCTTCCGCTGTTGCTCTCACCGGGCTCGCCCTGGTTGGCTGCTCCGATAAAGAGGCTGGCTCTCCTTTGATCGAGGACCCCATCGCTACCACGATTTCCCCAGAAGAGGAAATCCTGGAAGATACGCCAGCCCTGACGTTCTCCGATGCTTACGTTAAAGCTGCTGGTGTGGACAGTGGAATGACCGCCATTTTCGGTGTGCTGCACAATAACTCTGATCAAGATCTCCACATCACCAGCTTCAGTGCTGATATTGATGCCGCGAAGTTCGAGATTCACGAGGTTGTCGATGGAAAAATGCAGCAGAAGCTTGATGGTCTAATGATCCCGGCAGGTCAGACTGCTGTTCTCGAACCTGGTCATGACCACTTCATGATTTTGGGTCTCACGGAACCGGTGCTGGCCGGTGACGATCTCGATATCGAGTTGCGTCTAGCCGACGGTTCAGAGCTGGAATTTGAAGATATCCCAGTACGGACTATCTCCGCTGGCGACGAGGACTATTCCATGGACCACATGGACCACGACAAGATGGACCATGACGATAAGATGGAGAAGATGGAGAAATAATTCCATCGCATTGAGTATGGGATAAATAGTGATGGTGGGAGCGGGGAATTTCTTGGGATATTTCCTCCTCCCACTTTCGATCATTCACACGCTTTTCATAAGGCTGCGAGTCCTAGTGCCCGCACAACGACATTTTTAAGGTGATGCAATAATGAGTACGGGGTGTCCGCATAACGCGGGACGCAATTTGAGTGGATTTAGCCGGAGGGATTTTCTCCTCGGCGCGGGGGCATCCGTCGGCGCCGTTTCGGTAATCTCGACTCCTCTAGCTGAAGCTCAGCCAGCTGACACCGAGGCGGACCCCTTCCTAGAAAACGCTCGTGTACCTTTTGACGGTCCGCACCAGGCAGGGATAGCAACTCCTGCACAGGCCTTGCTGCGAGTCGTCGCGTTTCAACTTTTTTCCAATAATGATCGCGAATCGGTACGCCGCTTGTTGAAGCTGTGGACGGAAGATGCTCGTCGACTGTGTCGCGGTCAGGCCCCTTTAGGCTCCCTTGAGCCCGAAATGATCAATAAGCCAGCTAATCTCACCATTACCTGCGGATTCGGAGCAAGACTTTTCGATATCATCGGTGCAGCGGACCAGCGACCATCGTGGTTGGGACCGCTGCCTGCCTTCGAGCGCGACGCTCTAGACCCCCGGTGGGGCGAGGCGGATATGGTGCTGCAAATATGCTCCGATGACCCCCTAACCCTCGCTTTCGCTAGCCGACGCATGCAACTAGCAGCTCTCGATTTTGCTCAGGTGAGCTGGGTGCAAGAGGGTTTCCTCAATGCCAATGGGGCTCTCAGACCCGATGAAACTCCCCGCAATCTATTCGGTCAAATTGATGGCACTGTCAATCCTCATAGCAAGGATGAATATGACGACTATATTTGGATCGATTCCGAGCAAGATGCGCCTTCTTGGGCGCACGGGGGCAGCTGCATGGTCGTTCGGCGCATCAGTATGGACCTCGATGACTGGGAGCGCCTCGATCGCACCTCTCGAGAAGTCGCGCTTGGTCGCGCCCTCGACACGGGCGCTCCCTTGACAGGCGAGCGCGAGCACGACGACGCAGATTTTGATGCCACGGATGAGCTTGGATTACCCGTTATCGACCCGCGTAGCCACATGGCGCTTGCCGCACCGCCGGCGGATAAACCAAAGCAACGGTTGCGTCGCCGAGCGTATAACTTTGACGATCCGCCGCAGCCTGGCTCGCCCCGTACCTCGGATTCGGGATTAGTCTTTGTGTGTTTCCAGCAGAATCCGCTCCGGCAGTTTGTTGAGATCCAGAAGCGTCTCGATGCCGGCGACCGGTTGAATGAGTGGAATACCCACATCGGCTCGGCTGTGTTTATTGTACCGCCTGGAACTTCAGAGGATGGCCCAGAGCACTTCTGGGGCCAATCACTGCTGGAAACCTAAGTTCGTGAAGTGGATCAGAGTCCCAGTCCGGACATAACGGCTCGTCGGTCTCCTCAAGCGATATTTTCGAAGGATTCAAGCATCAGTTAAAATAGCTTGCTAGTTGCCAACCTCGTACTGCGTATGTCTGACCATATCCTTCGTAGTGATGGTGTCGGTAGCGGTTTATCCCATTCTTCTGCGCTCGCGTCCAGGTCTGACGGGGGCGCCTGAGCTCAAAGGAGCACACCCCATATGGCACAGCTTACTGCTGCCGCAAATCCCCATGCCGCTTTTCTTTGTCCCCAAGGTGTAGCCGCCGGTGCTGCAATGCGGGAATTGGACTTACCCAATAAGGGTCCAGAGGCGATTGTGTGCGTTAAGGATGCCACCGGCCAGTTACGGGATCTCTCCTATATCCCTGATCAAGACGTTGAGTTGACCCCTGTTCCCGCTAATACCGAGGACGGACGAGCGGTGATCCGCCACTCCGCCACTCACGTTTTAGCGCAGGCTGTTCAAGCGGAGTTCCCTGGGACAAAACTCGGAATTGGCCCTGCTATCGAGAACGGTTTCTACTACGATTTCGACGTAGCCGAACCTTTTACTCCTGACGATCTCAGGCGTTTGGAAAAACGCATGAAGAAGATTATTAAATCAGGGCAGCGTTTTGAACGTCGCGTTTATGCCACGCAAGCTGAGGCAGAGGAAGCGCTGAGAGATGAGCCCTATAAGCTCGAGCTCATACAGGACAAAGGTTCAGTCGATCCTACTTCTGATGAGGCAACCGAAGTTGGTTCAGGGGAACTAACGGGATATTACAATGTGAATCCGCGCAGCGGCGAGGTTGAATGGTACGATCTGTGCCGCGGACCGCATATCCCTACCACCAAGTACATTCCGGCATTCGCCCTGACGCGTTCGTCGGCGGCGTACTGGCGCGGCGACCAGACCAAGGCCGGCCTCCAGCGAATCTATGGCACCGCATGGGAATCCGCCGATATCCTCTCTGAATATCAGCATATGTTAGAAGAAGCAGAAAAGCGCGATCACCGCAGGCTGGGCGCGGAACTTGATCTGTTCTCCTTTCCCGACGAGATTGGTTCAGGATTCCCAGTCTTCCACCCCTACGGCGGGATTGTCCGCCTTGAAATGGAGGAGCATTCACGCCGTCGCCATATTGCTTCTGGCTATTCTTTCGTTAATACCCCGCATATTACTAAGGGTGACCTTTTCCAGAAATCAGGGCATCTCGATTTCTACGCGGAGGGGATGTTCCCTCCTATGCAACTCGACGGCGAATGTGCTGATGATGGCACTGTTACTAAGCCGGCGCAGGATTATTATGCCAAGCCCATGAATTGCCCGATGCACAATCTGATCTTTTCATCGAGAGGTCGGTCCTACCGCGAACTCCCGCTTCGCCTTTTCGAATTTGGTACCGTGTACCGCTACGAAAAATCAGGAGTCGTACATGGGCTCACACGAGCTCGAGGGTTCACCCAGGATGACGCGCATATCTACTGTACCGAGGACCAACTCGAGCGTGAGCTCACCACAGTCTTAGATTTCATCATTTCTCTGCTCCGCGATTATGGCTTGGATGATTTCTACCTTGAGCTTTCCACCAAGGACCCCAATAAATTTGTGGGTTCGGATGAAATTTGGGAGAAATCGACCGCGATCTTGCAGCGAGTCGCAGACAATTCGGGCCTCGAATTGGTACCCGACCCGGCAGGTGCAGCTTTCTATGGCCCGAAGATCTCGGTACAGGCGCGCGATGCCATTGGGCGCACGTGGCAAATGTCCACGGTACAACTAGATTTCAATCTGCCAGAACGTTTCGATCTGGAGTACACTGCCTCCGACGGGTCCAAGAAGCGCCCTATTATGATTCACCGTGCACTTTTTGGTTCGATTGAAAGATTCTTCGGAGTGCTTCTCGAGCACTATGCAGGTGCTTTTCCTGCATGGCTAGCTCCGCACCAAGTAGTGGGTATTCCCGTAGCCGAGGCGTTCTCAGATCACCTTGAAATGGTGTGCGGGCAACTTCAGGCCCGCGGAATCCGTGCGAGCGTAGACACCTCTGATGACCGGATGCAGAAAAAGATCCGAAATCACACCCAGGCTAAGGCACCGTTTATGTTACTTGCCGGAGAGCGGGATGTGGAAGCGCAGGCAGTATCCTTCCGTTTCCTAGATGGTAGTCAAGTTAACGGAGTTCCCGTTGGCGACGCGGTAGCGATCATCGAGGCCTGGATTTTTGGCCGAGAAAATTCCCAGCCATCTGCCGAAATTATTAAGGAAAAATTAGCGGCTCGTTAATGAGCCGAGAACGCGGCGGTGCTAGATCCAGAAAGATCTGGGCTAGCCCGCCGCTGTGTCTGTGCGTGCTGATTGTTATCTAGAATAGGATGGTGATGGCACAGGGTAACGACAGCTCGACCGCCGAAGCGAGGGTGAGTAGGCCCTTGTGCAGGATTCGGGAAGCACGATATGGGAAGTGAGTAGCGTGGACGATAGTCAATCCAATTATGTCGATACTGGAGTAGGTATCCCAGATCGACTTATCCGCTTATGGGCTCCCTATCGCATGAACTATATTGTGAACAAAGGCGCTCACGATGACCAATCATCTCAGCGTGATAACCCTTTTATCCGCATCCCAGCGCTCAGCGATGAAGACGGTCTAATCGTAGCCCGAGGTGAGCTGGTGTACTGCGTGCTCAACTTATACCCCTACAATGCCGGGCACATGATGGTCGTCCCTTATGAGCAGAAAGCGAATCTCGAAGATCTCACGGCTGCAGAGATGACCGAACTCATGCAATTCGCTCAGATGGCAGTGCGGGTTCTCAAGCAGGTGTCGCAACCGGACGCCATTAATGTTGGATTTAACCTAGGGCGCTCAGCAGGTGGGAGCGTAGGGGAACACCTGCATCTACATATCGTGCCTCGGTGGAATGGCGACGCTAATTTCATGACAGTCATCGAAGGAACCAAAGTACTGCCGCAACTGCTGCGTGATACTCGCAGCCTCCTGGCGGCAGGGTGGCGTGATCTCACCCAGTCAGATCCTAGCGATATTGGAGCGAACGGTGCTTAGCGTACGAGGACGCAAGCCAGCGGCAGTGCTCACGGAACCGCTGGCTAAAATGCTATTGCAGGTCGGACTGACCCCAAATGCTGTCACCGTTATCGGAGCATTCATTACCATTATTATCGCCGTGACCTTGATACCTACAGGCCATCTTGTTCTAGCAGCTGTACTGTCGGCTCTTTTTACAACATTTGATCTCATTGACGGCACAATGGCACGGCTGCGCGGCTCGGGCACGGCTTTTGGTGCCACTCTCGACGCCACGTGCGATCGTATTACCGACGGAGTGCTATTTGCCTCGATTACGTGGTGGCTGATTTTTAGCTACGAGGCTTCACATTCCCTGATCGCGGCTAGCTTTACTGTGGTTATTGCCTCACAGGTCATCTCCTATGTAAAAGCACGCGGAGAAGCTAGTGGCTTGACCATGGATGGTGGGCTCATCGAGCGCGCAGAGCGCCTGATCATTGGTTTGCTAGGGCTGGGACTCACTGGGCTAGGAGTACCATGGGCTATTGATATAGCTCTCTGGGTTTTGGCAGTCGGGAGCGTCTTTACTGTTATTCAGCGTCTAGCCATGGCCAAAAAGGATCCCCGAGCACTTGACCCCATTGCTCCACCAACCGGGGCGAAGCTTTAAGATCCACTGATGAGAATAAGAGCCTCACGATGACTCCTATAAAAACCAAGAAATTTCTTAGTCTCGCCTCCACCTATGCCTATCTTGCGGGCTGGTCTGTGGTTAAGTGGTTGCCCTTAAGCATCGCAGCTCCGTTATTTATGTGCTTTGCAGATCGTGCGAGTAAAAATGGACGCGGCTTGGAGCAGCTACGCAGAAATCTCATGCGGGTTGTGGGTCCTGAAAATACCACCAGAGATTTAGTAAAAAACTCAATGCGTTCTTATATGCGTTATTGGTTAGAAGCCTTTCGGTTGCCACTTATTGCTCATGACCCCAGTGTCATTGATGCAATTGAGCAGAATATCCAGGGTAAAGAGCATCTGCTGAAATCCCTATCCGAAGAACGCGGGACAATTTTAGTTCTGACCCACTCAGGAAATTGGGATCTCGCAGGCCTCTATCTTGTGCACCTAGCGGGTGGTTTTAGTACCGTAGCTGAGCGCCTAAAGCCGGAGATCCTATACCGAGCCTTCCTCACTTTTCGGGAAAGTCTGGGCTTTACGGTGTACCCTCACCGAGATGAGTTGGGTCGATCTCCCATGGGCCAACTTACTCGCGATCTTGAATCTCGAACGGTGGTCTGCCTGCTGGGAGAACGTGACTTAGGTGGGCGGGGGTTAGAAGTCCAATTTTTTGGCGAAGAAACAACGATGCCAACTGGTGCCGTGAAACTTGCCTTAGATACCGGAGCCGATTTGTTGGTCGTAGCTAATTGGTTCGAGGGGAACGCCGCTCACCCCGGGTGGGGAATAAAAATCTCCGAACCGATAGCCCACACAACCTTGGCGGAGATGTTGCAAGCTCAGGCAGTAATTATGGAAGAAAATATCCGAGAGCACCCCGCAGACTGGCATGTCCTGCAGCCAGTATGGCCAACTGATCGAAGAGGCACTTAAGCTTTTTCATTGCTGAAGTTGACGGGCTATTAGACTGAGTGGGATCGTAATATCGGCCTGTGGAGAGGAGGGATTATATGAGAATCGGATTCGTGTGTCCTTATTCCTTTGATCATCTTGGGGGAGTGCAGGCTCATATCCTGGATCTCGCTGAAGTTTTCCGCCGTCAAGGTCATGACGTTGCTGTTCTGGGGCCAAGTACCCGCCCAGACACCCTCCCTGACTTCGTGCACCCTGGTGGGCCATCCATTCCAATTAAATATAACGGCTCGGTGGCCCGGTTGAGTATTGGGCCGAAAACATTCGCCCACGCTCGAGATTTTATCGAACAAGGGGAATTCGATGTCCTCCATATCCACGAGCCGAACTCTCCGAGCTACTCCCTTGTCAGTCTATCCATCGCACACGGACCAATTGTGGCCACGTATCATGCCTCAGCAGCCAATTCACGGCTATTGCGTTTGGTTCAGCCGATACTAAGGCCCCACTTGGAAAAAATTCGGGGTGGGATTGCAGTTTCGGAAATGGCTAGACGCTGGCAGGTTGAACAATTAGGGGGAGATCCCGTTCTGATCCCTAACGGAGTTCATACTGAATTTTTCCGGCGATCTGAGATCAAGACTAGCTCTCAAAAGGTCGAAATCGCCTTTCTAGGGCGGATAGATGAGCCGCGTAAAGGGCTAGATATCCTCCTCGAGGCATTTCAAGGACTCGAAGAATGCGCACATCTTACTGTTATGGGAGACGGTTCTGTGCGCCCCCAACCAGGTGTGAGCTTTGCGGGGCGGGTAAGCGAAGAGGATAAAGCAAGGATTTTGGGAGCGGCCGATATCTATGTTGCCCCCAATACTGGAGGGGAGAGCTTTGGGATTGTGCTGGTCGAAGCGATGGCGGCTGGATGTGCGGTAGTAGCTAGTGATCTCGAGGCTTTCGCCGCGGTTTCAGATGCCCACTCAGCCGTACCCGCTGCTCGACTATTTAAAACTGGTGACCCAGCCTCCCTGCATCACGCCCTAAAAGAGCTCATTGCCAACCCCCTCGAAAGAGAAAAGCTGCGTCAGGCCGGACGTAGTCGTGCTACTGATTTTGAATGGAAGAATATCGCTGATCAGATCATGCGGGTATATGAGACTGTTTGTGACGGTACGAAAGTGACGGTCGAGAGTCAGTGACTACCATCATTGCGGTCATATGTGCGGTCATCGGTGCGATCTTCTTATTCACGCTTTATTCCACCGCAGCGCGTCTCCATCGTCTTCATATTCGCACTGAGGCGGCGCTCGCGGCTCTCGAGGCGGCACTCGATCGCCGCGCAGCAGTATTTGCGGCATTGGCACCCGAGTACCGCGACCTAACTGCCGGCACTGAGGCGATCGGACTAGTTCCAGGCAACTTTAGGAGACGAAGTGAAAAGGAACGAGAGATTGCACGAGCAATATCAGCTGATGGTCATACCGTCGAACCCGCTATTGTCGATGCTCAAGCACGGGTTCATATCGCGCACCGATTCTATAACGACGCTGTGACCTCAACCCGCAGTCTGCGGCTACAACCAGTGGTGCGTATTTTTCACTTGGGCGGGACTGCCAAACTTCCCGAGTACTTCGAACTCGTTTACGATGAGACCGATTAGAGTCGGCGCTTTTTAACCAAGAAGGAAAAAGATGACAGAGAAAATATCCCTCATGTGGTTCCGCGACGATCTACGTCTCGAAGACAATAAGGCATTGGAATCGCTGGCTGGCCACAGTCGGATTCATGCCCTCTATATTCTTGATACCTCCTCATCGACTCGCCCCCTTGGCCGAGCCTCTCAGTGGTGGTTGCACCACAGTCTCGTCTCCTTGGCCACGCAGCTAGCTGATTACAATATCCGACTTCAGATCGCCTTAGGTGACCCGCGTAAGCTCATTCCACAGCTAGCTCATGATTTAGGGGCACAGAGCGTAGCCTGGTCTCGCAGGTACTACCAGCCGTGGTGTGAGATGGACGCCCATATCAAGAGCATGGTGCATGAGAGTGGAATTGAAGCCCACAGTTACCCCGGACACCTTCTACTTGAACCTTGGCAGGTGCGGACCCTACAGGGTGAGGCGTATCGGGTGTACACCCCATTTTCCAAGCGCTCGTTTGAGGTTCTGCACGCGCAGTCTTCCGTTGATCTAGCCGATGTTCTTTCCGATAATTCCTTCATCGAGCAACTCGATGGGGCCGGTGCCGATCTTGAGGCCAGTATGGTGGAAATCGCCCAGTTGAGACTCCTGCCAGCAGATCGCGGGGAACCCAATTGGGCTAAAGAATTTCCCTTCAAACCCGGCGAACAGGGTGCCTGGGAGGTGGTGGAGAAATTTGGTACACCAACTAACTACCACAAGGGCAGGGACTTTCCTGCGGTCAAGGCGACCAGTGGGCTCGCCCCTCACTTACGATTCGGTGAAATTAGCATACGCCGGCTCTTCGAACTTGTTGGAGATAGCGCTGATGCTCACGTTTTTCGCAAAGAGTTACTATGGCGAGACTTTGCCTGGCACCGACTCTATGAGAACCCTCAGATGATAGATACTCCCTTGAGGGAAAAATTTGCTGTCTTCCCATGGTGGAAAGAAAGCTACCGCATCGATGACATTCATCAAAGGAAAATCGCGCCCGATAATAAAATGGCAGAATTTACCGCTTGGGCCCGTGGTGAGACTGGAATCCCATTGGTCGATGCCGGGATGCGGGAACTGATGCGAACGGGCACGATGCACAATCGGGTTCGCATGGTTGTCGGCTCCCTGCTCACTAAAAACCTTGGAACCCACTGGATAATGGGTGAGGAGTGGTTCTGGGACAGTTTGGTGGACGCTGACCTAGCCTCCAATACCTTCAATTGGCAGTGGGTAGCTGGCTGCGGCGACGATGCGGCCCCATATTTCCGTATCTTCAATCCCATCACACAGCAGCAGCGCTTCGACGCAGATTACCATTACTGCTCATCGTGGGTTCCAGAGCTCCACACCCCCATCTACCCGGAGCCGGTTGTTGATGTGAAGGCTTCCCGCACCGCTGCTTTGCACGCGTATGACGAGATTAAAGAGTAGGCACCCGTCGGTGTGCATAGGCAGCTCGCAGCTCTACGATCGTCCACGCCATGCTGATGAGCATGAGGGCTACCACCAAACTGTTTCTTAGGTAGATAGCCACCAAGCCTATGGCCAAAGGATTATCCGAGGAGAAAAGGTCAGCGTAATGGAAGGGATAAATACAATGACTCAGCCCTGCTAATGCCAAAGTCAATAATGCAATAGCACTTACGAGTTTGCGGTGGCAGAAGACCACCGCTACCGCGACCATTGGGCCAAGCCATGTTATATACTGAGGACTAAATACTTTGTTAGCCACCAACAACATCGACGTTGCAGAAACCATAAAACTCAGCGCCAACTGTGGGTTCCACAGGTCATAGCGGAATACTACAAGCGCAAAGGTTAGTGCCATCAAAAATGTGAGAAGCATGAGCGCTGATGCTATCGATAGGGCTAGGCTTACGGCGGGGCCAGTAATTTCGAAACTTTTAGAAGCTGCATAAAAAAGTTCGTACTCATCCGATCCTGGCTGAGCTGCTCGAAATAGCAGCGGGGTAGCAACGACCGACTCGATTTGAAGCCCACGTTCACCCTGATACGTCAAAGGGGTTAGCAAACGCCAGACTCCAGAGCGTAGTAAAACAGCGATGGTGAGCACGGTTAAGGTGATCGCGCCGACACCGATATCGATATATGTGCGCGTATTTCTATATCCTCGAACAGAAGCCACCGCTAGAAGACCTGGCCACAATTTAACCATGGTAGCCCATCCGATAAAGACCGCGGTCAGAGCAGGATAGGAGAAAAGAAATAGTGCCGCGATTCCAACCCCAGCAGCGGGGTAGAGGTCGAGACGGTAAAGGTAGACCGCACCAAGAAGGGGCGCAAATAAGGACCAAAATACGCTGGCAAAGACCCGATCTTTAGTACCAAGCCCGCGACTGCCGTATATGAGCGCCCCATGAAAAGCAGCGTCGCACAGTAGAATGAGCGCAATAAATGTGAGGAGAAATCTCTCCGGATCTTCTCCAGCGAGCCATAATGTGACCTCAGCGGGCCATATTCCTACGGGTGGATATTCGGCAGTTCCTGAAGAGGCTGGGTCCGTGAGGCTGGCAAAATAGTAATGAATATCAGCGTCTGAATCTACCCAGAAGGGTCGCATTAACAGCATGATGCCACGGCCGCATAGCCACAACGACCACAAAGCGAAGTGGATACTGATGGTGCGAGTGATCTTGGGCATCAATATGTCCTTTTCCGAGCAATGAAGGGATGTCAGAAGAATTCTAAACCAGTGTTTCTGGGTATAGAATATCTCAACGTATATCGACGGGATCAGGGTGTTCTCATTGAGGGTGACGGTGTCCAATTCAAGCAGGAGAAGTACCGATCGGGAGCGCTTTTACCGTATAATTGGAGCTTTGTTAGGTCAAAGAGCTAAATATAGCTATATACAACAGAGCTGAACATATACGTAACTCGTAGCTCGCTACACCTTCAAGACAGGCTGTAGCGGTGTAGAGGAGGAAAGGTAGCCAATGTCAGGCCACTCTAAATGGGCAACGACTAAACACAAAAAGGCAGCAAACGATGCCAAACGTGGTAAGGAGTTTGCCAAATTAATCAAAAATATCGAAGTCGCAGCACGCACCGGCGGCGGTGATCCCTCCGCCAACCCAACCCTCGACGATATGATCCGCAAGGCTAAAAAGGCCTCGGTTCCTAACGATAATATCGAACGCGCCAGGAAACGTGGGTCCGGCGAAGAGGCTGGCGGAGCCGACTGGCAAACCATAATGTACGAGGGCTACGGCCCGAATGGTGTGGCCGTTCTCATCGAGTGTTTGACCGACAATCGCAATCGCGCGGCTTCCGAGGTGCGTAATGCGATGACCAAACACGGCGGCAATATGGCCGAATCCGGTTCCGTCTCCTACCTTTTCACCCGTAAGGGAGTCGTACTCGTTGAGCGCGGTGAACTGGACGAGGACGATATCTTGATGGCGGTCCTCGATGCCGGGGCCGAAGAAGTTAACGCGGTAGGCGACAACTTCGAGATTCTAAGTGCCCCTAGTGAATCAACGGCAGTACGTGAAGCTCTTCAAGAAGCCGGAATTGAGGTTGAAGATTCCGATTCCGATTTCCGTGCTTCCGTCGAAGTTCCGTTGGAGCTTAACGACGCCAAGAAAATTATGAAGCTGATCGACGCTTTAGAGGATTCTGACGATGTTCAAAACGTCTATACGAATATGAGCCTCAGTGACGAGGTCATCGCTGCCCTTCACGCTGAATAACACGAAGATTCCTCGGTGCTGCGAAACGAGCACCGGGGATTTTCTATATCTGCGAGGCGGATGCTGAGCGAAGGGTGATCGAACATCTGTGTGATAGATTGTGTTACTCTGAATTCTCATATCAAAAGATTCTGAGACTCGATAAATGGCTCGATAAAAGGCTCAACAAAAGAAGCTCAGGGGAGAGGTGCGGATGTCTGTCAAGTCCATCGAGGGGTTGCGCATAATGGGCATCGACCCCGGATTAACGCGATGTGGCCTTTCGGTGGTGCAAGCCGGCCGTGGTCGCAGTGTTATCCCCGTGGCGGTGGGTGTGGTTAGAACTCCCGTCGATGCCGCGATAGAGAAGCGTTTGTTGGAGTTGAGCAAGGCCGTCAACGAGTGGATGGATGAGTATCGGCCTGACGTGGTAGCTATCGAGCGCATCTTCGAACGTGGCAATGTATCAACAGTGATGAACACCGCTCACGGCGTGGGCGTCCTTATGCTTGCTGCTGCCCAACGCGATTTGAGTTGTTATTTGTACACTCCGTCAGAAGTGAAAAAAGCTATCTCTGGTAATGGTCGCGCCGATAAGAAGCAAATGACAGCGATGATCACGCGTATCCTCGGTTTGAATGAGGCTCCGAAACCCGCCGACGCCGCCGATGCTTTAGCTCTTGCTGTGTGTCACTGCTGGCGGGCCCCGATGATCTTAGCGCAACAGGAGAATCAAGTCCGAGCCCAGTCACTCATGCGGCACCACAACGGCGTCCTCGGAAAAGCAAAGCAGCAAGCACTCCAGCGCGCCGCTGATATTGCACCGTCCGACGCGGAACTGCGGTCCCTAATACAGCAACAGACACGACCGCGAGGGGCATGGCGCCGCTAGACTATGGTTAATGAATCAAGACAAAATGGAGGCAGGCGATTATGATCGTTTCCTTACGGGGGCACGTCGTTGATATCACCTTAAAAAGTGCAGTTATTGAATGCCACGGGGTCGGCTACGAGGTAGTCGCTAGCCCTAAAACCCTTGGAACACTGCGCCGCGGCGAAGAGACTTTCATGCTGGTTAGCATGATTGTGCGCGAGGATTCGCAAACGCTCTACGGCTTTCGGCATTCTGATGATCGAGATATGTTCGCACTCTTGCAAAGCGTTTCGGGTCTGGGTCCCAAGCTCGCTATAGCGATACAAAGCTTTTACGATGCCGAAGAGCTTTCGACACTGATATCCGAACATGATATTAAGGGGCTGCAAAAAATTCCTGGAGTGGGCAAGCGCATGGCTGAGCGCCTAATCGTTGATCTCAAAGACAAGGTCACCAGTTTTGGAAGCGCCGAGAGCGAAGCGAATACCTTAGCTATCGACACCCATTCCGCCATTGCCGATCAAGTGCTCGAAGCCCTAGTGGGTCTGGGATTCAGTGAAAAAATAGCGGCGCCAATTCTGGCCGCGGTACTAAACGAATCCCCTGACATCACAACATCTGCTGCGCTGCGCGCAACCCTGGCGGCGCTTGGGAAGAATAGAACGAACTGAGCAACTGCGGAAAAATTATGGCTAGCGTAGAGAAAACCGAATTTGAACTCCCCCAACCGTCTTCGGGGCACCGTCGTCCCGATGCGCCCATCAACCCCACCATAAACGACGGGGAAAACGATGTGGAAACCACGCTGCGACCGCGTAGTTTGACGGAGTTCATCGGCCAACCAAAGGTCCGCGATCAACTCGATCTTGTACTCACCGGAGCGAAGAACCGCGGAGTAACCCCCGACCATGTTCTGCTTTCCGGCCCTCCCGGTCTTGGAAAGACGACGATGGCGATGATTATTGCCTATGAGATGGGTACGAGCTTGAGGATGACCTCTGGCCCGGCACTGGAGCGTGCTGGTGATCTCGCCGCAATGCTGTCTAATCTCATGGAGGGTGATGTCCTCTTCATCGATGAAATACACCGGATGGCGCGACCTGCAGAAGAGATGCTCTATATGGCGATGGAAGATTTTCGGATCGATGTGATCGTCGGCAAGGGACCGGGTGCCACTTCAATCCCGCTGGAACTAGCCCCATTTACCCTCGTGGGAGCAACTACTCGTTCGGGCATGCTCACCGGACCGTTGCGCGATCGCTTCGGTTTTACTGCGCAGATGGAATTCTACGACACTCCAGAACTCACCAAGGTTGTGAGTCGGGCCGCTACGATCATGGGCGTTGAAATAGAACCGGTGGCAGCTGTGGAAATCGCCTCTCGTTCCAGAGGTACACCACGCATCGCTAACCGTCTCCTGCGACGGGTTCGGGACTACGCCGAGGTTCATGGCACCGGCTATATCGATCTGCAAGCAGCTAGGGCCGCATTACTTGTCTTCGATGTAGACGAGATGGGACTCGATCGTCTCGATCGCGCGGTCTTGGAGGCACTTATCAAGAGCCATGGAGGCGGTCCCGTAGGAGTATCGACTCTAGCCATAGCCGTCGGGGAAGAAGCATCGACAGTCGAAGAAGTGTGTGAACCATACCTAGTTCGCGCCGGTATGATTAGCCGCACCGGGCGGGGGCGTGTGGCCACCCAAGCAGCATGGCGCCATCTAGATCTGGAACCACCCGAGGGGTGCCCTGGAACCGGACTGCGCTAAAAAGGGTGTGAGTTTTCCAACTTTCCCTTAGCTATCTGGCACACTGGGTGTATGGATTCAATTTTTCTTCTCATTCTAATTCTGGCAGTGGTTTTTGTGCCTAGTTTCCTCATGCAAAGGAAACAACGGCGCAAAATTCAAGAAATCCATGAGCTCCAAGAGGCCCTCATGATTAACGATCAAGTTCTTACGACCGCAGGTCTCCACGGCACCGTTGTAGGCATAGCGGAAGCAACCGTGGAGCTAGAAACTTCCCCTGGGGTAGTTAGCACGTGGGAAAAGGCAGTAGTCGTGCGCAACCTCACCCAGGAGCAACGCACCCTTCCAGATCACGAAGACGCTTAAAAGCAGGCTTTCTCGCTCAAGGTCCCCACGGGTTCAACCCGCAGGGACCTCCACTATATATGAGACTTCCTCTTAGAAAATCGCCGATCGGTCGAACCATGGCGTAGCATAGCTGGGTGCATATACAAACTGTCGAGAAGTTGGGTCTAGGATAGATTCAGGTTGTTAGCTTGGCCTATGTCAAGCGGGTTAACACACTCGGCGACGAGGTATCTTCCTTAAGGGAAGGGGCACCTCGATAACCTTCATTACACATCCGATACAAGGAGAAACTTCATTGGCTTCGACAACACGAAGCGGCGGAAGTCGATGGGAGCAGTGGCCCAAGAGAGCCATTGCGGGATTCATCACCCTTCTCGTCTTAGTCTACGCCCTCATTTTTTTCACCGGCGATCGCAGCGCGAGCCCCAAGTTGGGTATTGATCTCCAGGGCGGCACCCGCGTGACCCTTGTCCCGCAAGGCTCCGATCCGACCCAAGACCAACTCGCACAAGCACGAACCATTTTGGAAAATCGTGTCAACGGTATGGGAGTCTCTGGTGCAAGTGTCATCATCGATGGCTCGACCCTTGTCATCACAGTCCCCGGAGAAGACACCTCTCAGGCTCGAGCTGTTGGGCAAACCTCACAGCTACTCTTTAGGCCTGTAGCCAACCCAGGAGACTTCGATACTTCAAAGCTGATCCCAGTGGTCCAAGATATGGCTAATCGCTGGGTCGAGGCAGGAGTAGCTAGCCCCGATCAGCTCAATGAAAAATTGGAGAAGATCTCTTCTTTCGCTGCGAATGAAGAAAGCAGCAAAGATAACGCGGAGCAAAAAGATGCCGCGGATATATCGACGATCACGGTGACTGCCAAAGCTCCGCAAGCTCCCCAAAATTCCATTGAATCTGCGGCGCGCCGGGAAAAAATTCTCGAAGTCATGCATGAGGATCGCCAATCGAGTGATCCACTCCGCCAATTTGCAGCGGCAACGCTGCTGATTTGCGACGACAACCCAGACCTCCTCCAAGGCAGTGACGACCCAGCCAAACCTCTGGTGGCTTGCGACCCCGGCTCGGCTGATTCCGAAGAGGATTCCCAAGTCTATATTCTAGACCCCGCACCTTTGCTCGTAGGCGAGACAGAAGGGCCACAAGCGAAGCGCTTGACTGGTGAGGAAATCGACACCGCCCGACCTATTACAGGAGGTCTTAACTCCCAGACTGGTCAGATGGAAATTAGTTTCGCTTTCAAGTCGGATGGTGGTTCCGAAGGCTCTGCTACATGGGCTAAGCTCACGCAGGACTATCTCAAGCGCAACGTAGCCATCACCCTTGATTCCAAGGTGATTTCCGCTCCAGTGATCCAGTCCCCAACTCCCATTGGTTCGGCTACTTCCATCACAGGTAAATTCACTAATAAGGAAGCTCAGGATTTAGCTAATAATCTCAGGTATGGCGCCCTACCTCTGTCCTTCGCCGGTGAAAATGGCGAACAAGGTGGAACGGCCATCACTGTCCCCGCATCCTTAGGTGTGGCCTCCCTCAAGGCTGGATTGATAGCGGGCCTCGTCGGGTTGATTTTAGTGGCTCTTTTCAGCCTGTATTTCTACCGCTTTTTTGGCGTGATTTCTCTTGTTTCTCTGATCATGTCTGGACTCTTTGTCTACGGTTCCCTAGTTTTGCTGGGTCGACTCATCGGTTATTCTCTCGATCTAGCTGGTATCGCTGGTTTGATCATCGGCATTGGTACCACCGCCGACTCTTTCGTGGTGATCTACGAACGTATCAAGGATGAAATCCGCAACGGCCGAACGTTCCGCTCAGCGGTGCCCCATGCATGGGACAGAGCCAAGAACACCATTATCACTGGTAACTTCGTTACGATTATCGCTGCAGTCGTGGTTTATCTTCTTGCAGTAGGCGAAGTTAAGGGATTCGCCTTTACATTAGGTCTGACTACGGTATTTGATTTGCTCATTACCTTCCTCTTCACGGCACCTTTGGTCATACTTGCGTCGCGTCGTCCGTGGACTGCTCAGCCTGCGGCCAACGGTCTGGGTCGAGTTTTTGATTACGTAGCGCGCAACAACATATCTGCCCCGCTGGACACAGCTGCGCCAGAGATGGCCACAGCAGCGCAGCCTCAAGCCCCTACCTCGAATGAGGAGAAGTAATATGTCTTCGAAAACGACTTTGGAAAAAATCTTCACCGGTGAGGGTGGGTTGGATTTCGTCGGCAAGCGCCGGGTGAGCTATATGGTCACGCTTGCCATCATTGTGGTCTGCTTACTGTGCATTCTTTTCCGCGGCTTTAATTTGGGAATTGATTTCCAGGGCGGCACCAAGATGAATATGCCTGCCGGCAACCTTGACAAGGTAGCAGTTTCGCAAACCTTCGAGGAAGCTACTGGAATTGAACCTGCACTGGTTCAGATCGTCGGGTCCGGCGACACTCGTATTTTAGAGATCAATTCCGAAAGGCTCACCCAAGAGCAGATCGACAGCGCGCGTCGAGCGATCTTCGATGAGTACCAGCCAGAAAACCTTGTTGGCGAGGCTACCCCTGATGTGATTGGTGATTCTACCGTTTCGGAATCATGGGGTTCAACAATTACCAACCGGATGTTTATATCGATGGGCGTTTTCCTACTGGCGGTCTTCATCTATATAGCAATCCGCCTCCAGCGGGAGATGGCTGTGGCCGCCCTAGGAGCACTCGGTGTGGACCTCGTTTTCATCACCGGACTCTATGCCCTCTTCGGCTTTGAGGTAACGCCAGCCACCGTTATCGGTCTTTTGACTGTACTTGCCTTCTCTCTCTACGACACGGTGATTGTTTTCGATAAGGTGGGGGAGAATACCGCTGGTTATCTAGGCAATCGAAAAATGACTTATGCCGAGCATGCCAATCTTGCAATCAACCAGACGGTCATGCGCTCGATTTCTACAACTGTGATTTCGGTACTACCCATGATCGCGCTGATGGTTGTTGCTGTATGGCTCATGGGCGTGGGAACGCTCAAAGATTTGGCGCTGGTGCAGCTTATCGGTGTGATCGAAGGTACCATTTCATCGATCTTCCTTGCTACCCCCTTCCTCGTTTCTCTGAAGAACCGCTCAGCTAAGACTAAGGAACATAATGTGGCTGTTGAACAGTTACAGGAAACTGGTCGCATTGATGCCGACGTTTTAGCGGACCTTGATGGAGCGCCGAAACGACAGATTCAGGGACCAGATCTCAATCATCGAGGCCCTAGCTCTTGGCGCCCTCGTAGAGTTTAAACCGAGTATAAATAATGAAGGTTTACTCCCGATCACTACTTTGAGAGGTGATCGGGAGTTTGTCTTTGTGCAATAAGGTCGAGCACAGATATATTGTGACCTTCACATTCCTTTGGGAGAGCGAAAAATTAGTTGCAACGGCTCTTAAAGAACTAGGCTTGGATCTAATAACATATCTAACAAGGGGTCGTTATGAAGCACGAAATGTGGGGGCGTGTATGCGTAGCGCTCCTTAGTTCTTTGGCAGCCGTCTTAGCTGGATGCTCCTCCCCATCGTCCCGGGAAGATTCTTCACCACATATCTTTGGCTACGCCGTCGATCGCCCCTTATTGACTACGAATGTAGGTTCGAGTTTGGGACGATCCACGAATGCCCACGAACTAGCAGGAAGGCTGTACCCAGGTATTTACGTCACTGGACCTGAGGGACAGACAATACCCAATTCGGATCTGATGGACGCTAGGCTCCTGCCGGGTGCGCAACAGCGTGTTCAGATTCAAATCTCCGATAAAGCAGTCTATTCTGACGGCGCTCCCATAACATGCGATTCCTTCCTTCTCGCATTTACCGCGGCCACCCAAAGGCCAATTTTTGATTCTGCTATGCCCCTCTATCAGCAGGTTGACAGCGTTGAGTGCGTACCCGGTGGGAAGCTAGCCATAGTAGTTTTCAAAGATAACTTCGGCGAACGATGGCGTCATCTTTTCAATGCGGGGACTCTGCTGCCTGCGCATGCAATTGCAGCGAAGCTGGACATGCCATTGGACGTTTTTAGCAACGTGCTGAAATCCCGAGACCCTGCGGCAATGGAACCTATCGCTCAGATTTGGAACACAGGGTTCAACCTCGATCAATTCGACCCCGAGCTGCAAATAAGCTCAGGACCACTAAAGATTGAATCCATAGGATCGAGTGGGGAAGTTACTCTGGTGCGTAACGAGCGGTACTTTGGTGAAAAGTCTGCTCTCGAGCGTTTGATTGTGTGGCCCTCTGGTTCGGATATTCAGACTTTAGCTGGGCGTGGAGATATTCAAATCGCGGAAGTAGCCTCGACCTCTCAGGCCTCGTGGGTCAATAGAAACGACCCAAATAACCCCTTTACTATCATATATAAGCCTGGAGTTCTCAGTGAACAACTGGTTCTTGGCAGTGGAGGTATCTTTGCTGACCCTGAGAACCGACGCGCTTTTGCCGCCTGCATTGATCAGCCCCGGCTGGCGCATATCAGTAAAGAGTTTTCAGGTGTAGACACCCCTGCCACGACCGTGCGCACCGTGAGACCCCAGGACCCCGTCCACCTCAAAATGCGTGATATCACCGATCCGCACCGCGGAACAGATATACCTGCAGCTACCCGCATCAGCGGTCAAACCGTCCGCATTGGGTATTTCGGCCCTGATAAAAGAAAGGCTGCTATGGTGCAGGCGATTGCGGATTCTTGTCAAGACGCTGGCGTATCTATTGTCGATGTATCCCGCGAAGCACCTAGTTTAGGGAATCTATCTGAGGTTCTTAGCAATGAATTCGGGGTGTACTACAGCCAAGAAGGGGGAGCTGATGCCAATCTGCTCTCTGTCGACCCTATGCTAGAGTTCCCGATCCGAGCTACCTCTACATCGAATATAGGCGCGACTCGTGAAGCCGAACAACGCAGTTGGGATTTAGTCCCCAGTATCCCCATCGCTGTAGAACCCCGTATTTATATCATTGACAAGAAGATCGCCAACGTGGTGGAAAATACCGATCTCTACGGACTGAGCTGGAATATTGATCGCTGGCAGGAGTAAGGCTGCCCCCGAAGGTGAATTCTGAGATTTGCTGCTAGACCAAATTCCTCATACCTTTTAGGGGTATGAAGCTATAACCTCGATTCCGCTCACTTCAGGCGGTTGGATGAGGCCTAGTCCTCGATTGACAGAAAGTTTGACTGAAAACCATGACCGTTGCCCGAACAGCCCGCTTCGCCAATTCTCAGCAAGCACTCTCCGAGAAAACTCGCTTCGTCAAGGACTTCCCAGTTCAAGGGGTAATTTTTGAAGACCTAACCCCAGTCCTCGCTGACGGTGAAGCCTTCTCATTACTGGTGGATGACCTTGCAGCGGCGGCACAGAAGATGGGCGCAGACCTCATTGGTGGTCTAGATGCCAGGGGCTTTCTTCTCGGTTCGGCAGTAGCCTACAGGCTCGGTTTGGGCATCCTAGCCATTCGTAAAAAAGGAAAGCTGCCTCCGCCGGTGCACACCCAGGAATACGCACTTGAATATGGGACCGCCGCTTTGGAATTGCCGGCTTCTGGCATTGACCTCCAGGGCAAAAAGGTCGTGCTTATCGACGACGTCCTCGCCACCGGGGGAACCCTTATTGCCGCTACCAATTTGATCTCAGAACTCGGCGGCACCGTGACCGGTTATGGCGTCGTGCTGGAAGTTGCTGGCTTAGGTGGTCGTCATCGTATTGATCAAGCTCCAGTATTTGTGGTTAACGATTAACCGCATATCTTATCTTTCCGATATCGACGAAGTCTCTCTCGGTACGGGTATTGTTAAATTCAAAGTTAAGACAGGGCTAATAGGGAAAGCTGAGATGAGATGAGTCAACGCAGTACTAATAAACAGCCATCTACTGTGCGCAGCATGTCAGCTCGCTTGGCGCGGAGCTTAACCAGCAACCGCGTAAAAGTAAATCCTGTATTAGATCCACTTTTGAGTATTCACCGGCAATTTCATCCGAAGGCCGACATAGCGACTCTCTCGCGCGCCTATGACACCGCAGAAAAACTCCATGCTGGTGTTCTGCGAAAGTCGGGGGAGCCTTATATCACCCATCCGTTAGCGGTGGCCACGATCGCTGCCGAAATTGGTATGGACACCACCACGCTTATTGCAGCCCTCCTCCACGACACCGTCGAAGATTGCGAAGACTATACAATCCACGATCTATCGATGGAATTTGGCGAAGAAGTAGCTAGGTTAGTCGATGGCGTCACCAAGCTCGATAAAGTCGCATTGGGAGCGGCGGCCGAGGCTGAGACGATACGAAAGATGATCGTCGCAATGGCCCAAGATCCGCGAGTGGTCGTTATTAAGGTAGCCGACCGGCTTCATAATATGCGTACTATGCGCTTCTTACCGCCAGAAAAGCAGGCAAAGAAGGCCCGCGAAACACTCGAAGTGATCGCACCTTTGGCACACCGTCTTGGCATGGCGAGCGTGAAGTGGGAGTTGGAGGATTTGGCTTTCGCTATCCTCTATCCCAAGAAGTATGAGGAAGTGGTCCGATTAGTTGCCGACCGGGCCCCCTCACGGGACCGATACTTAACCGAGATTATTGATCAACTTCATCAAGGGCTCAAAGAGGCTAATATCGAAGCCGAAGTGATGGGTCGGCCGAAACATTACTGGTCTATCTACCAAAAGATGATCATTCGCGGCAAAGAATTCGACGAGATCTTTGACCTGGTTGGAATTCGCATCCTCACCGACACGGTGCATAACTGCTACGCCGCGGTGGGCGTAGCGCACTCCCTCTTCGCGGCCATGCCAGGGCGATTCAAGGACTATATTTCAAGTCCAAAATTTGGAGTCTATCAATCCCTCCACACTACGGTGATGGGCGAGGGTGGCAAACCACTCGAGATTCAGATCAGGACCCGGGAGATGCACTTCAATGCTGAATACGGTATTGCAGCTCACTGGCGCTATAAGGAAACTAAAGGTTCGCAGAAGGGTGGCGAATCCGAGGTCGATCAGATGTCCTGGATGCGCCAATTACTCGACTGGCAACGAGAGGCAGCCGATCCCAATGAATTCTTAGACTCCCTCCGCTTTGATCTCACCGCTAAGCAAATATTTGTATTCACACCCCACGGTGATGTCATCAGTCTTCCAGTTAAGTCAACCCCCGTTGACTTTGCCTATGCGGTCCACACAGAGGTGGGGCACCGCTGTATCGGGGCTAAGATCAATGGCAAGCTCGTTGCTCTAGAATCCACCTTGGACAGCGGCGACCGAGTGGAGATCTTCACCTCCAAAGATAGCCAGGCCGGCCCCTCTCGAGATTGGCAGGATTTTGTAGTCAGCCCTCGCGCAAAGGCAAAAATTCGACAGTGGTTTGCTAAAGAGCGCCGCGAGGAGTACCTCGATGCCGGACGTGACGCGCTCGCCGCCGAAATTCAGCGCGGGGGTTTACCGCTACACCGTCTTTTCACCGCGGAATCAATGAAGGCAGTGTCTCGGGAACTGCACTATAACGATGTAGATGCGCTCTATACCGCAATCGGTGCAGGTACGGTGTCGGCAGCTCATGTAACAAAGAGACTAATAGCTAAATTTGGTGATCTCGACGACGCCGAGGATGATCTCGTTTCACGCACACCCTTTAGCGAGCTGGTATCGAGTCGAGTTCCCGCAACCTCCGAGGCTGGTGTCCTCGTTGAAGATGTTCCTGATGTTATGGCTAAACTCGCACAGTGCTGCACGCCGGTACCAGGGGACGAGATTTTTGGTTATGTTACCCGCGGTGGGGGAGTCAGTGTCCATCGAGCAGATTGTCGCAATGCGCCTCAACTGCGTAAAGAACCAGAGCGCCTAAAAGAAGTGTCATGGGCACACGAAGGTAGCGGAGGGGTATTTCAGGCGGATCTCGAGCTGCAGGCGCTCGATCGCACCGGCCTCTTAATGGAAATTACCAAGGTAGTTAGTGAGCAGAAGGTTGTTGTCCTGTCGATGAGTTCAACAGCAGCCGATGATCATATCGCGACAGTGCGCTTTAAATTTACGGTATCTGATAAAAAGCAACTGGGAGCGCTCATGGTGCAACTTCGAAACATTGAGGGCGTTTTCGATGTCTACCGAGTGCTGTGAACATAATTTAACTGCACCTCCCTCGTGCGGGTAGGTGCAGTTCCTTGCTGTTAGCTTAAATCTTCAATAATTCTCGAGCTTTAGCAACCAGGCCAAAAAGTGCCCCGAGAGCGCTAAAGATGGTGGCCGCTATACCGATCCAAGCGGTGGCTTTTTCCAGGTCGGTTTGGGGCTCTTTATCCTCTGTTGCTTCGTTATTAGTGCCACCCTTATTAGCATCTCCTCCCAGCCCGAGAAGATTGGAGAGATTACCTCCAGTGATGGCATTGATGAGAGCCAAGAGGACGTTTTTGAAGCTGGAGCCCTCTTTACTCGGTTTCTCAGGCTTAGGTTCGGTGGTAGGAGAAGGGGCTTTAGTTGTGGAGGTTTTCTCCGGGAGTGGGACCTCACTGGTGGTCTCTGACGCACTTGCGGAGGGAGTGGTGGTTACGGGTATTTGTACGGACGTCTCCTCTGGAGAAGCCATCGGCGCGCTAGTCGTCGGTACAGCAGGAGGTTCTGCTGCGGTGACTGGCGAGACGGTGGTGCTGAGCGCAATACTCAAAGCGATGGTTGTGGCTAGGTTCCGCTTTAACTTTTTCATGATTGTTTCTGAGCTTTCTTGTGGAGCGTATATGATGTTTCCTGCGTCAGCCGTCCCAGTTCCGTCTCAGAACTAAGGCGGTAAAAGTGACGGCCGTGAATCACATCAGTTGATAGAGCTGATGGTCTGCTAAAGACATTAGCAAACGTAGAAACAAGGAGACGAGTGGATTCTCTGCAAAGAGATTCCACTCGTCAAAATAACTGTACGTAGCTACGGCGTTACTGTAGTTACCGAATTAGAAAAGTTGCTTCTGAGCCTTAGCGAGGAAGCCTAGCAGGGCACCCAAAACGCTGATGACGCTGGTGATAACCCCGATCCATTCACCAATCTTCTTGGCGGAGATATTGCCGTTTGCATCCTGGGAACCAGCCTGAAGGTCCTCGGAGGATGAGCGCTCACCGGTTGGCTTAGGTGAATCAGGGGCAGTGGAGGTTGAAGTAGTGGTCGCAGCCTGGGAAACAGCGGCGGTTCCAGTGGTCAACAGAGCAGCGGTGGCAATGGAAGCCACGGCGGTGCGAATAATTTTCATACTTATCCTTTTATTAAGAGGGTAGATCTGTGTTGAGTGCTTTGATCTTAGCATGAGTGAAAGCAATGCTAAGAATGAAGCCGGGCGGAAGAAATTTTCCTCTCGCTTGTGACAGTAATTGTCTCACAACTTGTGTCAATTTCTAACTTCGCCCTTCGAGTGTTTTTAACTTGCCCCCATTCAAGGGCAACTGTCACCGCATTTGCGATAACCCGCATTAACCAAATAGGTTATTTGCTTTGCCGGCGAGGCTGGTGAGAGATTCCAGGGTGCGCAGGATATCACTGATCATTTTGATAAAATCCTTGACCTTGTCAGGGCTGGGGATGGTATTGCCGTTGGCATCGGTTTCCGAGGACATAAAGGCGAGTCCAGCAAAGAAGGAGTCATCCTTCGGGGCCTCAGCGGCGATAGCGGGGGTAGTCGCGCCACCAATCATGGCTGCAGACAGAGCCAGGGCAGCAACAGTGGAACGGGAAAAGCGCTTCATAAAAGCCTTCTTTCGAGATGAGAGTAAGTGAAGTGAATCTGGCGTTGAAGATGTCAATATTCCAGATACGCCTACAGTGACCAAGATAGGGAAGTTCTTCAGTTTTTTCAAGGGCGCTAGCCAAGATCGTAGCCTGTGCATATGGAAATACCCGATGCCAGAGGTCATTCTCGAGCATCGGGTATTTTCGCTGGGTAGGTGGCCCGGAAGATCTAAGAGCCCACGGTTACCTTAGAAATCTTGACTTCTTTGGCTGGTGCACCGTCCATCGCGTCGCCGTCGACACCTTCCTTGGCGATAGCATCTAAGGTCTTAAGACCAGCTTCATCGATCTTGCCAAAGTAGGTGTATTGGGGAGGGAGGGTGGAATCGCCGTAGTTAAGGAAGAATTGCGAGCCATTGGTATCAGGGCCTGAATTAGCCATTGCGATGGCGCCGCGGGGATAGATCACCGGTAAAGTTGCCGCATCCTCAGACGCTTCGTCGGTGGGGTACTCGTTGGCGAAACTAAAGCCAGGCCCACCAGTGCCAGTTCCGGTGGGGTCACCGCACTGCAGTACTTTCAGGCCTTCGGACGTAGTCAGACGGTGACAGACGGTGTCGTTGAAATAGCCCTCTGAAGCTAAGTGCGTGAAGGCATTAACCGTGCAGGGGGAAACCGAGCGATCGAGGTCGAGATTGATCTCGCCGCTATTCGTAGTCATTGTTGCAGATACTGTGCCAGTTGCCTGGATATTGGATGTATCTGGCAAGCTCACCTTCTTTGCAGCAGTACCAGACTCAGCGTAGTCGCAACTTACCGTATCCTGCAGAGACTCAGCGCGGGCTAGAGTCAGAGGTTCGGCTGCAAAAGAGTTCTCTTGATCGATTGACTCCGCCGCTGAATTGCTGGCGTCATCACCGGTGTACTTCACTGCGAGAACAACGCCGCCTACGATAACCACAATTGCTAAAGCTGCAGTGAGAATCAATCCCAGTGGTTTAAGGCGCTCGGCTCGATCCCGCGAAGCAATCTCCTTCTCCAAATCGCGTAGTGCTTCTTCACGACGTTGTTTGTTATCGCTCACCAAAATTCCTTAATCTTCGACGTATGCTAGTGATGGAGCAGGCTGCCCCCACCCCGTCGGTCATCAACTGCCAAGGTGGGAGTGAAGCGGGAACAGAGTTCATCAGACGATCAAGGGAAAAGCCCACGGACTGATTCGATATCGTCCCCGTTCAACGACTTTAGCCTATCGACGGTGAAGTCGGTGAAGTGGCGCTACTCTTGAAGACTATGAGTACTACACATTTCCACGGAAACGAAGTTCCACTAGTCGGAGACCTCCCGGTGGTCGGCGACAAACTACCATCATTCGCGCTCGTTAAAGGAGACCTAAGCGAAGTAACGAATGCCGATTTTGAAGGCAAGCGTCTTATACTTAATATATTCCCCTCGGTAGATACGGGGGTATGTGCCCAATCGGTTCGAGTCTTCAATGAAAAAGCCTCGCAACTGGACAATACAGTCATCCTCTGTATCTCGGCAGATCTTCCCTTCGCGCAATCTCGATTCTGCGGGGCAGAGGGCATTAACAAGGTCGAAACTGTTTCGAGTTTCCGCTCCAGTTTCGGAAAAAATATGGGAGTTCTTCTTGCTGGCTCTCCACTCGCTGGTTTGCTCGCCCGGGCGGTCATCGTGGTTGATGAGAGTGGTATCGTCCGCCACGTGGAGCTTGTCGAAGAAATCGCGCAAGAGCCTAGTTATGATGCGGCACTTGCGGTGCTGGGCTAAAAGTTAGAGTTCGTATCCCAAAACTTCTTGGAGCCCGCCCTCCAGGTGCTTTAATGTGGTTGGCATGAAGATATTCGGATTCCCCACGGGCCCCTACCAAACGAATTGCTATATTCTGACGTATGAGGGGCGGGCAACAATTATCGACCCAGGTATGCATGCCATCGATAAAGTAGTAGCTCACTGTCGCACTGAGCGAGTAGATCCCGAGCGTATCGTGCTCACTCATGGGCACCTCGATCACACTCGCAGCGCCGCCGAACTGGGGAATCGCTTTAATATACCGGTCTATATTCACCCTGACGACGCTTTTATGCTTGACGGTGGGGCCGGCCTCAGCGACGAATCGCGCGTGCTATTTCGAGCCCACCACATGCCTCAAGTAAAAAATCTACAGGCTCTCCGACATTTAGATACCTTGAATGTCGGAGAGGAGGTGCTGAGTGTTCGTCACGCGCCTGGGCACACAGCCGGATCCATACTTCTGGTTGGAAAAAAGGTCGTCTTTACTGGAGATGTGCTGTTCCAAGGAACCATTGGACGCACTGATCTACCTACTTCTTCCCCAGCAGATATGGAGAAGTCATTGAGGGAGGAAGTGATGGCCCTGGACGATACCCTCGATGTGCTTCCCGGACACGGGGCTTTGACCACGATACGTGAAGAAAAACGCTCAAATCCATTTCTTGCTAAATTCGCATAACTCACTAAGGTTGAAATTCGTGTCTGAAAAGAAGCTCTCCAAAATCTCCGCCCCTAAGGGCGTCCCCGATTATATTCCCCCACGATCGCGTGAATTCTTAGCAGTTCGTGATACATTTCTCAACCACGCCCACCGCGCCGGATTTGAGCATATCGAGTTGCCAATCTTTGAAGAAACTTCACTTTTCGCCCGCGGTGTAGGGGAATCAACGGATGTGGTCTCCAAGGAGATGTATACCTTCGCGGATCGTGGAAACCGCTCTGTGACCCTGCGCCCTGAGGGCACGGCGGGTGTCATGCGCGCGGTAATCGAGCATAACCTGGATCGCGGACAGCTTCCCGTTAAACTTTGCTATCAGGGGCCATTTTTCCGCTATGAGCGCCCGCAAGCCGGACGCTACAGGCAGTTGCAACAAATGGGCGTTGAGGCTATTGGAGTGGACGATCCCGCCCTTGATGCCGAAGTCATTGCGCTAGCTGATCGATGCTTCCGAAGCATCGGGCTCACAGGCTACCGCCTCGAGTTGACAAGTTTGGGTGACCGCCATTGCCGACCACAATACCGTGAAAAGCTGCAAGAATTCTTGTTCACTTTACCGCTCGATGAGGAAACTCGTCGCCGTGCTGCATTAAATCCGCTGCGAGTCTTAGATGATAAGCGTGCAGAGGTCCAAGAGATGACTCATAACGCTCCGCTGATGCTAGATTATCTGTCTGCCGAGAGCCAAGCCCACTTCGAAAAACTAACGGGGCATCTCGACGACCTGGAGGTGCACTATGAAATCAATCCTCGTATGGTGCGCGGCTTAGACTATTATACCAAGACCTGTTTTGAATTCGTCCACGACGGTCTGGGTGCGCAGTCCGGAATCGGGGGCGGGGGCCGCTATGATGGCCTGATGTCACAATTAGGAGGTCAAGACCTCTCCGGAATCGGTTTCGGTCTCGGAATTGACAGAGCTCTGCTGGCGCTCGATGCGGAAAACCGAAGCCTCACCGATAATAGTAAAGTTGAAGTATATGGCATCGCCTTAGGCGGCGAAGCGAAAAGCGCTATGGTGAAAATTATCGATGAGCTGCGTGCCGCGGGGATTAGTGCGGATATGGCCTACGGCGATCGCGGGCTGAAAGGGGCCATGAAGGGCGCAGATCGTGCGGGGGCGCGGATCGCTGTGGTGATTGGCGATTCCGAGCTGGCAGCCGGGGTGGTGAGCGTGAAGAACCTCAAAACTCACGAACAGATCGAGGTTGCCCGCAATAAGGTGATTGAATACGTGCTCGATATATAAAGGATCAGCCCTCTGGCGCAGCCGCTGTCTAACATTCGGTTAGAGAGACCGGCAAACCTAGGGTGACTGCGAGACCACCCGTGGAGGTTTCTTTATATTTGCTCATCATATCGCGGCCGGTTTCGGCCATTGTTTGGATGACATCGTCGAGTGAAACTCGGTGCAGACCACTGCCGAGCAGGGCCAGACGCGCCGCATTGACAGCCTTAACAGCTGCAATTGCATTTCTTTCGATACAGGGGATTTGTACAAGGCCGCCTACCGGATCGCACGTCAAACCTAAATTATGTTCAAGTGCGATTTCGGCAGCATTTTCGATATGTGAAGGGCTTGCGCCCAAAACTTGGGCCAATCCGGCACTCGCCATAGCAGCCGCAGAACCAACCTCTCCCTGGCAGCCAACCTCGGCCCCGGAAATGGAGGCATTTTTCTTGATTATTATCCCTATAGCTCCTGTGGTCAGGAGGAAGTCGCGGTGCCACATGGGGTTGCTCGGCTTCCGAAAATCTCTTATATAGTGCATGACTGCTGGGATGATACCCGCGGCACCGTTGGTGGGCGCAGTCACAACTCTTCCGCCCACTGCGTTTTCCTCATTGACAGCTAAAGCGTAGACGTTGAGCCATTCCATACCCGCTAAAATATCCTGGTGCTCTGCGTCCTCAAGGGTGGTGAGACGCGCATAAAGATCGGGCGCCCGGCGCGCAATATGCAATCCACCTGGCAGTACCCCGCGTGTTGTCAGACCCGAGCGGACGCACTCTTGCATATGTTGCCATACCAGGTCAAGATAGGCACAGACGTCGAGGCCTGAGTTATCGATAGCGCTTTCGTTGGCTACGATAATGTCCGGAATCGGGAGCCGGATACTCCGTGTCAGTTTTAATAGCTCGTGTGCGGAATGAAATGGATGAGGCTCTCGGGAGCTCGCGGAGCTGGCGGTGTTAGCTAAACGCTGAGATATCCCGAGGTCATCTGCGCTGACAACAAAGCCGCCACCTACCGAGAAATATCTACGGCTGATCGCATCAGTTGCGAAGGTGAGTGCGTTGGGGTGTTCGGCGAGGGGTACGGGTGAGAACTCTAGGTGATACGTGATTTCAGCGATCTTACCGTCTACAGGAATAGCGGTTCCATATACCGGTGTTGTATGAGGGGATATAGTTTCCGGGGCATAGCCTGCTAGACCTAAAAGTATGGCACGGTCGGTCCCGTGACCCTTCCCGGTAGCCGCAAGCGAGCCATACAGAGTGATCGTCACATGATCGCCAGGTTGCAGGGCGGCGGTTTCGGCAAAGATTTTAGCGGCCCGCATGGGTCCGACAGTATGGGACGATGACGGGCCAATCCCGATACTGAAAAGATCCTTCACGCTGATAGTCATAATTGGCGATCGTAATAAATGGCACGGAAAGGAGCACCGTTAGCTCTGCGCTAGGCGGATTGCTTCGCTTGCTGTTATCAGACGTATCGCTTTCTCATCGCGCCGCCCATGAGCTGTGATGATGACCGCCTGCGGACGTTCGGACTCACCGATTGTATTCAGTGCTGTGATAACCTCGGGGACCGTAGCGAGTTGATCGAGAAAAACTACAGGTCGGTGCTTGGCTGACTGGGCTATTATGTCCTCAACTCGCAGCGTTTCAGGGATTGTCCATTGCGAAGAACTGTCGCGCAAATAGTCGATGATATCGGCGGGAATCAATAATCTCTGGAATATATCTCCTTTGTAGATCGGGTACTTGTTCACACGAGAACTCAGCAGCTGGACAATAGGATGATGTGGTTTGAAGATGCGGACCTTTTGTGGGGGCAGCACCTGCATTACCGGAGGCGTCGTGTGTAGCATTTTCCGTAGCGCGACGATTTGGCGCACCGTTTTCTCATTGGGCTCGGCAATCGGTTCGAAGTCTTCATCATAGGCACCGTGCGCAAGGGCGTTACGAAGCTCGGCAAAATCGATCAGCATCTGAGCTTGATCTTTACTTAGTAATTTGTCTTTAACAGCACCATAGACAAGTTGCCGAAAACTTTCGTGGTGAGGGGCTTGTAATTCACCGCGCAAAAGGCTTTCGATATCATTGAAAGCTGCTAGGAAGGGCCAAGCACGGTGGACGTGGGAGTCGGTCGTCGCGGAATCCATATCTTGACTGTAACTAAAAATACTGCCGCAAGGGTCGAAAATTGTTCGATAGGTGAAACGGGTGGCGTCATTACGGATGCGGGTGGAACAGCTCAAGTCACAGAGAATAAAGAGAATAAGTGGAAGGGCGGAGATTGGAAAAATTATGGGCGCATGGTTTGCTTACCGTCCCGGTTATAGACGCGGTCAGACCTTGTGGGTTTCAGTGCGGCAATATCGGATTAAACTAGCTAGAGGGATCAAATTTATTACCCCAACACCAGCGGCTTAGTGGCTGATATGTCAAGAAGTGAGGCTTCAGAAGAGGTCGAAGAAACAGTGGGTGAGCTTTTGATTGTCCGAAGGCTGAGAGTCTAATCGGGACACGAGTACCCGGGTTTTAGCGTTCCGGATCGAGGGCCAACATTCCCCTATACAGCGCGTAAACGAGCATCAACCCTCCTTTCCTTCACTTTTGCTGGGCGCATGAAATCCAAAAGAGGTGTTATTTTTTCTCCAATATTCACGCTCACTCCAGGAACGCTTTTCTGCTATTGGACTTGCGGGGGTCCTTGAGTTTGACAGTTCGCAGTGTGGTGCGAGAGCAGGCGGCTTGGCAGCTGCCATGGTATCGCCGCACACCCAACAGCATCGACGATCTCGCATATTATCAGTTTTTAGTCTCAGCGCTTGGCTTTGCCGGCGGTGTTACAGGAGAGGACTGCATTCCAGATACGAGAGCCAGTAGAACGATAGTAGGAGATTTGGAGCCGTATCAGCGATTCCTACTAACAATAGTGCTGGCTTTAATGTCCAGGCCGCAGGCACGACTGTCGGTCGTCGACGGTTGTGACCAATTGCGCAGTATAAAGCTGTGGCAGCAGCGTATGGAAATTCTCGGAGCGTTCAGCGCTACAATGCCAGTGATCGTTAGCTCCTGCAACAGTGACACGGCGGGAATAGAGTGCATCTTTTTAAATTTGACCCATCCAGATTCACAGAACCAGGTAGACCTGGACCAGCATGCTGAATGTGGGAGAGTTAAATAGCTGTGAGTATTTTCCATATCGGCACTGAGCTGGGACGCTTTGGCCGCGGAACGTTGCCGCCGCTGGTGATTTTGGGTGTCGTCTTATTTCCGCTTCTTTTTGGTGGCCTTTCCGTATGGAGTTACTAGGACCCTATAGGTAGGCTCAACCAATTACCGGTTGCCCTGATCAACTCCGATCAGCCTGCAACAGTGAAGGGCGAGGACGTCAATGCCGGCGAGCTCGTTGCCCTAAAAAAATTATTGAGGGGAAGGCTGTTGGTTGTCATCTTGTATCTGCTGCAGAAGTAAAGAGGGGGTTCGGTAGCGGCACGTACTACTTTGGGCTGGAGATCCCTCGGGATTTTTCTCAGGCAATTGTCAGTGCCTCGAGTCCCCATCCTCTCCGAGCTATTATTAATGCCGCCTTTGATAATGCTGATGGGTTGATTGCAACCACCCTCGGTAACCACGTAGTGACACGAGTGCTCGCAACTATAAGCGAAAACTTGAGAACCGAGGTCGCCGACCAATTGGTGGTGGGATTTTCCACGATCGATAAAGGTTTAGAGCGTGCCAGTGTCGGTGCTACACCTCTCCATGTTGATTATGCTCGAGCGGAAGCGGGGGCTACCGGACTCCGTGATGGTAGCGCGGAGCTTGCACAGAGTATGCGGCGGGCTGAAGCTGGCGTTGTTGAGCTTGATAACGGTGCCACCTTACTTAGCGAGAAGCTAGGGGACGCGGTAGAGGGAGCCGCTGCACGTGCAGCGGGTATGAATCAGTTACAAACTGCCACCAATCAGCTAGGCGCTGGTGCGGAAAAGCTTTCGGAAGGCGTAGAAAAACTTACCGGCAGCGCTACTGGTCTCGTGGCCGCGCAAAAAAAGGGCTCTCGTACCACTGACTGACTAGAGTGCCGAGTTGCGGTTGACGGGCATTCCCCAAGCAGTAGCACTTGTCGACGCTGCCGATAGTCTGGTGTCCGATAGTCGAGCGCGTGGCCTAGGCTCGGGACCGGATCTCATATCTCAGATGCACCAACTGAATATGGGGCAAAAGAAATTTACCATCAGCTCAGCAACCTTGATGCTGCATATCGATCGGGTATCAATCAAGCGACTCACGGGGCAAATCGCCTAGGTCGGGCCTAAAATTGCTGCACGGCGGCTCTGCGGAACTTGTCGTGGGATTCGCACACTTGCCTCCGGCACCTCCCAGTTGGCAGCCGGATCCGAGCAACTCACGGTGGGTGCCGCACAGTTGGCTAGTGGGCTAGTTACTTTAGATGCCGGCAGTGGCGAACTAGCTTTGAAATTGCATCAAGCTCGCGATGAGATGCCCCATTGTGCCGATAATGCGGCGGCCAGCATATCGACGCGAGTCCCAATCTTAGAAACGCGGGATTCTCTCGGACTATTTGGTCCAGGACTGAGTCCCATCTTCGTTTCTTTGGGGTTGTTCAAGAGTTCCACTGTGATCGTCATGTTGCTGCGCCTTCTAGGCAGGCGCACCGTCGATTCTGGGTCGGGAGTGCTCAGCGGGGTGCTCGCTAGCTATATTCCAGCAGCGATGATCAGCTTGTCGCAGGCTACAGCGATGTTCGTAGTATAAGCAGGTGCCTTACAGTTGCGCGCTCACCATGAAGTGGGTTTGTGGTTATTCATGTGCCTGGTCTCGTTGAGCTTTGTCACCATTACGCAGGGCTTCAATGCTCTCCTGGGGCCAGCGGTTGGTCGGGTGTCGTGTATTGCAGTTATGGCTTTGCAGGTGGTTTCCTCAGGCGGGCTCCACCCACCTGAGACGCAGCCTACCTCTCTGCGCTTATTCCATACCATAGATCCCATGTCCTACTCGGTAAATCTTCTGCGGGAGATGATCTATCACGGTTCGATATTCGCTAATCACCGCGGCGTCATAGCTGTTCTGGTTCTCGTAGGTATCGGTATGGGATTTATGAGCCTATTCATGCTGGCTGCTAAGAGGCGTCGGCAGTGGACGATGCGAGATTTCCGTCCAGAGATGTCCGTTTAGCGAGTTGTATTGAGGATGGCGTCGAGGGAGCACTGGCTCATCTCTCCCGAACGATAGCCGGCATAAAAGGCCTTTTCGCGCTGATCTGAACGACCATGGGTGAAAAGGTCCGGGCGAACCTCACCGCCTCTGTGTTGTTGAATATGATCGTCACCCACACTTCGGGCGGCGGCGAGTGCATCCAACACCTGCTCCCGGGTGACGGGTTCCAGAAAAGCATCGGGTCCTTTGTCGGCAAAATGCGCCCAAATGCCAGCATAGCAATCAGCCTGCAACTCTATACGCACCGCATTCGACTCTGGGCCGGGATCGTTATAGTTGGATAGCCCCAGTGTTCCTTGCAGTTGCTGGATATGATGGCCGAATTCATGGGCCACAATATATTCTTGAGCAAAAGGAGCATTCCGGGCCCCGAGTGTTTCTAACTGGTGGAAGAATTCCGGATCAAAATAAGCGGTCCTATCACCAGGGCAATAGAAAGGCCCCGTTGCGGTACCGGCCACACCGCAGGCTGATCGCGTGCGGCCGGTAAAGATCACTAGCCCTGGCTTGTTGTAGTTAATTCCAATTTGTCGTGGTAATTCGCGTGCCCACACAGCATCTAGGGAAAGGGCCGTGAACTCGATACGGCAATCAACGTAGTTGTTGGCGTCTGCGCCAGTCTTGCAATGGTCGAGGGATTGGGCCGGACCCGCCGGCGCGCTCATCGAGGAGTCTTGGCTATTAAGGCCGTTGAGCAAGCCTAGGATTTCCTGCGGACTTCCACCAAGGGCCCACACAATCAGCACAAGGATGATGGTTCCTGCCCCTCCGCCCAAGGCGATTTTTCCGGTTCCTCCACCGGTACGAGCTCGGGGGGCAGTTTTACGTTGGTTATGACGAAAAGTCATTAGTTCCCTCTCCACCCTGATCACATCGCATGAACAGGTTTTGATCTGGTCCACAACAAGTCTCTTGATCATATACGTTTCTGCGCAAGCAGAGAGTGCCTCAGTAATCGGACTCGGTTGCGGCAGTTGAGATCACAGGGACTGAAATTCGGAGATAGGACGGTCAAGAATCTATGGGTAAAGCTGGGAGATGAATATTGGGAGCTTCGTGCAACGCGTGTAAGGTGAATTGCTTAGAAGAGAGTCTGCATTCTTGACTTATTGAGAGAAATGGAAAGGATTTGGTGCACGTGCTGCGCACTCATCTCGCCGGTGAACTCCGCAAGGAACTAGCTGGAGAAACAGTAACCCTCACTGGTTGGGTTTCCCGTCGTCGTGATCACGGTGGTGTGATATTTATAGATCTACGGGATTCCTCTGGCCTAGCTCAAGTGGTCTTCCGTGAGAGTGACGTGGCCGAAAAGGCACACCACTTGCGTAGCGAATTCTGCATTAAAATTACCGGATCTGTTGAACCACGCCCGGAGGGTTCCGAGAACCCTCAGCTTGCTAGTGGCGATATTGAGGTCAACGTCAGCGATATCGAGGTGCTCAACGAAGCAGAGCCGCTGCCTTTCCAAGTAGAGGACTCGAGTAAGAGCGGCGAAGTGGGCGAGGAAACTCGACTGAAATACCGCTACCTAGACTTGCGTCGACCAGCACAAGGGGGAGCGTTACGCCTGCGTTCGGCAGCCAACAAAGCTGCCCGTACGGTTCTCGATCACCACAACTTCGTCGAGATCGAAACCCCAACTCTCACTCGTTCTACCCCCGAAGGCGCCCGAGACTTCCTCGTGCCGGCACGTTTGCGCCCTGGTTCGTGGTACGCGCTGCCACAATCCCCTCAGCTATTCAAGCAGCTGCTCATGGTTGCTGGGATGGAGCGCTACTACCAAATTGCGCGTTGCTACCGAGACGAAGATTTCCGCGCCGACCGCCAGCCTGAGTTCACGCAGCTCGATATTGAGATGAGCTTTGTGGAACAAGACGACGTTATTGCGTTGGCCGAAGAGATTGTTAAGGAACTGTGGAAACTCATTGGCTACGAGATTTCCACGCCGATCCCACGGATGACCTACGCAGATGCGATGAAATATTATGGCTCCGACAAGCCTGATCTTCGCTTCGATATCAAGTTGGTCGAGTGCACCGATTTCTTCAAAGATACACCATTTAGGGTCTTTCAAAACGAGTACGTTGGTGCCGTTGTTATGGAAGGTGGCGCCTCGCAACCTCGACGCCAGCTTGATGCCTGGCAGGAGTGGGCCAAGCAGCGCGGCGCCCGCGGTCTCGCATATATCCTTATCGATGATCAGGGCGAACTAGCTGGTCCCGTCGCGAAAAATCTATCCGATTCGGAACGTGCTGGTATTGCCGCCCATGTCGGTGCTAAACCCGGCGATTGTATTTTCTTTGCTGCAGGTGACACCAAGAGCTCACGCGCGCTGCTAGGTGCGGCACGTAATGAGATCGCCCGCAAACTAGATCTCATCAAGGGTGGCGAGTGGGCCTTCACCTGGATTGTCGATGCTCCGCTCTTTGAGCCCTCGGCTGATGCAACCGCCTCGGGCGACGTGGCGTTGGGCCATTCACAGTGGACGGCTGTGCACCACGCATTCACCTCGCCTAAGCCTGAGTGTCTCGACACCTTTGACACCGATCCTGGTCAAGCCTTAGCTTATGCCTACGATATTGTGTGCAACGGTAACGAGATTGGGGGCGGCTCCATTCGTATTCATCGCAAGGATATCCAGGAGCGGGTATTTAAAGTGATGGGCATTAGTAAAGAGGAAGCAGCCGAGAAATTTGGTTTCCTCCTTGAAGCTTTTGCTTTTGGAGCGCCGCCTCATGGTGGTATCGCCTTTGGTTGGGACCGCATCGTATCGCTTCTGGGAGGATTCGATTCGATCCGTGATGTGATCGCCTTCCCAAAGTCAGGGGGCGGAGTCGATCCACTGACGGACGCTCCCGCTCCGATTCCCGCGCAGCAGCGTAAGGAGACCGGTGTGGATTTCAAGCCCCAGCCTAAGAAAGCTGAGAAAAAGAGCTAAGAGTTCGCAATCACCGCTAAGATGAGGGGGCTAACCATTAGTTGTAAGGGTAGCCCCCTTTAAACCTATTTGACTCGAAAAAGGTGTGGTTTCATGAATTCCCCCCAGCACAGCGAGATCATCGCAGTCGCCGAATCAGTACTCTCTCAACGTTATGGCGGAGAACAGCGACTTGCGGAGGTCGAAGAACTTGCTGGATCCGGTAGCGCTGTGGTGCTGAGAGCTAGGGTGCAACCCTCGCCATTTCTGCAGCAAAAATCACTGGTAGTCAAATATCTTCCCGGTGCCGATCATCCTGCGACCCAATCGCGGCTCATGCGGGAAATAGCGTCCTATCAATTCACCACCAGCATGCCGGAATCGGTACGTCCTGGCCCAGTGCTGCTTGCTCACGATATCACTCAAAAAATTCTCATCATCTCCGATGCTGGAGATGGTGATACCGTCGCTGATCTACTTAACGTAGCTAGTCAAACGTCTCGTGACACCCTATTGCGTGGGCTAGGGCGAGCTTTAGGACAAATGCATGCAGCTACCGCCAGCCGTGAGCCTGATTTTCGAATCCTGCTATCGAGAATGTTAAATCAAAACGATGAAATTGTAGCTCTCAATAACTACCGCGAGGAATTAATTTCGGCGTCCATCCCTTTCGGGATTAGACTGGTCGAAACAGCTGGAATAGAAGTTCCGCCCGAAGTAAAGCGGGTCGCTGCTACCGCGGCACGGCGCCTGATTTCCGGAAATCACCGGGCCTTTACCCCCTTTGATCTAAGCCCCGACAATATCCTGGTGGTCAAAAATCGCCTTCACTTCCTCGACTACGAGTGGGCTGGCTTCCGAGATGTAACATTCGATGTAGCATCTGTCATAGCTGGGTTCCCCCACTTCATTTCGGCCCAAGCCATGAGTGACGAGGAGGCAGATCTCTTTATCGACGCTTGGGTGCACGAGGTGGCAAATTTGTGGCCCAATACAGCCTCCCGAGCTCGCTTAAATATGCGCATCCTTACCGCCTTAGTAGGCTGGTCATTCTTTTCCATTGCATTGACCCATATCGATCTCGACGACCCGCAGCAGGCTAAACTACTCTCCTCGATCAACGAAGATGCTTCCAACACGGAGCGTTTGGTGCAGGCACTATATGAGGCTGTGGACCCGTGGGCCCATGAATTATTTGACGAAAACGCCCAAAAGCTCGAAGAGGACGTCTTGCTGATAAGAAAGGATTTACAGCAAACCTTCGAAGCTCTACGGCGTTTTGCCTCCCGAGATCTTGATGAAGGCATCCTAGACGTCGCACAGTTTGCCGCGTCGATGAACAGCCGGCTGAGCGTCTAAGTAGATGATTTCTGTATATGATTTTTGAGACACATCCACCTGCCCCACAAGGCGGTGATTATTTCCGTGTAAGTTCTCAAGCTCCACTTGCTGCGCGGATGCGGCCAGTATCACTGGAAGAGGTGGTCGGTCAAAAACATCTTTTAGGTGATGGGCGACCTCTGCGGCGTTTGATCGAGGGGGACGGGGCCGCCAGTGTCATTTTGTATGGTCCACCGGGGACGGGGAAGACTACGATAGCCTCACTGATTTCGCAGGCAACCAATCGCAGCTTCCAAGGGCTCTCTGCCCTCGATACGGGAGTCAAGGAGATCCGGGCAGTTATCGAACAAGCTCGGTTTGCACTGCGCAGTGGTCAGCAAACTGTGCTGTTTATTGATGAGGTCCATCGATTCTCAAAAAATCAGCAAGATGCCCTGCTTGCTGCGGTCGAGCGTCGAGATATTCTTTTGGTGGCTGCCACAACAGAAAATCCCAGCTTTTCCGTTGTTGCTCCGTTACTCTCCCGCTCTCTCGTTCTGCACCTTCAGCCTTTGAGTGAGCAGGATATCGGTGATGTTCTGCAGCGTGCAGTCGGCAGCGAGCGTGGCCTTAACTCTCGCATTTCTCTGAGCGAGGATGCTCGAGCGCTACTGGTACAGCTAGCGTCGGGAGATGCTAGACGCTCTCTTACCTATTTGGAAGCGGCTGCAGAAGCTGTTCCAGACGGGGGAGAGATAAGCGTAGATATCGTAGAGAAGAGCATGGACCGGGCGGTGGTGCGCTATGACCGCGATGGGGACCAACACTATGATGTGACAAGCGCTTTTATCAAGTCCATTCGCGGTTCTGACCCCGACGCCGCTATCCATTATTTGGCTCGCATGATCGAGGCGGGGGAGGACCCTCGGTTTATTGCACGCAGATTGATCATTCATGCTGCAGAGGACATCGGCCTAGCCGATCCGCACGCGCTAACTATTGCGGTTGCAGCAGCTGATGCGGCGGCTTTGATTGGTTTACCCGAGGCCCGTATACCGCTGGCGGAGGCCACAATTTACCTAGCCACTGCACCAAAATCGAACGCCGCCCTAAGAGCTATCGATGCAGCGATTGATGATATACGAAAAGGTAAAACTGGAACTGTCCCTGCCCACTTACGTGACGGCCACTATTCCGGTGCTAAGGAGATGGGCAATTCTTTAGGGTATATTTATCCGCACGATAGCGACCTGGCGGTGGTCGCTCAGCAATATTTGCCTGATCCGTTGTGCGGGACTGAATACTATCGTCCCACTGACCATGGCGGTGAGAAGCGGCTGCAACGGGTACTTGAGCGGCTAAGGCAACTAACTCGAGGCTAGGTGCTAGAATAACGGTTTTGTGTGTGCACCCTAGCCAAGGGCGCAAATAAGAAAGAGGAAGAATGCAAACTCACGAGATTCGAGAGCGCTTTACCAACCACTTTGTCAAGGCTGGTCACGAGGCCGTACCTTCTGCCTCGCTTATTTTGGATGACCCCAATCTGCTCTTTGTCAATGCAGGTATGGTGCCCTTTAAACCCTACTTTTTGGGGCAGCAAAATCCCCCCTTTGCTAATGGCACGGCAACGTCAATCCAGAAATGCGTGCGTACTCTCGATATCGAGGAAGTAGGAATAACTACTCGGCACAATACGTTCTTCCAGATGGCAGGAAACTTCTCGTTCGGGCAATATTTCAAAGAGGGGGCCATTAAGCACGCGTGGTCCCTTTTAACCGACTCTGTGGAGGATGGTGGTTACGGCTTTGACCCGGAAAGACTGTGGGTCACCGTTTATCTTGATGACGATGAAGCAGCAGATATTTGGCACCATCAGGTGGGCATTCCGTTAGAGCGAATTCAGCGACTTGGTATGGCCGACAATTACTGGTCGATGGGAATTCCGGGACCGTGCGGCCCGTGTTCCGAAATCTATTATGACCGTGGTCCGGCCTACGGCAAGGACGGGGGTCCAATTGCTGATGACTCCCGTTACTTGGAAATCTGGAACCTAGTTTTTATGCAAAATGAGCGGGGTGCCGGAATTGGTAAGGACAATTTTGAAATCCTCGGCCCACTACCTAAAAAGAATATCGATACTGGTATGGGCATCGAGCGTGTTGCTTGCCTTCTCCAAGGCGTAGACAATGTCTATGAAACCGACCTGTTGCGCCCTGTTATTGAGGTCGCGCAGCGTGAGACAGGAGCCGTATACGGGGCCCATCACGACAACGATATTCGCTTCCGCGTGATTGCTGACCATTCCCGCACTGCCATGATGCTGATTCTCGATGGCGTAACTCCAGGAAATGAAGGACGCGGTTATATCTTGCGTCGACTGCTGCGCCGCCTCACCCGGTCAGCACGCCTTTTGGGGGCAAAGGGACAAACAATGGAGGTATTTATGAATACCATCATGGACACGATGACCTTGTCCTATCCCGAGATTGCTGACAATCGTGAGCGCATTCTGCGGGTGGCCATAACCGAGGAAAAGGCCTTCCTGAAAACCCTCGAAGCTGGTACCCAATTATTCGAAGATGCCGCACATAAAGTCAAGGATCGCGGACAGTCCACCATCGTCGGCGCCGATGCCTTTGCGCTTCATGACACCTATGGTTTCCCAATTGATCTGACCCTGGAAATGGCTCAAGAGGCCGGCCTGACAGTGGACACCGAGGGCTTTGATAAGTTGATGAACGAGCAGAGAGCTCGAGCCAAGGCCGACTCTCAGGCAAAGAAACACGGGCACACCGATCTGTCGATCTACCGAGAGTGGGTGGATGAGCACCCGACACAGTTCGTGGGATACGACAATCTCGAAGCTGATTCTAGGGTTATTGGCTTGCTGCGAGAGGGCGAGAAGGTCTCGGAAGTCCATGAAGGTGACGTCGTTGAGGTGATCCTTGATACCACCCCGCTTTATGCGGAGGCTGGTGGACAGCTAGGTGACCGTGGACGAATCCGCTATGGTGACACGATTCTTAAGGTTAACGACGTACAAAAGATTGCTAAGAAATTATGGATTCATCGCGCAACTGTGACCGCTGGTGGCCTTGGTCTCGGTGATACCGTAACCGCAAGTGTCGATCAAGAGTGGCGACACATGGCTCGCCAAGCACACTCGGCTACCCACATTATCCACGCTGCTCTGCGTCAGGTGCTCGGTCCTACAGCCGTACAGGCGGGATCTATGAACAAGCCGGGTTATTTGCGCTTCGACTTCAACTACACAGAGGCGCTAAGTCCGAGCCAATTAGCCGAAATCGAAGCAATCACCAACCAAGCGGTCGATAGCGATTGGCAAGTGCACACTCTTGAGACTTCTCTTGAAGAAGCGAAGTCCATGGGGGCCCTTGCGCTCTTTGGCGAGAACTACGGACATGAAGTCCGAGTCGTGGAAATGGGTGGACCATTTTCCATCGAATTATGTGGCGGGACCCATGTATCCCATTCTTCACAGATTGGCCCAGTATCAGTTCTCGGCGAATCTTCCGTGGGATCTGGCGTGCGGCGGATTGAGGCTTATTCGGGCCTGAACTCTTTCCGCCACCTCTCGCGTCAAAACGCCACCGTCTCGAGCTTAGCTACAGTGCTGAAAGCGCCGAGTGAAGAAGTACCCGATCGAGTGGCGCAGCTGGCTGCCAAACTTAAAGAAGCCGAGAAAAAAATAGCTGATCTACGTCAAGCTCAACTCATGGCCAGCGCAGGTCACCTACTTGATACGGCGCAAACTATAGCCTCTTTCCAGTTAGTGACCACCACGGTAGCTGCGGGAACACAGTCTTCGGATCTGCGATCACTAGCTGCTGATATTCGCTCTAAAATCAACGGCGCCGGAGTGGTGGTGCTACTTGCACCTGACCAGGATAAAGTTCCGTTCGTGGTAGCGGTCACCCCAGCAGCTATTGATGCTGGTATTAAGGCTGGCGACTTGGTCAAGCTCATTGGTTCCTATATCGATGGCCGCGGTGGCGGAAAACCTGATCTCGCCCAAGGATCTGGCAGTAATAGAGATGGCATCGAGAGCGCATTTAACGCTGTCGAGGACGAATTGCGCAAGCACGCATAACATCAACGGTGAAACAGGAGGACAAGCTACGCTCGTTCTCCTGTTTTTTCAACATCAATCTAAGGAGAAGCAACTGACGATGGAGTCACCGCAACCCGATCAACCCGGCCACAATGATCCCGGATTGGGCCGCCGTCTGGGGATAGATGTGGGAACTGTGCGTATCGGTACAGCGCTCTCGGGAAGCAGCGCCACCATGGCCATGCCACTGGAAACTATAAAACGACAAACTGGCTTCCACGACTACGATAAAGCCGACATTGATCGTCTCGTGGATATCGTTGAAGAGAACGACGTCGTGGAAGTAGTCGTGGGCTTACCGCGTGACCTGCGTGGTCACGGATCAAAAAGTGTACTCCACGCCCAGGATATTGCAGAGCGGCTCGCCCAGAGATTGCCCGAGATTCCTATACGCATGGCTGATGAACGCTTAAGTACTGTGGTCGCGCAGCAAGCGTTAAGAACATCAGGTATCAACGAGAAGGCGGGGCGTAAGATAATCGACCAAGCGGCAGCGGTAGAAATTTTGCAGTCGTGGTTGGATGGGCGACTCGCCTATATCAACCGCCATTTGCCATAATTATAGGTAAAGCAACTAGTCTGATAATTCAATGAGTATTAGTTAAGCTGCCGAGCACTGCGAATCAACCGAGGAAATGGATACGTTGGATGGATACCGAATCATATGATGTCAAGCGCCGAGAGCGTACTGTAGCCGTAATCGTCGCTTCGGTAGTGCTTCTTATCGGAGCAATAATCTATATCGGCGCTAGTATCGCGACCCAGAAACCCTATGATTTTCAAGGCGAAGGTAGCGGAGCAGTGGAATTAGTGGTCATTGAAGAAGGCTCATCAATGGCCGAAAAGGGCCCTGAATTGGTTGAGCGCGGAATTGTTGCAAGTGACCCGGCATTTCAGACCGCAGCCGCCAACAACCCAGCCGCTGGGAATATTCAGCCGGGAGTTTACCGCCTCCGCCAGGGGATGAGTGCCGCTGCCGCGGTGCGGGCCCTCCTTGATAACGACAAACAAGTCGACCTGCTAGATATACCAGGTGGTGCCACCCTCATGGATGTCAATGTAGTCGGAGGAAAGAAACGCCCAGGCATTTATTCTCAGATATCTACGGTCACCTGTTTTGAGGGCTCGACAAATTGCGTGTCCGTCGCCGATCTGCAACAAGCAGGTGCAACAGCCAATGTGGATGACCTCCATATCCCCACGTGGGCTAGGGCACAGGTGGCCGCACGGTCAAGCGATCCGCGCCGGTTGGAGGGGCTGATCGTGCCAGGCAAATACGTCGTGGACCCGCATTTTAGCGCCGAGGAAATTCTCGCCGACCTGCTCAAGCGTTCCTCCAAAACCTTTGAAAATACCAATATCGAAGCACGCGCTCGAGCCATCGGATTGACCCCTTACGAATTGTTAACCGCAGCCTCTCTAGTAGAGCGTGAAGCTCCAGAGGGTGATTTTGACAAGGTCGCACGGGTTATTCTCAATCGTTTGGAAGAACCCATGCGCCTAGAATTCGACTCGACTGTCAACTACGGCCTCGACGATGTCGAGGTAGCTACAACTGCGGAGGACCGTGCTCGAGTGACTCCGTGGAATACCTATGCTAAAGACGGGCTTCCAGATTCTCCTATTGCAGCCGCCGGAACTACCGCTATCAAGGCCATGGAGAACCCCGCACCAGGCGAGTGGCTCTTCTTTGTGACCGTAGACAAGTCCGGTACAACCGTCTTTACCAATACCTTCGAGGAACATTTGCAGGCAGTCGATCAATCACTCGCCAATGGCGTACTAGATTCACAGCGATAGGTTGATGATCTCGTGCCCCGCGCTGCAGTTCTCGGTTCCCCTATCAAGCATTCCTTGTCGCCCTTGATCCACAATGCCGGGTATCAAGCACTTGATATGGACGATTGGAGCTACAGCGCGCACCTTGTGGAGGAAGGAGAGCTGGCACATTTCTTAAAATCGGCTGCCCCGGACTTCTTAGGTTTTTCGGTAACCATGCCGGCCAAATTCGCCGCTTTAAAGTGCGCTGACTTCAAATCAGAGCGAGCAGAGGTAATTGGATCAGCGAATACCCTCGTCCGTAGAGGCACCGAATGGGGTGCCGATAACACTGATTGTGTGGGGATCACTGGCGCCCTCGTGGCAATAGCGCGCTCACCGTTTCGACAGGCTCTTATTATCGGCGCTGGGGGAACAGCTCGGCCGGCAGTATTTGCACTAGGCCAGCTTGGTGTTCAAAAGATCACCATCGTTAACAGGAGTGACCGCGCTACCGAGTTTTCTTCTCTGGCAGCATCCGTCGGGATCGATTTGGCATTCTGCGATTTCTCTGCGGATCTTGCTACTCTAGCCGCGCGAGCCGATATTCTCATTTCCACGGTTCCCAGTAGAGCTTTGGCGGGATATGAAGATGCTCTCGCCCGCACTTCGCTACTCGATGTGATCTATGACCCGTGGCCCACGCCCCTTGTCCAGCTCGCTCAATCGCGGGGACTGGCTGCGGTCGGCGGCCACGAGATGCTACTTCATCAAGCCTATGAGCAGTTTGAGATATTCACTGGTCGTTCGGCTCCCCGAGAGCAGATGCGAAGCGCGTTTAACCAGCACCTCTCTATGGAAAACTGAGAATATTGTGGAAAAGCCCGTTTCCTAAGACAAGGGAGCTCTCGGGCATCTAGCCTTAGAGCTCATGATGGTCGTAGTGACAGGGTTTTGGATGGCAGCACTGAGCTATTTTGATATTCGCTACCATAGACTTCCTAATATTCTTACTCTTCCAGCCCTCGTACCAGCATTTTATCTATCAGATTTGTGGTGGCCAGCGATTGTCTGGTCCGGACTCTATGCGGTGATCGCTGTAGGTGCACGAATAACTGGGCAGTCATTAGCAATGGGCTTGGGTGATGTAAAACTCGCTCCCTCCTTAGGTCTCATTGCCGGCAGCCACGTCCTGTGGGCCATTATATTCGCGCAGATTTTCACCATCGCGTTAGCTTGTGCCCTTAAAAAGCAACGGATCGCCCACGGCCCCGCGATGATAGCGGGGACAGTGTGCACCTATTTCATATGGGGGTAGAATTCATAAGTACCCTTATTCGTGCAATAATTGCCACATGCTTCGATGGACTACAGCAGGCGAATCTCACGGCCAAGCTCTCATCACCGTGATGGAGGGGATGCCCGCAGGCGTGCCCATCACGACTGAGGATATTTCCTATCAACTTGCGCGGCGCCGACTAGGCTACGGGCGGGGCGCGAGGATGAAATTTGAGGCAGATGAACTTAGTCTCCTGTCGGGAATTCGTCACGGGCTAACTATGGGGAGCCCCATCGCTTTGATGATTGGAAATACTGAGTGGCCTAAGTGGACCACCGTCATGTCACCTCATCGTCTTGATGAACATGATCCCCACGTGGCTCGAGAATTGGATTCTGGTCGGGCGAAAAAACTGACGAGGCCTCGTCCAGGACATGCAGATTTCGCGGGAATGTTGAAATATGATCTTCAGGAGGCCCGTCCCGTTCTCGAGCGTGCTTCCGCTAGGGAGACTGCCGCTCGAGTTGCTATTGCTACGCTCGCCCGTAATCTCCTTCGAGAGCTCATGGGAGTCGAAGTGTTCAGCCATATTGTCTCTATAGGTCGCTCTAAGGTCGATCCCGGGTCCAGCCCTGTTGCAGCCGACGCTACAACTATTGACCAGTCGCCCGTGCGCGCGTTTTCCCCGCGAGCTGAGGCGTCAATGATCAACGAGATTGAAGCGGCTAAGAAGCAGGGAGACACCCTCGGAGGAATTTTCGAGGTAATTGTTGACGGTCTACCGATTGGACTAGGATCTCATACCAGTGCTGAAGAACGTCTAGATGCACAACTTAGTGCGGCAGTCATGAGCATACAGGCTATCAAAGGGGTCGAGATTGGCGATGGATTTGAGGAAGCTCGACGCCTTGGCAGTCAGGCTCACGATGAGATGGTGCGCGATGAATCCGGCACGGTAAGGCGTCTTTCAAACCGAGCTGGTGGTGTTGAAGGTGGTATGACTAATGGGGAACGTCTCGTGGTGCGAGGTGCTATGAAACCCATATCAACGGTACCCCGCGCCCTGCGCACTGTGGACCTCGATTCTGGACGTGCAGCCACCGGGATCCACCAGCGATCTGACGTTTGCGCAGTTCCTGCGGCCGGAGTGGTGGCTGAGGCTATGGTTGCTCTCGTGCTAGCTCGAGCCGTGCTGCAAAAATTTGGAGGCGACAGCCTGGTGGAAACTTCTCGCAATTTCGCGGCCTACCAAGACCAGATCGCCCGCAGGCTAGCGTTTTAGGAAGGAATAAAATGGCTCCCAAAATAGTTCTCGTTGGCCCCCCTGGTGCCGGCAAAACAACTATCGCCCGTCGTTTGTCCAGTGCCCTAAATATTGCGCATATTGATAGCGACGAGCTGATAGAACAGCGGACAGGTCAGCGGTGCCGTGACTTCATTGAGGCCAAAGGAATTGAGACTTTTCGCGCTATAGAGGCCGAGGTGATCGCGGAGGCGCTACAGCTTAACGGTGTGCTTAGTCTTGGTGGAGGCGCGATCGAGGAGGATGCAACCCGAAAGCTTCTGATTGATCATCCCGTGGCATGGATAGATGTGAGCATTGAGGAAGGAGACCTGAGAACTCGCGATACCACGGCGCGACCTTTACTCGATGATATGTCCTACGAAGAACTGGTGAAACCTCGAATTCCGCTTTACCGAGAGGTAGCGGATATCCGGATCCCCACCGATACCAGGCCACCTCAGCAGGTGGTAGCGGATATCTTAAGCTTTATGGAATCCTATGATGCTAAGGATTGTCAATGAGTATGTTGGCCGAGGTGAATGTGCGTGGGCCCCGCCCCTACCGGGTGTGCATAGGGGAGCGGCTCGAAGCGGAGTGCGCTGCCCACGTCTCTAGCCTGGGTCCCGGCCGGGTTGTGGTGTTATGTCAGCCAACGGTAGCTCACTATGCGCACCAGCTTATAAAGCAATGGGCTGAAATTCCGAGCACTATCATTGAGATACCCGACGCCGAGGAAGCAAAGACCTATGCGACTGCACAAAGGCTGTGGGATCGCCTCGGCGAGTTGAAGATCGGCCGACGCGACGTAATAATTGGGTTTGGTGGGGGAGCTGCCACCGACCTTGCGGGTTTTATTGCCGCAACGTGGATGCGTGGGATAGAAGTTATCCACATCCCCACTACTGTGCTAGCCATGGTGGATGCTGCGGTGGGAGGCAAAACCGGCATCAATACTCCCGGTGGCAAGAATCTAGTAGGAGCTTTCCATGAGCCCTCGGCAGTATTTATTGACATCCAATATCTAGCGTCAGTTCCTCAATCTGACCGAATTGCTGGCAGCGCTGAAATAATAAAAACAGGCTTTATTGCTGATCCCCAGATTTTGGAGCTCTATGTGCAATCTCCCACCCGCTGCCTCGATATCACAGGTGACCTTCCGGAGTTGATTCATCGGTCAGTCAGTGTCAAAGCGAATGTGGTCGCGCAGGATCTCAAGGAGTCAGGGTTGCGAGAGATCCTCAATTATGGACATACTTTTGGTCATGCAGTAGAGCGTTATGAGCAGTACCGGTGGCGACATGGTGATGCTGTAGCGATAGGGATGGCATTCGTTGCTCACCTAAGTGAGATCAAGGGTGTGATGACAGGTGATCTTGTGGCGCTTCATGAGGAAATCCTTTCCTCAATCGGTCTACCGATTCGCTATCAAAACGCTGGATTCGAGGATCTCTACGCTGCGATGAGCGTGGATAAGAAGAACAGAGATGGTCGGATAAGGTTTGTGGCCCTCAACGACGTGGCTACGCCGACGCGAATCGACGACGCAACAACTGCACAGCTTAAAGAGGCCTATGCGCGAATTTCTTAGAAGGAGAATGCGATGAGTCGCAGTATTTTAATACTCAATGGGCCCAACCTGGATCGGTTGGGTAAAAGGCAACCGCACATTTATGGTTCGACCACGCTTGCCCAGTTGGAACAGCTCCTTCATGCACATGCCAATGACATGGGTTTCACAGTTACCTGTAAGCAATCTAACTATGAAGGCGAGCTTGTGGAGTGGATACATGAAGCCGTCGATAAACAACAACCAATAATTATCAACCCTGGGGGGTTGACACATACCTCGGTAGTCCTTCGAGATGCTCTTGCTGAAATATCCGAGGGTGCAGGTTTCATCGAGGTGCATCTATCAAATATCGCAGCCCGAGAGAGCTTTAGGCACCACTCCTATCTCTCACCCATTGCCAAGGGGACAATTGCGGGTCTGGGTGTACGTGGCTATCTTTTGGCTCTCGATTATCTAATAGCGGAAGCTAGCTAGAACCCAAGGACCTGTGCAGCAGGAGTAAGATCATGCAAAGTTTGGTCGAAGGTGGCCGACTGGAGTTTCGAAGAAAGGTAATTTTCATGGTGGACGCACGTTCTTACTTTGTTAATCGCAGGAAAATACTTGCCCACGAACTTAAAGAGCTAAATCTAGATGCTCTCGTGATTTCCCACCTCACTCACGTGCGCTACTTGTCCGGTTTTACTGGCTCTAACGCTGGTTTGGTTGTCTACGCTGATGGGCAGGCAGATATCGCAACTGACGGACGATACCTAACACAAATAGCCGCGGAGGTTCCCGATATCAAGGCCCGAGAAGCCCGCGCATGTGCCCCGGATCTCATCAAGGGTCTCAGCGGCGTTGCTCGACTGGGTTTCGAAGCTGACTTTGTCACGGTAACTCAGCTGGAGATTTTAAAGAAAGCTGCTGGCGAGGGTCTCGAACTAGTCCCTGTCACCCAGGTCATTGAAAAGATGCGCCGTATTAAAGGAGAAGAGGAACAAGAGCGGTTGCGACGTGTCGCAGATATAGCAAATTCCGCCTTTCAAGAACTTCTCGATGAGGGTGGCATCCGAGCGGGTCGTAGCGAAATTGAGATTGCGGCTGACTTGGAATATAGGATGCGGGTGCGAGGCTCCGAGCGGCCCAGTTTTGACACCATCGTCGCTTCTGGCCCGAATTCTGCAATGCCGCACCACCAAGCTGGGGATCGGATACTATGCGAGGGCGATATCGTGACTATAGACTTTGGTGCCTACGCGGCGGGATATAATTCCGACACCACAAGAACCGTGATTGTCGGATATGCAACGGACTTTTCCCAAGAAATCTATGATGTGGTGCTACAAGCACAATTGGCTGGTTGCAAGGCTGCAGTACCTGGTACCTTGCTTGCCGATGTTGACAAGGCATGTCGGGATATTATTACTAAAGCAGGGTACGGCGACTACTTCGTCCATTCCACCGGACACGGTGTCGGACTCGATGTGCACGAAGCGCCAGCTGCAGCGAAGAATGCCGCGGGAGTATTGTGCGAGGGAATGACGGTAACCATCGAACCTGGCATATACATACCCGAGCGCGGAGGTGTTCGTATCGAGGATACCTTGATTGTGCAGGCTGGAGCTGCAGAAAATCTCACAGGTCTGAGCAAAGATCTCATGATCGTTTAAGAGAAATTCCCTCCCTCCCCAGGTCTGCAGTCTCGGGAGGAAGAGTTAAAATAACCGCGATGCATCATGTATTATCTTGTACGTTCACTCATGCCAATGATGAAGAAGGAAGTATAAAGGTGGCAACAACCGCTGATTTCAAGAACGGACTCGTTCTCAAGATCGACAATAAGCTCCAGCAGATTATCGAATTCCAGCACGTTAAACCAGGTAAAGGCCCAGCGTTTGTGCGTACCAAACTCAAGGACGTTGTCAGCGGAAAGGTGACCGATAAAACTTTTAACGCTGGAGTTAAGGTTGAGACAGCCACCGTGGATCGCCGAGACATGACCTACCTCTATCACGATGGTTCTTCCTTCGTGGTGATGGATGAAAAGAGCTATGAGCAGCTCGAACTTGCTGAGCATATCGTTGGCTCGGGAGCGAGGTTCCTCCTTGAGAACACAACCATCCAAGTTTCCTTCCATGAGGGAGAGCCGCTCTTTGCAGAGCTTCCCATTTCTCTTGATTTGAAAATTGCTCACACCGAACCGGGACTGCAAGGTGATCGTTCGAACGGCGGAACTAAGCCCGCTACGTTGGAAACGGGCGCAGAAATCCAAGTTCCGTTGTTCGTGGAGACCGGTAATATAGTAAAGGTCGATACCCGGGACGGCTCCTACCTCTCACGCGTGAATCACTAGATCGTGGCTGAGTCCGAAAATAATCCTATGCCAGCACCGCGAGCGCAGTATAAGCGTCATGGATCGCGCTATAAAGCGCGACGCCGCGCGGTTGATTTCCTTTACGAGTCCGAGGCCCGTGATATTGACCCGGTAGCCCTGTTATCTGATCGAGTCTCATTAGCTGCTCTTCCAGCTAGTGAGATCGCTCCAGTGAACCCATATACCAGGGAAATAGTGGCAGGGGTTGCAGAAGAGCTCGATAGAATCGATTCGGTCATAGCCTCTCATCTATCTGAGAACTGGGAACTACACCGCATATCAGCCGTTGATCGAGCTATCCTGCGGGTGGCTGTATGGGAGCTTATCTTTAATGAGGACGTTCCAGTTAAAACGGCTATCAAGGACGGTATCGAGCTAGCCTCGCAGTACTCAGTCGATGATGCATTCGCCTATATCAACGGCGTGCTTGATTCAATTGCGAAAAATATTGACGAACTGCGCGCCTTTGATGATCCAGACGGTCATGAGGACGAGCATAGTATGGGGTTCGCCGATGCCCTTGCTGAAGCGGAGGCCCATTTAACCGACGATGAGAGCTTTGATGGTCGCGACCCAGACGACTAAATATATCTAGCTTGGCTACCCCCATCATTTAAGAGTGGTGGGGGTATTTTCTCGCTATTTTGTTACAGATGTGACTAGAATGAGAGAAGTTTTTTAAATAGTCAGTTGTGTCGGATGTTTCTTGTGTTGTTGATATGGTAAGCCGCCGACTCAGCGCTTAGACATAGCCCTCAAATGAAAGTTGGTATGGCGCAGTGAAATTCAACCTGCCAGTTCTTGGTGACATCGACTTCAACTCTCCAGTGGTCCAGCAGATTATCGCCCTCATCACCTCAGTTCTCTTGTCCATAGTGGGCAGCGCCGGAATCAACGTCAGTGAGCTGAAGGCCCAGATTCCAGACAACGCGCCTACTTTGGTGAAAGATATCGGGACCACGCTATTCGACGATCCACAACTTGGGGAGACAGCCGGTCAATTAACCGCGCTCGCTACAGGATCGAGCGAGAAGCTCGACACTGTGGAGGTAAACCGATCGCGTGCCGCTGAAAGCACCACAGTGGTAATCGAGGATCCGAAGCCCACCCACGAAGAAGTTGCGTCCCCGGCTATTGTCTTTGCTGCGCCCTCCACCAATCTGCCTCAGACTGATCAGTTTATGGTGGCGAATTTTCCTAAAGCTGACGCAGCCGATAATCCCGCGCCTGTTGTCTTTAGCTTTGTGGAAAAAGTTAACGACAAAATTACTCCCGTGACAGAAGGCACATGGTCCGGAACCATTGCTGGCCGTGATATCTCCGAGATGAGGGCAGAAACTGATCGCCCGCTCGATGCTGGGATTTTAGCTCTCTCGGTCAAACCCAGTGAGTTAAGCGATATCAATATTCGATTCGATTCCAATAACTACCAGAGCGGTTTTGCCTCTGACCACATTGACCTGGACAAGGACGGCCAGACTACTCTCTTTACTCCGGGACGCTCCTCGTAGTCATCTAAGCGCGTAGCCGTACCTTCAACTCCCTAGACCACAGGGTTGGAGGTGCGGCTTTTAACTTTTGGCGGAGCAATATCTGCGATCGTGGCGCAGATTATGTTGCATTCCTCCCTACGGGTAGATTCATCGAAGTTCGCACCCAAAGTTGTATTGAGTTTTGATTCGGCTCATGAGAAGTAAAACTTTGCCATTGATCCACGTTGGTGAGCCTTTTCGTCCGAATTATGTGTGCGTGAACTGGGTTCATATTCTTAGTGGCAGCGGCCCCGTCGAGGAAACGATATCGCCCGCACGGTAGCAACCATTCCAGCTGTAGAGGACTGAAGAAAGTATTCGACGAGAGGTTCGAAGGGTTAACGCATTTGTGGATCAGAAATACCGAACGGTGGTGGATCTGTGATCTAATCTTTGGAATCGTGGCTGTGGAAACTCGATAGAGTTTCGTTCATGCGGTCGACGTGCCGACGATATCAATCAGGCGAGAGCCTCTATGGGTATATACAGGGAAAGTCTCGTAACCTGGTTATCGCTGTGCGAAACACTGAGACTTCACGTGGCGCACCACAGCTGGATAAGAAATGCCCAGGCCGCTCAGCGTCCTGGGCAGGGGAACAGTCTAAGAAGCGTCGACAAGCTCCTCATTGCCGAGTTCATGAGCCAAAGCCTGCTCAAGGCCCGGATACCTGAAAATATGCTCGCGAGCTAATAGCACTCGCGGTAGTACCCGCTGATCGGCCAGCGCAAATTCTTCGGCCCCCTGCGAACCCAGGAGGATTTTGGGACCAAGCGTTGGGACTGGGAATATCGCCGGTCGCCTTAACTGAGCCCCTAGCATCTTAGACATCTCGGCATTGGTAACAGGGTTGGGACTGGTGGCATTAATGGGGCCCGATATATGACCGTCAAGAGCCGCGGTGATGATTATGTCAGTCAGGTCATCGAGCGCAATCCATGAGAAACCTTGAGAACCATCACTGAGGTGCCCCCCTAACCCTGTCGAGAAAAGCGTGCGCATGACTGGCAGAAAACCACCACGCCCTGAAATAACGATGCCCGTGCGTAGGTTAACTACCCGCTTGCCTCCTTCAGAGGCAGGACTGGTCGCAGCCTCCCAGTTGCGAGCCAAATCCGCGAGAAATCCTTCGCCCGTGTCAGATTCTTCGTCGAGGGTCTCGCCACTACGGTCGTGACCGTAGACTCCGATCGTGGAGCCTGAGATCATCGTGTGGCAATCATCCGATTGAGCTACGAGTTGGGCGAGTTTACGGGTTGGCTCCACCCGAGAATCCCAAAGCGCCTTCTTGTGGGCCTCACTGAAGCGGCCGAAAATAGGTTCACCGGCGAGGTGAACGAGGAGATCAACATTCTCGAGAAGCTTTTTATCGGGGCACTCGGGGTCCCAAAGGCGTTGGTCACCCTCGGGATTGCTGCGCACCAAAGGGATAACTGTGTGACCCAGAGTGCTCAGTTGCGCAGCGAGAGCGCGTCCCACAGTTCCGTTCGACCCTGTGATCGCAACGCGTAGTTTCCGATCACTTATCACCTCGAATCGGGCTTTAGCCTGGAAATCGTTGATGATTTGGTGCTGTCGATACGCAAACATTGGATTCAAGCTCAAACTGGGCAGCCGGGTGCGAACATCATCGGTGATAGCAGTCGCCTGGATATCGTCGATGGAGGTGTCGTCGAAGATATGAGTATGGCGCCAGTTAGCCAGTACTTGGATCGGAGCTGTGGCACAGATATCAGTGAATTGACGTCCAGCAACATACCCCGACAGGTCGTGGCGGGCTACCCACTTCAGCCCTGCTGGGAGTGCAAAAACGGTTGTACCCGTGCTTAAGGACTCCGCCTCAGAGATCGGGTTGAAAGGGAAAAATGGAGGGGAGAGTCTTAATACTGCTCCCTTTCGATTATGCCACTCCCACACCTCACTCCTCGGGGCGGGGACAACGTGGGTGGAATGAAGACTCATAAGGATGTGTGCTCTTTCTTGATATAGCTTTAAAACTCGGCAACGTCGCTGAAACGACGTGGCAGATCTTAGGAGAACGGCCGTGTCGAATCATGGCGATAAGGAGAGCCTTGCAGGCTCTGCCTATCTTGGCGCCTAGCTAAAGGCGTAGAGATAATCGTTACCCACCAGTTTAGGGCTTTTTTGTCAATGAGGGGAGACTATGAACCAGCTAGCAGCCGCTGCCCTCATTCCAGTTTCTGCTCGGAAGCTTTACCAGTTCGGGTACACAATGGCAGTTGTGGGGGAGTTGCTCGCTCGAAATTGCTATAGTCTATTACCTGAGGTGCTATCATCTCACCTAGTTGAATCTATACGGTCGCTTTGCGGTGGCCAGCGGATCAGCCATCGCAACAATTTCATACTGTCCATCGCCCCATTCGGGGCACGACATCCTTTAACGGACCGCACAGAGAGGCGGGGAAGGAGGTCACGATGAGCGAATCTAAACCCGCTACGGTCGAGCTTTTTAAAGCTGAAGACGTGGCGCGCACTATCGCACGCATCGCGCACCAAATTATCGAAAAAACGGCCCTTGACGCCGCTGACAATTCGTCCATCCTGTTATTAGGCATCCCCTCCGGGGGCGTACCTCTGGCTAAGCGTTTACAGCAAAAAGTCGCCGAGTTTTCAAGCGTAGATATTCCTACTGGAAGCTTAGACATCACCCTTTATCGTGATGATCTCAGCTCTAAGCCACATCGCGCTCTGCAACCCACAGAAATTCCCACTCGGGGAGTTGACGGATCTCATATCATCTTAGTCGATGACGTCCTTTATTCGGGACGAACTATCCGCGCCGCACTTGATGCTCTGCGCGATTTGGGGCGGCCCCGCTCAGTACAATTAGCAGTCCTTGTTGATCGCGGTCACCGCGAATTACCCATTCGTGCTGATTATGTGGGCAAGAATCTTCCCACTTCTCGCACCGAAGATGTCACCGTACTGCTACATGAAATTGATGGCCGTGACGCGGTTATCCTAACTCGAGGAAGCGACAAGTAAAGATGAAGCACCTACTTTCCATCGGTGACCTGGGCAAAGATCAGATCCTTGCACTCATGGACGAGGCCGACCGTTTCCGCGAGGCCCTAATGGGTCGAGAAATCAAGAAGCTGCCGACGCTGCGCGGGCGGACTATATTCACGGTTTTTTATGAAAATTCCACGCGAACGCGTTCCTCGTTCGAAACCGCGGGTAAGTGGATGAGTGCCGATGTTATCAATATTTCGGCCTCATCGTCGTCGGTGCAAAAGGGAGAATCGCTCAAAGATACGGGACTCACACTCAAAGCTGTAGGCGCGGATGCCCTCATCATTCGGCATCCTTTTGCTGGTGCCGCCGCGCAATTGGCCGAGTGGGTCGCCCCAGGCGGTGATGGCCCTAGTGTCATCAACGCTGGCGACGGTGCGCATCAGCACCCTACCCAGGCTCTTCTTGATGCCGTCACTATGCGACAACGCCTGGGCGAGATTGAGGGCAAGAAGGTCGTGATCGTCGGTGACTGTCTCCATTCCCGAGTCGTACGATCCAACGTTGATCTTCTCAGCACCCTTGGAGCTCACGTAGTACTGGTAGCACCAGGTACCCTGCTTCCTCAGGGAGTGGAGAACTGGCCAGTTCGAACCTCCTATGACATGGATTCCGAGCTTAAAGACGCTGATGTCGTAATGATGCTGCGTGTTCAAAAAGAACGCATGCATGGAGGTTTTTTCCCGTCACACCGCGAATACGCAACCCTGTATGGGATGAATCGCGAGCGGGAATCCCTGCTCAAAGAGTCGGCCATTGTCATGCACCCAGGCCCAATGCTGCGCGGTATGGAAATTAGCTACGATGTCGCTGACTTACCTCGCACTGCAGTGCTACAGCAGGTGAACAATGGTGTTCACAGCCGGATGGCAGTGTTATTTACGCTGCTTGCTCATTCCGATAACCACGGCTTTTAAATCACGCGTCAGAGAAGGAAAACATAGATGTCTGATTCAGTTCATTATCCTGCCACGGGTGAGCTCGCACCGGCGGCTCCTGGAACCTTATTGCTCAAAAACATACGCCCCTATGGCGAAGGCAAACCCCAAAATATTCTCATTGACAACGGGGTCATCATCGAACTCGATTCGCAACAAACCCAAGCTGATCGGATCATCGATGGTCAGGGTGCTGTTCTACTGCCTGGGCTGGTAGATATTCACGTGCACTTACGTGAACCAGGTCGAGAAGATACCGAAACCATCGCGACGGGATCGCTCGCAGCCGCCCGCGGTGGCTTCACTGCAGTATTTACTATGGCTAATACTCAACCCGTGATGGACCAGTCGATCATCGCTGAGGCCGTGTGGGCTAAAGGCCAAGACATAGGTCTGTGCGATGTTCACCCCGTCGGATCGATTACGCAGGGCCTTGAAGGCAAGGTACTGACCGAATTTGGGATGATGGCGCGTTCACAAGCCAAGGTGCGGCTATTCTCCGATGACGGAAAATGTGTGGACAATCCGTTATTGATGCGCCGGGCTATTGAATACGCTAAGGGTACGGACGTACTCCTTGCTCAGCATTGTGAGGATCCGCGACTAACAGATGGAGCGTCGGCACATGAAGGAAAACGAGCTGCCACATTAGGTTTGCAGGGCTGGCCACGTGTTGCCGAGGAGTCCATAGTGGCTCGCGATGCTCTACTCTGTCGGGATTATGGCACCCGGATGCATATTTGTCATGCTTCCACTAAGGGCACCGTTGAGTTGGTGCGCTGGGCCAAGAGTCAGGATATTCCCATATCCGCCGAGGTTACCCCGCATCACCTGTTGCTCACCGACGAGCGTTTAGAAACTTATGATGGCGTGAATAAAGTCAACCCTCCGCTACGTGAGGAATCAGATACGGTGGCGTTACGCGATGCCCTGCTGGATGGCACCATTGATATAGTTGCTACCGATCACGCTCCTCATGGTTCTGAGGAGAAATGCTGTGAGTTTGAGAACGCTCGCCCAGGAATGCTGGGGTTGGAAACCTCGCTTGCCATCATTGCTCAACTCTTTGTCTCTTCCGGCTTGGCTAACTGGCGTTTTGTCGCAAAAGTCATGTCTGAACGGCCCGCCGAACTCGTCCGGCTTCCGGGCCACGGTCGCCCCATCGCTGAAGGCGAACCCGCGAATCTCACGCTCATTGCCGAGAATCAGCCGTGGACAGTCGATCCATTGGCCCTGGCTTCGAAGTCTTCCAATACGCCCTATGCGGGGATGACTTTTGACGCTAGGGTTATTGCCACCATTTTACGCGGTACCATCACGCAGCTTAGGGCGCCCGAAGCTCAATAAGCAGGAAAATTCTCGAAAGGCTCATATAGTGAATAACCCTATGCGCACCCCAGCGCTCCTTGTTCTAGCTGACGGCAAGGTTTTCCGCGGCTTAAGCTTCGGATCTCTTGGCCGCACTTTAGGTGAAGCGGTCTTCACCACTGCGATGACCGGATATCAGGAGACCATGACAGATCCTTCTTATCATCGACAGATCGTGGTGACCACCGCCCCTCAGATTGGAAATACTGGGTGGAATGACGAAGACGGTGAATCTCGCGATGACCGCATTTGGGTCGCTGGTCTCGTGATTCGCGATCTCTCCACCACCGTTTCCAGCTGGCGTGCTCGTCGTTCCCTGGAAGAGGAAATGGTCGCTCAGAATATCGTGGGTATCCAGGGCGTCGATACCCGTGCCATAGTGCGGCATCTACGGCATTTCGGTTCATTGACGGCTGGTATCTTCTCCGGTGACGATGCCGACAAGCCACTTGACGAACTCATCCAGATCGTCAAATCCCAACCTGAGATGGTTGGGCAGAGCCTGGCGGAGCAAGTCAGTACCGATGATGTGTATACCGTGGATAGTGAGGGAGACCCCCAGTTTACGGTGGTTGCCTACGATATGGGTATCAAATCGAATACACCACGTAATTTTGCCCGCCGCGGTATTAAAACTGTTGTTGTTCCAGCTAATACTTCCTTTGCAGATATTATGGCCCATCAGCCTGACGGTATTTTTATCTCCAATGGACCAGGGGACCCTGCTACCGCAGATATCATGGTCGGAATTGTCAAAGAGATCCTCAAACACGAAATACCTCTCTTTGGCATATGTTTCGGGAATCAAATCCTCGGCCGTGCGCTGGGACTTGAGACATATAAATTGAAGTTCGGTCACCGGGGTATCAATGTTCCCGTTCTTAATCACCTCACCGGCAAGATCGATATCACCTCCCAGAATCACGGATTCGCTCTAAAGGGGTCACCGGGTGAAAGTTTCGATACCCCCTTTGGACGAGCGCAGATAACACATACGTGCTTAAACGACGGCACTGTTGAGGGTGTAGCTCTTGTCAATGGCCGCGCTTTTTCTGTGCAGTATCACCCCGAGGCCGCAGCCGGCCCCACGGATGCCCAGCCGCTTTTTGACCAATTCGTTGCCGTGATGGCAGCGCAGCAGAAAAACTAACCAGGAGGAAGCGTACAATGCCAAAACGCCAAGATATCAAGCACGTCCTGGTTATCGGATCAGGTCCAATCGTCATTGGTCAAGCCTGCGAATTTGACTACTCGGGCACCCAAGCCTGCCGCGTTTTAAAGGACGAGGGCTTGAGAGTTAGCCTGGTTAATTCTAATCCGGCCACGATTATGACCGACCCAGAGTTTGCCGATCATACCTACGTTGAGCCGATTGAACCCGAATATATAGAGGCGATCTTCGAAAAAGAGCGTGCTCAAGGACACCCCATCGATGCAGTGCTGGCGACCCTCGGAGGCCAAACTGCGCTGAATGCCGCCATCGCGCTAGATCGGCGCGGTTCCTTCGACGCATACGGTGTTGAGCTCATCGGCGCTGATATAGCAGCCATCGAACGGGGTGAAGACCGTCAGAAATTCAAAGATATTGTAGCGAAGATTGGCGGAGAGTCTGCCCGTTCACGAGTCTGCCACAATATGGAACAAGTGCATGAAACCGTTGCAGAACTTGGTCTCCCTGTCGTTGTGCGACCCTCCTTTACTATGGGTGGTTTAGGTTCTGGTTTGGCTTATAACGAGGACGATCTTGAGCGTATAGCCGGTGGCGGCCTAGCTGCATCTCCTGAGGCCAATGTGTTGATCGAAGAATCCATCCTGGGATGGAAAGAATATGAGCTCGAATTGATGCGTGACAGCGCCGATAACGTCGTTGTTGTTTGTTCGATTGAGAATGTCGATGCTCTCGGTGTGCACACAGGTGACTCCGTGACGGTGGCCCCCGCCATGACTTTGACCGACCGCGAATTCCAGAAAATGCGCGATCAGGGTATCGCAATCATCCGCGAAGTGGGTGTTGATACTGGTGGATGTAATATCCAGTTCGCGCTCAATCCAAAGGATGGGCGCCTGATCACCATCGAGATGAATCCCAGAGTGTCGCGATCCTCGGCATTGGCCTCGAAGGCAACGGGATTTCCTATTGCCAAAATAGCAGCCAAATTAGCCATTGGTTATACCCTCGATGAGATCGATAATGATATCACCAAGGTAACGCCAGCAGCTTTCGAACCTACCTTAGATTATGTGGTCGTTAAGGCTCCTCGCTTTGCATTCGAGAAATTCGTAGGATCCGACGATACGCTTACGACCACCATGAAATCCGTAGGCGAAGCCATGAGTCTCGGGCGCAATTATATCGCAGCCTTAGGAAAGGTCATGCGGTCTTTGGAAAATAAGCAGGCTGGCTTTTGGGCCGTAGACGATGAAGTATTCGCCGGCGATCGCGCCCGAGACCTCCAGGCCGTCCTCGAGGACCTCGTTCGTCCGACCGAAGGCCGTTTATATGACGCGGAATTGGCGCTTCGTCTTGGTGCCACAATCGCGCAGGTTCACGAAAAGTCCGGAATAGATCCGTGGTTCCTGGGTGAATTGAAATCACTAGTAGATTTCCGCGAAGAAATGATCGCCGCAAAAACTCTGTCAGAAGACTTGTTGCGCCGAGCTAAGTTCTATGGCCTCTCCGACCGTCAGATTGCCCAGTTGCGACCAGAATTCGCTGGTGAGGCGGGGATTCGCCGCTTGCGTTGGTCGCTAGGAATTCGTCCGGTGTTCAAAACTGTTGATACCTGCGCGGCAGAATTTGAGGCCCAGACCCCGTATTATTATTCGGCATATGAACTCGATCCAGCCGCCGAGTCCGAGGTGAGCCCACAGAGGGAAAAGCCGAAAATTATCATCTTGGGCTCCGGCCCGAACCGCATCGGCCAGGGTATTGAGTTTGACTATTCCTGTGTGCACGCGGCTCTTGAATTATCACGGGTGGGCTACGAAACCGTGATGATCAATTGCAATCCGGAGACTGTTTCCACAGACTACGATACGGCCGACCGGCTATACTTTGAGCCACTGACCTTCGAAGACGTTATGGAGGTTTACCATGCTGAGTCCCAGTCGGGCACCGTTGCAGGTGTGATCGTGCAACTGGGGGGTCAAACTCCTCTGGGTCTCGCGGCCCAACTACGCGATGCTGGGGTTCCCGTTATCGGCACCAGCCCCGAGGCTATCGATCTCGCGGAGGATCGCGGCGAGTTTGGCGAAGTCTTGCGAAAAGCGGAACTACCAGCTCCGGAATTCGGTACCGCAACCTCCTTTAAGGAAGCCCGCGCGGTAGCCGCCGAAATTGGTTATCCCGTACTTGTGCGCCCTTCGTATGTACTGGGCGGGCGAGGTATGGAAATCGTCTACGATGAAAAATCTCTCGAGAGCTATATAGACCGAGCCACGGAAATTACGAACGATCATCCTGTTCTCGTAGACCGCTTCCTAGATAATGCTATCGAAATCGACGTTGACGCTTTGTGTGATGGCGAGAATGTCTATCTAGCAGGTGTTATGGAGCATATCGAGGAGGCTGGAATTCACTCTGGTGATTCGGCCTGTGCTCTCCCGCCAATGACTTTGGGTGCCGAGGATATCGAAAATGTGCGACGTTCCACGACGGCCCTTGCCCATGGGATTGGGGTCAAGGGATTGATGAATGTTCAGTTCGCTCTGAAGGACGATATTTTGTACGTCATCGAAGCCAATCCACGTGCCTCTCGTACAGTGCCCTTCGTATCAAAAGCAACCGGGGTCCATCTAGCCAAAGCGGCGGCACGAATCATGACAGGTGCTAGCATCGCGGAGCTGCAAGAAGAGGGAATGATCCCTACCGACCATGATGGTGGATCGCTCCCCTTAGAAAGCCCAATCGCAGTGAAGGAGGCGGTGCTTCCCTTTACTCGCTTTAGGCGCCCCGATGGCACCATGCTCGATACCTTGCTCTCTCCCGAGATGAAGTCCACGGGTGAGGTGATGGGACTGGCTGATAATTTCGGTGCGGCCTACGCCAAAGCTGAGCAAGCAGCCTTCGGAGCGCTACCAACTCAGGGTACCGTTTTCGTGTCAGTTGCCAACCGCGATAAGCGAACCCTGATTTTCCCAATTCAGCGTTTAGCATCCCTCGGATTCAAACTTTTAGCCACCTCTGGTACCGCAGCCATGTTGCGCCGTAATGGCGTTGAATGCGAGCAGGTGCTCAAACGCTCCGAAGTAGACCAGCCAGGCTACGAAGGACGTAAGTCGATTGTGGACTTAATTCACGAGGGCAAGGTAGACCTTATTCTCAATACTCCAGCGGGATCCGCAGGGGCTCTTCACGATGGCTATGAGATTCGTGTCGCCGCAGTGGGTGCAGGTGTTGCATTAGTGACCACTGTTCAAGGCGTCACGGCGGCAGTGCAGGGGATAGAGGCTAGACGTCGCGGCACTCTCTCGGTGCGAGCTTTGCAAGAACTTGATCACGCAGTGGGCCGCCATGAATCCAATTGATATGGAACAAGGTGCTGGTTTTGGTTACCGGTTGCGTGAAGCGGGGCGACGGTGGGGCCGTTTATGTGTGGGGATCGACCCACACCCTGAGTTACTGAGCGCGTGGAGTTTAGAGTACTCCCCATCTGGTATCGAGAAATTCTCTGAGATCTGCGTTGAAGCCTTCGCCGGCCATGTGGCTTTGATCAAGCCTCAAGTTGCCTTCTACGAGGCTTTCGGAGCTGCTGGTATCTCGGTGCTAGAAACTGTTCTGAGTGAGCTTAGGCAGGCTGGAACTCTAGTGCTTGCCGACGCCAAACGAGGCGATATTGGTTCCACTATGGCAGGATATGCTCGGGCGTGGTTGGATCCCTCCTCGCCGCTGGGAACCGATTCCGTAACGGTCTCCCCATATCTAGGTTTTGGCTCTCTCCAGCCTGTTATCGAGCTCGCTCACCACCATAAGGGCGGCCTTTTCGTCCTGGCTGCAACAAGCAACCCAGAGGCTCGACACCTTCAAAACCACTGTGACGCCCACGGCGTTAGGGTTTCCCAACAGATCGTTAACGCGGCCGCATCAGTCAATAACCAGCACCATACTCACTCCGTGGGTGATATCGGCGTGGTTATTGGAGCAACAGTGGATAACCCTCCTGATCTCAGTGAGTTCAACGGGCCAGTTTTGCTCCCGGGAGTGGGTGCTCAGGGAGCACAGGCGAGTGATGTTGCTCGCATTACAAAGGGGGTAACCGATTTAAGTTTCCCTAATATCTCGCGGGCGATCCTCAGATATGGGCCGAGTGCTAGCAAACTCCGCGACGAGGCTCGAAAATGTGCTGAGGAATTCTCATAACACCAGTTCAGAGGGTTTATTCAGACCGCAGGTCTACACGTTGTTGACCTGCGGTTTTAACCGAGAAATAGGGTAGTACCAGAAGATTTGCAAATTACCGTGAAGCGGGCAGAACAGCATTATTAATTTCAACGTTGTAATACAAATATTTTGTGGTAGATTTTCGCATGAGCCTTTGCGTGATCTGTGCAAAGGCGCACTACAAGAATTTTAATCCAGTATTTCCCTAACGATTTGGAGGCTCCAACGTGGCACTCCCACAGTTGACCAACGAGCAGCGTAAAGAAGCCCTGGCAAAGGCTGCAGAAGCACGTAAAGCTCGCGCTAAGCTCAAGGAAGAACTCAAGCGCGGCGACATCACTTTGAAGGAAGTCCTCGAGAAGGCTTCCGAGAACGAAATTATCGGAAAGACCAAGGTTTCTGCGCTGTTGGAGTCCCTGCCCAAGGTTGGTAAGGTCAAGGCCAAGGAAATCATGGAAGAGCTCGAAATTGCTCAGACGCGTCGTCTACGTGGTCTCGGCGATCGTCAGCGCCGTGCGCTCCTGGAGCGTTTCGGATTCTCCGAGGATTAATCACATGAGTGGCGCCAGCGCCCGTGGTCGGTTGGTTGTTTTGCTCGGTCCCTCCGCAGTGGGCAAATCCACGGTGGTGAAAAGGCTGCGCGAGGAACTACCCGACCTTTATTTTTCCGTATCGATGACAACACGGGGGCCTCGCCCTGGCGAGCAGGATGGCAGGGACTACTTCTTTGTCACTGCTGAGTACTTCCAAGAGTGCATCGACAAGGGTGAAATGCTGGAGTGGGCTGATATCCATGGAGGATTGCAGCGCTCCGGGACTCCTGCTCAACCCGTCAAGAACGCGCTTGCAGCCGGACGCCCTGTTCTCATCGAGGTCGACCTCGTAGGGGCGCGCAACGTAGTGGCTATGATGCCTGAGGCTGAATCTGTATTTTTGGCCCCACCTAGTTGGGACACACTTGTTGAGCGCCTTACTAGTCGTGGCACCGAAGATGAAGCTGCCGTCAATCGGCGCTTAGAGACCGCCCGGGTAGAGATGGAAGCGCAGCACGAATTCCGCCATATTGTTGTTAACGACGACCTCGAAGAAGCGGTTACTCGGCTGGTGCGCATCTTTCAAAGCTGAGTATCATGCCTGACTGCTCAGGCTGAGTACTTTTTGTATGCAATACCCAAGCCGGCTAATCTAAGTGCAGGGCAGGGAAAATTTATCAACACAATGAAGGTGAAGAGAAACTAACGTGAGCAACGCTAACGAGAAAAATCAGGGCGTCTACGACAAGCCTACGGGCATTACGGCACCTCCTATCGATGAGCTGCTCGGACGGGTATCTTCCAAATACGCCCTTGTCATATTTGCGGCCAAACGTGCCCGCCAAATTAACTCCTACTTTCAGCAGGAAGACGAGGGAGTGTTCGAATTTGTTGGGCCTCTAGTCACTCCGGAGCACCAAGAAAAGCCACTATCAATCGCTCTGCGAGAAATTGAATCTGGACTTCTTGACCACGAGGAAGGCTAGACGATTCCGCTGTGGGGAGTTCTCAGCGGCTTCCGCCAGCTAGCACCTTCGGCAGATTTTGTCGGAGGTGCTTTCGGTTATTATTGACCACTATCGCAGCCATCTAATTTAATAGAAGATCGTGGATATCCAAGCGAGAGGATTTTAGGTGAGTACACCGCGCACCATCGTCATTGGCGTCGCCGGAGGCATAGCTGCCTATAAGGCATGTGCCTTGATTCGTCATTTCAAGGAATGTGGGGACGATGTCATCGTGGTTCCTACTGAGGCCGCTTTGCAATTTGTCGGCTCAGCCACCTTCGAGGCGCTCAGTGGTAATCCCGTAGCTACCTCAGTTTTTGAAAATGTCGCTGGTGTCCAGCATATACGCATTGGCCAGCAGGCGGATCTGATCATCGTAGCGCCAGCAACAGCTGATTTGCTGGCTCGGGTTGCTAGTGGCCGAGCTGATGATTTGCTCGCAGCTACCATTTTAGTTTCCACATGCCCAGTGGTCTTTGCTCCTGCCATGCATACCGAGATGTGGGAGAATGCCGCCACTGTCGACAATGTCGCGGTGCTGCGATCTCGTGGTTACGTCGTGCTCAATCCAGCCCATGGACGGTTGACAGGTAAGGACTCAGGTCCGGGGCGATTGCTGGAGCCGCTCCAAATCGCCGAGCTCGCACGCAGTGTTGGTGCCGGGGTTCACCTCGAGCAGAGCTTAGTTAACCGGAAAATCGTCATCACAGCGGGGGGGACTAAAGAGGCCATCGATCCAGTGCGGTTCATCAGCAACCATTCCTCCGGGCGTCAAGGCTATGCTTTGGGCGAGATTGCCGCCCAGCGCGGCGCCAACGTGGTGATCATCGCTGGCAATACCCAAGAACTACCAGTGCCCGCCGGTGCCCGCCTGATCATCGTGGAATCTGCGCTCGATATGCATCAGGCATTAACTGAAGAGTTAGCAGATGCGGATGTGCTCATCATGGCAGCGGCGGTCTCGGACTATCGCCCAGCTCAGCTGGCGACAACAAAATTAAAAAAAGACGGCTCTGCGGCCGCACGGCTAACCACCATCGAGATGGTTGAGAATCCCGATATTCTGGCCTCGGTGGTGGAGCAGCGCGACCAAGGCACCCTACCGCAATCGCTTGTTATAGTGGGTTTTGCTGCAGAAACCGGTGATAGCACATATACAGCGCTAGACTACGGGCTGCGCAAACTGGCTAAAAAAGGCTGTGACCTGATGATGCTCAACGAAGTTGGGAGCGGGAAAGTATTCGGTCAAACAACAAATGCTGGTTATATCTTGCACCGCGACGGGCATACGAGTGAGTTAGCCCAGGCATCCAAGGCCGTTATTGCCGCAGCCATTCTCGACAGCGTCGAGTCCCATCTGGAGACCAGGTCTTTGTGATTTTAGACAGCTTGGTCTATATTAGGGTGAGTTCATTCGCATCGCTGAAGCTATGTGTGACGCGATCCTATGTAAAAGTAAAGGCCGACGCATAGGCCCCTAAAATTGAACTAGAGGAAAATTATATGTCTGAGACCACCGCACTTCGGTACTTCACAAGTGAATCCGTGACTGAGGGGCACCCAGATAAAATCTGTGATGCCATCTCGGATGGCATTCTCGATGCCATGCTCGCTAGCGACAAGGATTCTCGCGTTGCAGTGGAAACACTCGTCACCACTGGACAGGTCCACGTGGTGGGGGAAGTACGAACCCAGTCCTATGTTGATATTGCCACCCTAGTTCGCTCTACGCTCAGAGAGATTGGCTTCGTATCCTCTCATGTAGGCTTCGACGGAAGTACCTGCGGCGTCAATATAGCCATCGGCGAGCAAAGTCCAGAAATTGGCGGCTCGGTCTCAGTGTCACAAGAAGCGCGGAGCGGCGAAATTGAAGATCAAAATGATCAAGCTGGAGCGGGCGATCAAGGTCTGATGTTTGGATACGCCTCAGACGAAACTCCCGATTATATGCCGTTGCCGATTTACTTAGCGCATCGACTTGCGCGACGCCTTACCCAGGTGCGAAAGGAATCAATCGTAGGACACCTGAGACCCGATGGTAAGACTCAAGTAACACTCGCTTATGACGAAAACGATCGTCCAGTGGCACTTGACACGGTTGTGGTATCGGCGCAACACGATCCTGAGATTACGCAGGAATGGCTGGCCGAACAGATCACGACCCATGTCATCGACTGGGTGATTGCAGAAACCCAGCTCGATCAGTTGATCACAACCGCGGATAAGAAAGTACTGGTAAACCCCTCGGGGTCCTTTGTTATCGGCGGCCCCATGGGGGATGCAGGTCTGACGGGGCGCAAAATTATCGTTGATACCTACGGTGGCATGGCTCGCCATGGTGGTGGAGCTTTCTCGGGTAAAGATCCCAGTAAGGTTGACCGGTCTGCGGCCTATGCCATGCGATGGGTTGCTAAGAATATTGTGGCAGCGGGCTTGGCTCGACGGGCAGAAGTGCAGGTAGCCTATGCAATCGGCCGAGCTAACCCAGTAGGATTATACGTCGAGACATTCGGAACGGCTCTCAACGGACTCAGCGATGCAGATATCCAATATGCAGTAACGGAGGTTTTCGATCTCAGACCCGCCGCCATCATCCACGACCTCGATCTGCTGCGCCCAATCTACCGGCAGACAGCAGCCTACGGTCATTTCGGCCGTGAGGATCTGGATCTTCCATGGGAAAGGCTTGATCGGGTTGATCAACTCTCCGAGGTGGCAAACCGAATTCTAGCAGCCCGAGCCTAACAGCCGAGCGTCGCACCTATCGTATATATTTCTACTATGGCTAAAACTCGCGAACCAGCACCCTATGCTCCGGTGGCGCGGGTTTTGCCTTTATTGGGGCTATCTCAACTCGACCGAATATTCGAGTATCGTATCGACGCTGAACAATCCGAAGACTGCCAGCCAGGGGTCATGGTAAGGGTCCGATTTGCTCACCGCCTAGTTAACGCGGTGGTAATCGACCGCGTTTCTGACCCCGATCACCCAGGACAACTGAAATGGCTCGAGCGAGTGATTTCTCCCGAGGTTGTGTACACCGAGAAGTTGCGAGCCTTAATTGCCGCCTTAGCAGCGCGATATGGGGGGATCACCAGCGATCTCATACGTGCTGCCATTCCGAGCCGCCATGCAGCAGCTGAAACTTCTGATACCACAACAGCATGGGAAGACTGCGGTGAGGTTAGCGAGCCTGACCTGAGCGCATTCGCTAAATACTCTCACGGAACTAGTTTCGTCGATGCGGTACTCGCTCAGAAAATAGCTCGGGCAGCATGGCAATTTGCGCCCCAGGAGGACTGGGCGCTAGCTATGGCCAATCTAGCGGTAAAAGTCGCACTCGAGGGGCGAGGGGCACTCATCGTGGTGCCACACCAGCGTGACGTGGACCGCCTTGAGAAGGCTCTGCGTACCCTTGTTGGAACCAAGCAAATTACTATTCTTACGTCATCCTTAGGTAAGCAGGCGCGATACCGCCGCTTTCTCTCGGTCCTGCACGGCCAAGGCCGCTTAGTCATAGGTACTCGGAGTGCGGCTTTTGCACCGGTTAATAAATTATCGCTGATTATATTAAAGGATGATGGTGATGAGAATCTCGTCGACCCGCGTGCTCCCTATATACACGCCCGCGAAGTTTTAACTACTCGATCAGCTCAAGAAAAAGCGTCACTCATCCTCGCTGGGTGGACACGAACCGCCGAAAGCCAGTTGCTCGTGGAATCAGGCTGGGTTCACGATCTGAGTGCTCCCCGTGAAGTTATTAGGCGCTCGATGCCAAGAATACATGCCAGCGCGGATACCGCTCTCGCTCTCGAACGCGACCGCTATGCCCGCAACTCTCGTCTACCCAGTAGTGCCTTCCAAGCGATCCGCTCCAGTCTAGAGAAAGGGCTTCCTGCTCTTGTTCAGGTACCTAGAAAAGGCTATATTCCTGTTCTCAGTTGCGGCAATTGTAGGCATCCCGCCCGCTGTCGAGGGTGCAACGGACCATTAGGAATTTCTAACTCTCGGATGCATCCTCGTGCCCTCACACCATCGGACAGGCACTATCCGGTTGCTGCAGCGGTTCCGGAATGTAAGTGGTGTGGCCGCCAAGAACCGAATTATCGATGTATGGAATGTGGCAAACAACAGCTACGCGCAGTCGTCTTAGGGCAAGAAAGGACTGCTGAAGAATTCGGACTAGCTTTCCCACAGACGCCAATCCGAACGTCGGGAGGGAAAAATATACTCGCCACCGTCGTAGACAAGCCAGCCATCGTTATTGCCACACCGGGGGCGGAGCCGACCGTTGACGGTCTCGGCTATGGAGCAGCGGTGTTATTGGATACATGGTCACTCCTAGGGCGGCAAGATCTGCGGGCCACCGAGGAGGCTTTTAAATCTTGGATGTCCGCCTCCAGCTTGGTCATTCCCGGTCGGCATGGGGGAGAGGTTGTGATCGTTGCGGACCCAGGCTTAGCCGTTGTGCAGCATTTGATCAGGTGGGATGCCCCTGGGCACGCGGCTCGAGAATTAGCCGAACGCTCCGAAGTAAATTTGCCCCCTGCCGTTCATATGGCAGCCATTGATGGCGCTGCGGGTGCCGTGGAACAATTTTTGAGAATCGTCGAACTGCCACCATCCGCCGTAGTTTTAGGACCTGTGGATCTGCCACCTGGACAGAGTTTACCCGGTGAATATGATCAGGATTCCTTCGGTCCACCACAGCGGATTCTTATTCGAGCTCCTCTTTTCCCCAAGGACGAGCTTGGCAGGGCGCTCTCCAAAGCCGCATATGCGAGGGCACTCAAGAAGCAAACATTACCCCTGCGCATTCAAGTGGATCCTCTCCGGATTGGCTAAGCCTATCTCTCCTGGTGCTCTCTAGCTCGAGAGCTCACGCTATTTTTCTGCAAAGGATTTCGAGTCGCTTATAGTAGGGAGCAGAAAATACAAGCTAAATGTGGAAAAGTCCTCGCCAGTACAGAAAGAAAAACTATATGCGTCTAATTTTCGCAGGGACCCCAGAGCCCGCGGTCGGAGCCTTAGAAAAACTTATTGCCTCAGATCACGAGGTTGTGGCTGTCCTGACCCGACCTGACGCTCGCCAAGGACGAGGGCGTGCCCTTCATCCTTCACCGGTGGCGCAGCTTGCTATTGACAACGGCATAGAAGTGCTACGGCCGCATACGCTGAAAGCGGGAACCGAAGATGGAGATGAATTTCGCGCAGCGTTATCGCGACTCAATCCAGACTGTGTCCCTGTCGTTGCTTACGGAAATATGATCCCCAGTGATCTGCTGGATGCGGTACCTTTCGGTTTTATCAATCTCCACTTCTCCCTGCTACCTCGGTGGCGCGGAGCAGCCCCCGTTCAAGCTGCTATTGCTGCCGGTGATCGACTAACTGGAGCAAGCACGTTTAGGATCGATGAGGGACTTGATACTGGTGCGCTCATCGACACCGTGGAATACCCCATGATCGGTACTGAGACGGCGGGAGAGTTATTGGCTCACCTTAGCGATCTGGGAGCGGATCTCCTCGTCTCGTCGGTGGATCAGTTAGCCTCGGGTACGGCGCTGCTGAAACCCCAGGAAGGTTCTGTAACACATGCGGCCAAGATCAACGTTGCTAACGCTCGGGTCGATTGGACACTCAGCGCTGCGCATATCGATAGACATATCCGAGCCCATCTTCCAACGCCCGGGCCTTGGACAATGCTGGGCGCCGACAGGATAAAACTTGGGCGCGTGCATCTCTGCGAGGACCATGCGGCTTATTCATTGGCGCCCGGGGAGCTTCTGATCGAGAAGAGACGAGTTCTGGTAGGAACCGGTTCAGGTAGTGTGGCTTTGACTGAAGTTCAAGCGCCGGGCAAAAAAATGATGAACGCTGCTGACTGGGCGCGGGGTTTGAGTACTACAGAAGGGTTGGTTATGCAATGACATTTTCGGCTGGTGGCTTTCGCTCCCGTTCCAACGCTAAGAAGGGCATCCAAGCTGTCCCGCCCTCATCGGACTCTCAGAGCCCGCGATCACAGCGCAGCAAAACCTATGAGAAAAGCTCGTCACGTTTTTACTACACTCCCGGTGGAGACCCACATGATCTGCTGAACGTCGACCTCGCCCGCGCGGTGGCCTTCGATATTATTTACCGCGTCAACGAGGAAGGGGCATACGCGAACCTGGCTCTTCCGCAACTACTGCGTGACTACCGCTTGAAGCGCCGCGACGCCGCTTTCGCCACGGAGTTGACCTATGGATTACTCCGCGTACAAGGGGTCGTCGATGCCGTGATCGCGCATTGCTCTTCACGCCCGCTGCCAGAGATCGACAAGGGCGTTTTGGCCGCTCTGCGGCTCGGAACCTACCAACTCCTCTACACCAGGGTTGACCCCTATGCCGCAGTTGACTCCACTGTCACGCTCGTAGGGGCTATCGGGCAGGAGAAAGCCAAAGGCTTTAGTAATGCGATTTTGCGCCATATCTCCCGAAAAGATAAAGAAAAGTTGCTGGAATCGCTGACACCTCACGGCGAATTAGAGGCGATTGCTTTTCGTCATGCACATCCTGAATGGATCGCGCGAAGCTTCGCTGAAATTCTCGGTTTAGGAGAATTAGAGGAGGCGCTTCATGCTGATTCCTTGCGTCCTACAGTGCACCTTGTGGCGCGTCCCGGTGAGATCTCTGCGGAGGAATTGGCTGCTATAACTGGGGGAGAGATCGGGAAATATTCCCCCTATGCCGTTTATCTAAAATCAGGTGATCCGGGACGTCTCGAACCAGTCAGGGAAGGACTTGCAGCAGTCCAGGACGAAGGTTCGCAGCTTATTGCTAGAGCCTTGGTAGAGGCTGAATTAGAAGGCGACGACACCGGCCGGTGGGCAGACTTATGCGCCGGTCCGGGGGGAAAGACTGCACTGATCGCGAGCCTCGCACGTATGGAGGGGGCTCGTGTAGACGCAGTAGAACTACAGCCACACCGTGCCCAGTTAGTGGCCCAAACTGTGCGCAATCTACCGGTGACGGTTCATACCGCTGATGGTCGAGACTCTGGACTGCAACCAGGCTTCGATCGCATTCTCGTCGATGCTCCTTGTTCCGGTTTGGGTGCTCTCAGGCGTCGCCCCGAAGCACGGTGGCGCAAACAAGAAGCGGATATCACCCAACTTTCTACCTTGCAGTATGAGTTGCTGGAATCGGCGATTACCTTAGTGCGGCCAGGTGGAGTAGTGGTGTATTCCACTTGCTCTCCTGATCTCCGCGAAACTCGCGCCATCGTCGACAAGGCGGTAGAAAAACTCCCGGTGACAGAGTGCGATGCTCACCCGTTTGCTCTCGGTATGGAGCAGACTGGAGATGAGTTGTCTGTACAGATGTGGCCACATCGACATGGCACAGATGCCATGTTCTTCGCTGTATTAAGGAAGAACTAACGCATTCAACAGAAGCGACTACGATGGGGGCATGAGTGATTTAGAATCCCGCGCCATTATTGCCCCATCCATTCTGGCTGCTGATTTCGCCCACCTGGCCAAGGACATTAAGACGGTATCCAATGCTGACTGGATCCACGTCGATATTATGGATGGTCACTTCGTTCCTAATCTTTCGTTTGGTCCGATGGTCACAGAAACCGTGCACCAGCTCACTTCGCAAGAACTCGACGTTCACCTGATGATTGAGGAACCTGAGAAGTGGGTAGACTCCTATATCGATGCGGGCGCCGCGTGCGTCATCTTTCATGTGGAAGCAACACATGACCCTGTGGCACTAGCGCGTCATATTCGCAGCCGCGGGGTCAGGGCAGGATTTTCCCTACGCCCAGGGACGGACCTAACGCCGTATATAGACGTACTCGCCGAATTCGACCTTGTATTAGTGATGAGCGTTGAGCCAGGCTTCGGAGGCCAGTCGTTTATGCCAGAGCAATTGGAGAAGGTCCGGCAGTTAAGAAAGGAAATCACCCATCGCAATCTCTCCACACTCATAGAGATCGACGGCGGCATTGGAACCGATACGATCGAGCAGGCAGCCGCCGCAGGTTGCGATGCTTTTGTAGCCGGCTCTGCAGTTTTTGGCTCTCCAAACCCGCACGCGGTTGTAGCTCACCTCAGAGAACTAGCTACTCGAGCTGCAACCAATAGCTAAACGTGGTTAGCTGCTAAAAACCCCAAACCAGACTCGTCGATCGATTAAGGTTAGATATTTAGGGTTGTGACTTGGGTCGTGGCTATCTGCTATGGGAAGAAGAACCGTTCGTGTTCACTGGAATCATCGAAGAAGTGGGAATTGTAAAAGATATTCGCAAAGGCGACCACTGCACCGAGATTGAATTCGCCGCACAAAAGGTTCTTAGTGATGCCGATAATGGCGCGATCATCGCCGTAAATGGTGTGGGTCTAGCCATCAAATCGCTTGGGGAGAGCGGTTGGGTGAGTGATATCACCACGCACACCTTAGATCACAGCAATTTAGGGCGCCTCCTACGAGGGGCCCACGTTAACCTTGAACGCCCACTGCACGCGCATGCACGACTTGAAGGACATATAGTCGAAGGGCACATCGACACCGTGAGCACGCTGAGAACGCGGGTCAAAGGTCATAGCGGTGACATTCTGAGGTTCGGCATTCCCGTCGGCTGTGCGAAATATCTGGTTCTCAAGGGATCGGTAGCTTTGAACGGCACCAGTTTGGCCGTCGAACAGCTAGGCCCAGAATTCTTTGAGGTAGCGGTACCGACAACACCCAATAATCTGGCCAAGGTTGTCGCCGGCGATATCGTTAACGTGGAATTTAATATAGTGGGCAAGTATCTCGCGCGCTTCAAAGAGCTCCGTAGCCCCACCGTACTAGCTTCGGAGATTGCACTTGATATGGGTGGAGAGGGTTAAGCCAGTAGCCTGGGTTACCAAGCACCCTTTGAAATATCGGTATAATCCCCAGTGGAAGATATCGTCCAGGATCATTAGCTATGCTTCTATGAAACATATTGAATGGCCACTACGACGACTGTGATCAGAAAAGTAGGGGAGCAGTGGAAGAAAAAAAGCCCACCAGCATGAATGAGCGCACGCTCCAGAACTATGTGGCAGCAGATGCGGCTCTTACCACCACCAAGCCGTGGATGCTTGATATATCCAGCGGCAAAATGCGACTATACGCCATCGTATTTTCCCTGATTACCGTAGCGCTGCATACCTTTTTGGCCTTTATCGTTGCCGTCGGAGACACCGGAGCGGCCGTTACCCTCATTGATCAGATAGGATATTTTCTCGTTGGCTGCGTTTTTGCCACAGTAATCTATATCGCACTCTCACGGCCTCGGCTACGTGCAAACGAAGATGGGGTGGAGGTCCGCAATTTCATTGGCACTCAATTTTATCCGTGGGCAGTCATTTACGGTCTGGACATCCCTCAACGAGCATGGATGGCGCGTCTCGAGTTACCAGACTTCGAATACGTTCCCATTTGGGCCATTCTCAAGGCCGATGGCCTGCGTTCTGTCGACGCGGTAGAGAAGTTCCGCGCCCTTGAGGCTAAATTCATGCCGGAAGATTAAGAGTGGCAGATCCAGCTAGCTACCGCCCGGCCAAAGGGACCATCCCAAGCGAGCCGGGCGTCTATAAATTTCTCGACCCCAATCGGCGGGTGATCTACGTCGGGAAAGCTAAGAATCTCCGTAACCGTCTGAGCAACTATTTTCAAGATCTTTCTCAGCTACATCCACGTACTCGCCAAATGGTCACCACTGCAGCGGCAGTGGAATGGACAGTCGTCGGTAGCGAGGTTGAGGCGCTACAACTGGAATATACGTGGATTAAAAAATTCGACCCGCAGTTCAACATTAAGTACCGAGATGATAAGTCCTACCCAGTGTTGGCGGTCAGCGTCGGTGAACGCTTTCCCCGAGCGTTTTTCTACCGCGGCCCGCAACGAAAGGGAATTAGGTATTTCGGGCCCTTTTCCCACGCGTGGGCGGTGCGGGAAACCTTAGATCTTTTGACTCGCGTTTTTCCCATGCGCACGTGCACCAAGGGAGTGTTCCAACGCCACGAATCGCTGGGCCGTCCATGTTTGTTGGGCTATATCGATAAATGCAGTGCGCCGTGCACAGGGAAGGTCGATGAAGCGGAGCACCGTGCGATCGTTAATGGTCTAGTGAGCTTTATGTCTGGCAGTACCGACTCAGTGGTTAAACGAATAGAACGGGAGATGCTCGCAGCAGCTGAAGAGCTCGACTTTGAGAAGGCGGCCAGGTTGCGTGACGACCTGGGGGCAGTCAATAAAATCACCGAACAGCAGGCAATCGTGCTCAGCGATGGCACCGATGCCGATGTTATAGCCCTTGCACACGATCCTCTCGCCGCCGCCATTCAACTCTTCCACGTGCGCCAGGGCAGGGTGCGCGGTCAACGGGGATGGGTGGTAGACCGCACCGATGATACAGAGGCGGAGTTGCGCGAAGTTATGCAAAATTTCCTCATCCAATTTTATTCACAAGCGCTCGAGCAGGAAAGCTATACGCTCGAATCTGAGAAGAAAATCATCAGGCGCGGTGTTGATCAGCAATCGCACAATTCTGATCATGCGGCACGGCGCCCTGGAGACGTAGTACCACGCCAGGTGCTAGTACAGATTCCACCCGCGGATGTGGATCACACCCGTGCTTTTCTCGAGGATCTAAGGGGTAGTGGCGTCGATATCCGAATTCCACAACGCGGTGATAAGCGCACGTTGATGACAACAGTTGAACGCAATGCTGAGGAAGCACTGAAGCAACATAAAATCAAACGCGTCGGTGATCTCACAGCTCGATCGGCAGCCCTTCAAGAGATCCAGGATGCACTCTTCCTCGAACAAGCACCGCTACGCATTGAATGCACCGATATCTCCCATATCCAGGGCACAGATGTTGTAGCTTCTCTCGTAGTTTTCGAAGATGGTCTACCGAAGAAATCCGACTATCGACGCTATAAAATTAAAGAGGCAGCGGGGGATGGGCATTCTAATGATGTCGCCTCAATAGCCGAGGTAACACGGCGTAGATTCCTGCGCTATCAAGAAGATAAGCGTGCCATGCCCGAGGACACTAGCGATGTTTTCAGCGATGAGGAATTGAACGAGGACCAGGGTCAGCGCTTTGCCTATGCGCCTCAGCTTTTCGTCGTCGACGGCGGCCTCCCTCAAGTCAACGCAGCCCAGGCTGTCCTTGATGAATTAGGGATAACCGATGTGGCAGTGATTGGAATCGCAAAACGTCTAGAAGAAGTGTGGATACCCCAGGAGGAGTACCCGCTCATTCTGCCACGAAATTCCGCAGCGCTCTTCCTCATTCAACAGTTACGCGATGAAGCCCACCGCTTCGCTATAACTTTTCACCGACAGCAGCGCAGTACTCGTATGCGCCGGAGTGAGTTGGACGATATTCCAGGGTTAGGAACCTATCGACGTTCTCAACTAGTTAAACATTTTGGCAGCGTTAAAAAATTAAAGGCTGCAACCGAAGAAGAAATCCGTGAGGTTAAGGGATTCGGCCCAGCACTTGCGGCTCAGGTTTTCCAAGCCTTGCATAAAGATTCCTGATCCCCGCATCCAGCTTTAAGCCCGCGGAAGCTTCTGAGACCGTTATAATCTTTGGTATGCACACTGACTCTATAGCTAATCCTGAGTACCCACCGGTCATTATTACGGGGATGTCGGGAGCCGGACTATCATCGGCAGCTCGAGTGCTCGAGGATATGGGCTGGTACGTCACCCAAAATATACCTCCACAATTGCTAGTCAATTTGGTGGAATTCTGCGCGCGAGATAGCTCCCCTGTCAATAAGCTCGCAATAGTTTCAGATGTGCGGTCTCTTGACTTCTCTTTTGGCCTCGATGAAGTCATCGATGAGTTGAAGAAAAAGGGACTGCAACCGCTGGTCATGTTCATGGATGCGCGTGACGATGTGCTCATCAAGCGTTTTGATAACTTGCGTCGTACCCATCCCCTCCAAGGCAGCGGCACTCTACTGGTCGGCATTGAGCGCGAACGCGAACTCATCGCCACCATCAAGGAATCCGCTGATGTCGTTATCGATACCTCTGATCTCTCAGTACATGACTTGCGCCGATCAATCGAGCCAAACTTCTCGGATTTCTCTGGCCAAAAACAGCATATTACCGTTCAATCCTTCGGCTTCAAGCACGGCACCCCACGAGATACCGATATCATGGTGGACGTCCGCTTCCTGCCCAATCCGTTCTGGGTTCCGGAGTTGCGGCCGTTCCGAGGTATCGATGCGCCAGTAGCCCGATATGTTCTGAGTCAACCGGCAGCAGAAGAATTTCTCGACAATTTTTTCCGCATGCTCGTGGATATGCGCGAGGGCTTCGCCCATGAAGGCAAGCGTTTTATCACTGTATCGATCGGATGTACTGGTGGACATCACCGCTCAGTTGCCATCGCGGAGGAGATCGGGCGGCGGCTCAGTGCTATCGACGATCTTGATATCACCGTTAGCCATCGCGATATCGATCGCCACTAGGCTGGACTAATGTTTTTTGATACTCGAGTGGCAAGTTTCGGCGGCGGCCATGGCCTCTTCCAAACCCTACGCGCGGTGCGCCAACTTAGCCCGCACCAAATCACTGCGATCGTAACCGTCGCAGACGACGGAGGATCTTCTGGTCGAATCCGCCGCGAACTTGGTCAAATACCTCCAGGGGATCTGCGGATGGCTCTCGCAGCTCTTGCTCCAAACGATGAGCGGGGAAAACTGTGGGAGGAAACTCTACAGCACCGCTTTGGAGGGCACGGAGCGTTAGCAGGACACGCAGTGGGCAATATGCTCATCTCTGGTCTTTATGACGTGCTCGGTTCCGAAGTGGCGGCTCTCGATGCCGTTGCTGAGATGATACGAGCGGAGGGTCGCGTACTACCGCTTGCTGATCAACCACTTGATATCGAGGCGGAGGTCCAAGGGCTGGAATCGGATCCAAGAATTATGCGCGAAGTGCGGGGGCAAGTAGCTGTTGCCACCACTGTGGGCCAGGTGCGCCGAGTGCGGCTTATCCCCGATAAGCCGTCGGCATGCATTGAAGCACTTTGCGCAGTGGAGCAGGCCGATGTGATTACTTTGGGACCTGGATCTTGGTTTTCCTCGGTCTTGCCGCATTTGCTTGTTCCTGAGATGGTGGAAGCCATTAATCAAAGCTCCGCGCTCCGTATCGTCATACTCAATTTGGATGCCGAACCAGGGGAGACAGCCGGCTTTAGTGCGGAACGACACTTGCATATTATGCGACAGCATGCGCAGAACTTTAGCGCCGATATCGTTATTGCTGATTCCTCTGCATTGGGTACACAAGCTGATCGCACTCACCTCGAGCGTGCTGCTGAGAGCATAGGAGCACAATTAAAATTCTACGATCTAAGAGAAGCAGACTATAGGGGGGCTTATACTTCACGTCACGACCCCCGGAAATTGGCAGCTGCACTGCGACAGGAGTATTCAGATCGGGCGGGTGAGGGGGAGGGAACTCTCCATTCTCGCCACAGCTAGTACAATATCTCCTTGGCGAGCAGCCAATCCTGATGAGTCGAGGTGAATGCTGGCCGCCCAATTATAGAGATCACTGGAAAAGAAGGTGTGTCGTATGACCGGACTAAGCGCTCAGATAAAGCAAGAACTGTGCACTGTGACGGTCACTCGGCGAAGCTCACGCATTGCCGAAATCGCAGCCGTTATACGTTTGGCGGGGACAATCGAGCACCTTCCGCATCATATCGTCGTAGAGATAGAGCTCGATGCGCTCTGCGTGGCGCGCCGCGTCAAGGAAGAGATCGAGGATCTATTTGGAAACCACGTTTCCCTGATGGAACTAGGTGCGCATTCCTCAAGGAAAGCCCCCAAATACTTGCTGAGAATAAGCGAGGATGCTGATAAGCTCATCCGGCGCGTGGGACTCGTCACTCGCTCAGGACATACCGTTGTTGGTCTACCACCCCAAGTCATTGCAGGGGCGGTCACAGACCAAGAGGCGGCATGGCGAGGAGCTTTCCTGGCTGCGGGCACGCTAGGCGACCCAGGGCGCAGCAGCGGTTTAGAGATCGCTGCCCCCGGACAAGAGGCATCCCTGGCTTTGGCTGGGTGTGCGAGGCGTTTTGGCATAACCGCAAAGACTAAAGAGTCACGGGGACAGGAGAAAGTAACTATTCGCGACGGCGAGGCCATTTCGGCACTGCTATCGCGGCTTGGCGCTCATTCCAGTCGCATCCAGTGGGACCAAAAACGTCAGCGCTTGGACGCTCGCCCAACCGGGAATAGACTGGCCAATTTCGACGATGCCAATCTCCGTCGCTCAGCGCGTGCCGCAGTGGCGGCGGCTGCCCGGGTAGAACGAGCCATGGCGATCTTAGGGGACGATGTTCCCGACCATCTTGCAGAAGCAGGCTTACTGAGGGTGAGACACCGCCAAGCTTCATTGGAGGAGCTAGGGAGGCTTGCTGATCCCCAAATGACCAAAGATGCAGTGGCCGGTCGAATCAGGCGGCTCTTATCCATGGCTGACAAACGCGCAGAGGAACTTGGTCTTCCCAATACCCTGACCGCGGTTACCGAGGAGCTACTGGACGAGCTATAGCTGTTATTGGACTATCTTTTTCACGAAGTCCGATCCTCATTCTCTTCGCATGAGATAGCGGTGTGACCATATTCACCCGGCCTCACTAAAGAAGTGGGAATCCCACATACGATTGTTATGAACTATGGGATAGGGGTGGCACCTTTGGGGGTAGACATGCCTAGCTATGTGGTTTTTGAGAACCGGATTCTCAATTTTCAGGGGTTATATCGCAGGAAAGTACCCCCAAAGATGGCAGAGAAGCCGAAATGGCCGCTATACGCTCGATGAAATCATCCGTGCGCAAAGACCCATAACTCGCTACACTGTAAAGGTGACGGCACAAAGCTTTCGAAGCATTTGCGTAAGTGAGAAATTCCCATACGGGATCTAACTCAGCTTCGAACTCATATGTCGGACAAAACAAGTATTTCTACTTTTTCAAGGAGATAATCAGTGACTATTCGTGTTGGTATTAACGGCTTCGGTCGTATTGGCCGCAACTTCTTCCGTGCCATTGAGGCGCGCGGCGCCGATATCGAGGTTGTAGCAGTTAACGACCTGACCGATAACAAGACCCTTTCTCACCTGCTCAAGAACGACTCCGTTCTAGGCCGCTTGGGTAAAGAGGTCGCTTTCGACGACGAGTCCATCACCGTAGATGGCCACAAGATCGTTGTCACTGCAGAGCGCGATCCAAAGAACCTCAAATGGGGCGACCTCAACGTTGACATCGTTATCGAGTCCACTGGTTTCTTCACCAACGCTGATGCAGCGAAGGCTCACCTCGAGGCCGGAGCGAAGAAGGTTATCATCTCCGCTCCAGCAAAGAACGAAGATGCAACCTTCGTTGTTGGTGTCAACCACACCGACTACGATCCTGCGAACCATCACATCATCTCCAACGCATCCTGCACCACTAACTGCCTGGCACCTCTTGCTAAGGCCCTTAATGATGGTCTTGGCATTGAAAAGGGTCTCATGACCACCATCCACGCTTATACCGGTGATCAGCGCATCCACGATGCACCTCACAGCGACTTGCGCCGTGCCCGCGCTGCAGCCGTGAATATCGTGCCTACCTCCACCGGTGCAGCCAAGGCTGTTGCCTTGGTTCTCCCAGAGCTCAAAGGCAAACTTGACGGCTTTGCAATGCGCGTTCCAGTTATCACTGGTTCCGCTACCGACTTGACCTTCACCGCTTCCCGCGAGACCAGCGTTGAAGAAGTCAATGAGATCGTGAAGAAGGCCGCTGAGGGCGCGCTCAAGGGTGCTCTTACCTACAGTGATGAGCCTTTGGTATCCACTGATATCGTTACCCACCCTTCCCCTTCCATCTTCGATTCCGGTCTGACCAAGGTCATCGGCGACCAGGTGAAGGTTGTTTCTTGGTACGACAACGAGTGGGGCTACTCCAACCAGCTTGTTGCTCTCACCGAGTACGTGGGCGAGCGCCTCTAAGAAACGTGATCTGAGCCGCTCGTGAGTCATCGTCATAGTACCTCTAGCGGCACAGACTAGTGAAAGTCCCGGCACTTACCTCACGGTAGGGGCTGGGGCTTTCCTCTTGTTTTCTCCTCATTACCTCTAGAAAGGCTTGTCTTAAAATGGCTGTCAAAACTCTCCAAGATCTCATCAAAGAAGGCGTGAGCGGACGCCACATCCTCGTGCGCTCTGATTTCAACGTTCCACTCAACGACGCCCGTGAAATTACCGACGCCGGTCGTATCACTGCCTCGCTGCCTACTATTAAGGCTCTTTCCGAAGCCGGTGCCCGCGTTATTCTCATGGCCCATCTGGGCCGCCCCAAGGGTGAAGTGAACGAAAAATATTCCCTCGCTCCTGTCGCAGAGGCCCTGTCTGAGGCCCTCGGACAGTACGTCGCTCTAGCAGCGGATGTCGTGGGGGAGGACGCCCACGAGCGCGCTAATGGCCTCAACGATGGAGATGTCCTGCTGCTTGAGAATGTACGCTTCGACCCTCGTGAAACTTCGAAAGACGAAGGCGAGCGTGGCAGCTTCGCCGACCAGCTCGTAGCCCTTGCTGCTGAGAAGGGGGCCTTTGTATCCGATGGATTCGGCGTTGTCCACCGTGCTCAAGCATCGGTTTATGATGTGGCCAAGCGGCTGCCCCACTATGCTGGTCATCTGGTGCAAAAGGAAATCGACGTGCTCCGCAAGATGGTGGACGCTCCCGAGCGCCCGTATACCGTCATCCTGGGGGGCGCCAAAGTCTCCGATAAACTCGGGGTAATCGAAGCACTTGCCAGCAAGGCAGATAAGATCATTATCGGCGGAGGCATGTGCTATACCTTCCTCGCAGCCAAGGGCATCAACGTTCAAGAATCCCTGCTTCAGGAGGAACAGATTGATAACTGCCGTTCTCTGATGGAAACTTTTGGAGACAAGCTCGTTCTTCCTGTTGATCTCGTTTCCGCCTCCCACTTCGCTCAAGACGCAGAAACCAAGATCGTTGAACGCGACAGCATTCCGGAGGGATGGATGTCCTTGGATGTTGGACCTGAAACTGTCAAGAAATACGCCGCTGTGATTAAGGAAGCTAAGACCATCTTCTGGAACGGACCCATGGGCGTCTTCGAATTTGAGGCTTTCTCGAAGGGCACTAAGGGAATCGCTGAAGCAATCATCGATGCTACCTCTGGCGGAGCCTTCTCCGTTGTTGGTGGCGGCGATTCCGCGGCCGCTGTCCGTAGCCTTGGCCTCAAGGAGGAGGGATTTAGCCATATCTCCACTGGTGGTGGCGCCTCCCTAGAATTCCTTGAAGGTAAAGAATTGCCTGGCGTGAAGGTACTGGAAGGCTAGAAGACTTCAACACTAGGCAAGGATACAACCTCCTTGCCTCAATGGATCGACTACCCGGCGAATCCCGTGAGGTTCGCACGGAAAGGAATGTGAAAAATATGGCACGTAAACCACTTATCGCTGGCAACTGGAAGATGAACCTCAATCACCTCGAGGCGACTGCCTGCGTTCAAAAGCTCGCTTTTGCTTTGCCCAAGGAGTACTACGAGAAGGTCGACGTCGCAGTGACTGTACCTTTTACTGATTTACGCTCGGTGCAAACCCTCGTAGAGGGTGACAAGCTACAGATCACCTACGGCGCTCAAGACGTATCCCGTCACGAATCTGGCGCCTATACTGGCGAAATTGCAGCTGGCATGCTCGAGAAACTCGGCTGCTCCTGGGTTGTTATCGGCCACTCTGAGCGTCGCGAATACCACGGGGAAAGTAATGAACTCGTCGCCGCCAAAGCTCAAGTTACGCTCAAGCATGGCATGCACCCCATAGTATGTGTCGGCGAAGAACTGCCCATCCGTGAGGCTGGACAGCACGTAGAGTATGTAGTCGAGCAAACTCGTGCATCGCTGGCCGGACTGAGCGCCGATGATCTCGCCAAGACCGTGATCGCATATGAGCCGGTCTGGGCAATCGGTACCGGCAAAGTTGCTTCCGCTGCGGATGCTCAAGAAGTATGCGCCGCAATCCGCGGTTTGCTCAAGGAACTGGCCGGCGAGGAGATCGCTCATCAGATGCGGATCCTCTATGGCGGTTCGGTAAAGGCTGAGACTGTGGCTGAGTTAGTGTCTCAGCCCGATGTAGATGGAGGCCTCGTGGGCGGTGCCTCCCTCGACGGTGAGGCATTCGCAAAACTGGCAGCTAATGCTGCTGGTGGCGCCCTATAAATAAGAGGTTAACGGTGAGGCTTCGGCGCTTGTGAAGGTCGAAGCCTCTCCTTTTTGTCCACCATCTCAGCGCTGCGTGCACTAACAACTAGGGTAGGTGGCGCATATTCAGCCGGTTGCGTTAACACAGGCGGTTTTAAAGTACTTTTCTATTGTGAGGCTGATCAGCAGTTATGACAATTTCAGTGAAAGAAGATATGCGGTATCTCGGTTCACTCCTCGGCAAGGTTATCGCAGAGCAAGAGGGTGAGGAGGTACTCGAGCGGGTCGAGGCGGCTCGGCAACTGTCCTTCAAGGTAGCCAGAAATGAGGCAGGTATCCAGGAGCTAGTTGCTATGTTCCGTGACCAAACTTCAGAAGCATTCCTGCCTGTGGTTCGCGGCTTCTACCACTTTGCTCTCCTGGCCAACGTTGTGGAGGACCTTCACGACCATTGCGAATTTGTTGCTTCGCGCGAGAAGGGGGAGCCAGCAAAAGACTCCACTTTGGAAGCAACCTGGAAAAAGCTCGTCGACTCCGAAGTAGCTGGGGAAGATATAGCGGATATGCTAGCCAATGCCGAAATCGCGCCGGTACTAACCGCGCACCCCACCGAAACTCGACGTCGCACAGTATTTGATGCCCAGAGTCATATCACTGAGCAGCTCAGACGCCGGCACCGAGTTATTCAAGCTGGAGAAAATGCCCTCACTCAATCCCGGTTGTCCCACATCGAGAATGAGATTAAGCGATGGATGAATACCCTCTGGCAGACTGCTTTGATGCGAGTAGCCCGGCCGACAATCGAAGACGAGATTGAGGTGGGTTTGCGGTACTATAAATTAGCCCTTCTGCAGGCCATCCCTGAGCTTAACCAAAGCGTGAAGCACCAACTTTTTGACCACTATGGCATCCGCGCCCGTGAAGGCGCTGCCATCAAGCCAGGCTCGTGGATCGGTGGTGATCACGACGGAAACCCCTATGTCACAGCAAAAACGCTTCATTATGCCACTACCCGTGCTGCCGAAACTGTCCTGAAATACTATATAGCGCAGCTGCATAAGCTCGAACATGAACTCAGTATCTCAGACCGGATTTCGAGCGTCACCGAAGAGCTACTAGAACTGGCCGCTCAGGGGCACAACGATATACCCGGCCGTGTGGATGAACCCTATCGACGTGCGATTCATGGAATTCGCGGTCGCATGATGGCCACTCTAGCCTCCCTCATCGAATCCGCCGCACCAGAGGACGATTGGTACCAGATCCATGAACCTTATGCCAGCGCCGAGGAAACTGCTCGTGACTTAGAGATCATTGACGCCTCGCTGCGTGCTTCAAATGATGACACAATCGCTGAAGACCGATTAGCGTTAGTGCGCACGGCCCTCATGACCTTCGGTTTCAATCTCTACTCGATGGATTTACGTCAAAATTCTGATAGCTACGAGGACGCTCTGACAGAGATCTTCGCCCACGCTCAGGTGACAGAAGATTATCGTAGCCTCGATGAGCAGTCTAAGAGAGAAATACTCTTGCGCGAATTGCGCTCGCGGCGACCACTCATTTCTAAGAGCGGAGGAGACTTCAGCGAGGCCACCCAACGCGAGCTTGATTTGCTCGAAGAAGCTAAGCGGGCGATAGATAAGTTCGGTCCTCGGATGATTCCTCACTCGATCATATCGATGGCACAATCCGTTTCCGATATCTTAGAGCCGATGGTACTACTCAAAGAGTTCGGCATTATCGAGGCCAACGGAGATCATCCCACAGGCGATATCGATATTATTCCGCTATTTGAGACTATCGATGATTTGGCCGCTGGTTCTACTATCCTCGAGGAGCTATGGGGCATCCCGCTTTACCGTTCCTACCTTCGCCAGCGCGGCGATATGCAGGAGGTCATGCTCGGATATTCAGATTCCAATAAGGACGGAGGATACTTTGCCGCGAATTGGGCGCTCTACGACGCCGAAGTGGATCTCGTTCAACTTAGCCAGCGCCATAATATCAGGCTGCGTTTATTCCATGGCCGCGGAGGTGTTGTGGGTCGAGGAGGCGGACCTTCTTACGACGCGATATTAGCCCAACCGCATGGTGCTGTTCAGGGCGCGGTGCGCATCACCGAACAGGGAGAGGTTATATCTGCCAAATATGGAACGCTGGAGACGGCCCGTCGTAATCTGGAAACACTGCTTGCTGCCACTATAGAGGCGACGCTACTGAAAAAGAAGAATCCCGCGCGAGAAGAAGCACACCAGATTATGCGAGATATCTCGGCCCTAAGCCAGGAAAAGTATGCAGCTTTAGCTCATGAGGACCCAGGTTTCATTGACTATTTCAAAGCATCGACGCCGCTGGCTGAGATTGGGTCACTGAATATAGGGTCACGCCCTGCCTCGCGCAAGCAGACTGAGGCTATCTCAGATCTACGGGCTATTCCATGGGTACTAAGCTGGACCCAATCACGCGTGATGCTGCCCGGATGGTTTGGCGTGGGAACCGCGCTGAAATGCTGGATTGAACAGGGTGAAGATCCTAACGCACGCCTAGAAAAGCTAAGGATGCTCTATAAGGAGTGGCCATTCTTCGATGCGCTGCTGTCCAATATGGCCCAGGTGATGTCGAAGACTGAAATGACTCTAGCCAAGTTGTATTCAGAATTAGTTGAAGATCAAGAAGCCGCTATTCGGATCTATGAAACGATCCAGGCAGAATACGAGCTCACTAAGGAAATGTTCCTCGCTATTTCGGGAGCCAGAGAACTGCTCTACGACAACCCGCAGCTCGCTCGATCAGTGCGTCGCCGGTATCCTTATCTGCTGCCACTCAATGTTATCCAAGCGGAATTGCTGAGACGGTATCGTGCAGATGGATCCGAGGGTGACCGAGAGGCCTCCGTCGGCTACGGGATTCGTTTAACGATGAACGGTTTAGCAACCGCACTGCGGAATTCAGGCTAGTGATAATGTGGTGTATCATGGTGAAGACGAAAAGCTGCTCCATAGGGTAGCTGTGAAAACGAATCAAAGAAGGTTTTATTAAATGGTTCTCGCCCTGCAGATTATTTTGGTGCTTTCCAGTGTTTTGATGACTCTGTTTGTTTTATTGCACCGCGGTAAAGGTGGCGGACTCTCCAGCCTTTTTGGTGGCGGCGTTCAGTCTAACCTTTCGGGATCTACCGTGGTAGAAAAGAACCTCGATCGCTTCACCATTGTTACAGGGCTCATCTGGATGACCTGTATCGTTGCTCTAAATCTCATCCAATCTTATGCAGTATAAGAAAAATCCCCTCTAACGAGGGGATTTTTCTTAACTGAGTACATCCTGAGTCGCGTAGAGAACTGTTTCCTTTCGCCCATACGCACCAGTAGCCGGCCACTGGGTAAAATCCTCGCACCCAACCAACGCAGATGCTGCCCGGGATTTCTCTGACCCAGAGACCAAGAACCACACATAATCTGAGCGGCGAATCGCCGGGTAGGTCAAAGATACGCGCTCCCGCGGTGGCTTAGGTGAATCGAAAACGGGGAGAACTAATCGTCGACTTTCCTTTTGGATAGGAGAGTGAGGGAATATGGAATTGATATGGCCCTCGCCGCCCATTCCCAAGAGGTGAAGATCGAAACCTTGGGGAGCAAAATCGCTCAGGACAGCTTCATAGGAGTGCGCCGCGTCCTCTAAGTCGACTCCACCTAATCCGTACCCATGGATATTCGCCTCAGGAATATCAATGTGGTCTAGGAGCGCCTCCCTCGCCTGTCCTTCGTTAGAATCGCTGTGATCGACGGACACATTACGTTCATCACCGAAGAAGAGATGAACGAGTTCCCAATTGATATCCATGGTCCTCAGTTCTCTGAGGATGCCAATCCCAGCCCCACCGCCTGTCAGCACGATCCGGGCCACACCGTCGGAGTGCGCTCCACCTGTGCTGTTAATCGAGAGTATAAGACGCCTAAGGTCTCTTGCAGCCTGTTCTAGAAGCGGCTCCACGGTGTTAAAGCTGTTTATTTTTACCATTTCTCTTAGTTCCTTCAGAAATTAAACCGATGGGTAATGAACGGCGGTTAGGCCACGCAGAGCCTTGTGGTATGCGGCATCGGGATCGAGATGACGAAGTTCCTCTGCTAAGCAGTCTGCCGTTGAGCGAACATTGACCGCCACCTTGGCCTTCATATCGCCCGATTCAACACAAATTGTCTGATTTTGAGGGTCTGATCGAAGCACCAATATTTCAGATTCTCTTTCGATCTCCACCAATGCCACTGGGATCTCGTCATCGGAGTCCACCTCCAAAATCTTTCTGGTCGTGGGTACCCTTAATCGATCGACCAGCCAACCAGCTGCCAAATCGACAGAAGGTGAGTTCGCAGGACCGAAGACTGTAATTGAGCGAATGTCCTCATGTGGAGGTTGATCCAATGCCGAAGCTAATACGCCGCGCCATGGGGTGAGACGAGCCCATGCGATATCGGTATCACCTGGCGCATAGGAGTTGCGGCGGTGGTACAAAGCATCGACAAGTTTATCAAAGCGTGCATCGGTGATACGACGTTGGGCTATCTTTCCCAGCGGATCCTCGCTAGGAAAAGCGGGGGAGCTAAATGGCCACCAGACTACAATTGGGGTATCTGGAAGCAGCAACGGAGTCACCACATGAACCAGGTGGTCATTGACCTCACCGTGGAGCTTCATGATAATGAGCTCGGAAGCACCCGCATCACCTCCGATCCGCACCTCAGCATCGAGGTGATGGTCAGCGTCGGTATCGCCTTTGACAAGAACGATGACACGAGAAGGATGTTCTCGCGAAGCCATCTTAGTTGCCTCGATGATGCTCTCAAGAGGATCAGTAGCTGCGACGACTACCAGCAAAGTAAGCACTCGGGACGTGGTGCCCTGCATGCCATTATCACGCATTTTTACCAGGGTATTAGCAATCTCGCTGGTACTGGAATTATCTAGGCAAAAAATCATCAGTTTGCTACCTTCATCTATGGACGCCGCCACACACGGTGCGAACCAGCGAGGATACGATCAGCAGAAGCGGGCCCCCACGTACCTGCAGCATATTCATCGGGACGCCCGCGCCTAGCCCAATAATCGAGGATTGGGTCGAGAATCTTCCAAGAGAGTTCAACCTCCTCGTTGGTGGGGAAGAGAGACGCCTCATCGAGGAGGGCATCAAGAATGAGACGTTCGTAGGCTTCAGGAGATTCTTCTGTAAAAGCTTCGCTGTAGGAGAAGTCCATATTCACATCGCGCACTTCCATTCCCGACCCTGGGACCTTAGAGCCAAAGCGCAGCAGCATCCCTTCATCGGGCTGAACCCTAATAACAACTACATTTGGGCCCTGGGCGTGGCGTGATCCCTCGGAGAAAGGTTGATGGGGGGCATCTTTGAATATGAGAGCTATTTCAGTGACGCGACGCCCCAGTCGTTTACCTGTTCGCAAAAAGAAGGGGACCCCGGCCCATCGACGAGAATTAATTTCTAAGGTACAGGCGGCGTATGTTTCGGTTGTGGAATCTGGATCAAATCCATCTTCCTCGCGCAAACCTCGGACAAATTCAGACCCTTGCCAGCCAGCCGTGTATTGGCCTCGAGCAGTAGTTTTACCGTAGGGCTCAACAGGGCGGGTTGCGCGCAGTACTTTAATCTTTTCTGCTTGGAGTTGTTCTGGAGTGAAGTCGATCGGTTCTTCCATGGCAACGAGAGCGAGAAGTTGGATCAAGTGATTTTGAATAACATCGCGGGCAGCCCCGATGCCGTCATAGTAGCCAGCGCGCCCTCCTAGACCGATATCTTCGGCCATAGTAATTTGCACGTGGTCAATATAGTGGGAATTCCAGAGCGGATCGAAAAGCTGATTGGCAAAGCGCAGCGCCATAATATTTTGCACAGTTTCTTTGCCTAGATAGTGATCGATGCGAAAGACCGCGTGCTCTGGGAAGACGGAATTAATGATATTGTTTAGCTCTCTCGCAGTTTTCTGGTCATGCCCGAAGGGCTTTTCCACGATGACCCGTCGCCATGAGCCCTTGGGGCCCTTAGCCATTCCGGAGCGCTCTAGCTGGTGGCAGACATCGGAGAAATAGTCCGGCGGCACCGAAAGGTAAAATGCCCAGTTACCTGCGGTTCCACGGTCGCGATCCAGTTCTTCAAGCTTGGCTGCGAGCGAATCAAATGCCTGGTCATCATCAAAATTGCCTCGAACAAAGTGCATGCCCTCGGCCAATCGGTGCCAAATATTCTCATTGAAGTCAGTGCGGGCTCCAGATTTAACCGCCTTGAGAACATATTCTTCAAAATCCGTTTTTGTCCAGTCGCGGCGACCGTAGCCCACGAGGGAGAATCCAGCTGGTAATAACCCGCGGGAGGCGAGATCGTAAATGGCTGGTAAGAGTTTTTTCCGAGCCAAGTCACCAGTCACTCCGAAGATCACCATGCCAGAGGGGCCAGCTATCTGAGGTAGCCTTTTGTCGCTGGTGCTTCTTAACGGATGAAGCCACTCTTGAGGATCACTATCTATTTTTTGCACGCTTTTACTCACGTCCTCGCATCTTACTCGGCACCAGAATTAACCTCACACTCTGCACATAACCGCGATAGCCCACTGCAATGAGGGCTTCGCTATTACTGCAGCCGAGCTCCCATTGATTCCAGCAGGTCCTCCCACGCTGCCACGAATTTCTCGACCCCTTCAGCTTCCAACTTTTCGAAAACATCTGGCAGATCAATACCTAGATCTTGTAAGGTGCTGAGCACCTTGGCCGCGTCGTTCTCGGCTTCACTGAGGGTATCACCCTTGATATCTTCCGCTTCAAGCGTGGCATCAATTGTGCTCTCAGGCATTGTATTAACGGTTAGTGGGCCCGCCAGCTCGGTTACATACAGGGTGGCGGGGTAGTTGGGATTTTTGACGCCGGTCGAAGCCCACAACGGCCGCTGAATATGCGCACCTGCTGGCATATCTGCACTCTTGAATTGATCAGCGAATAGCGCGTAGGCCACTCGAGCGTTAGCTATGCCCGCTTTACCCCGCATGGCCAGAGCTTCCGGTGTGCCGATATCTTCGAGTCGCGCGTCGATTTCGGTGTCGAGTCGGGAGACAAAAAACGAAGCCACAGAGTGGATTTTTGTCACATCCAGATTGTTTCGGTAGGCGGCATTGATTCCGTCGATATAGGCCTCGATCACCTGGCCGTAGCGTTCGACGGAGAAAATGAGCGTGACATTAACGCTGATTCCTTCAGCAAGTGCTGCTGATATTGCGGGGAGCGAGCCTTCGGTGGCCGGGATCTTGATCATGAGGTTTTCCCGATCAACACGCTCCCATAGGGTCCGCGCCTGAGCTAAAGTTGCGGCCGCATCATCTGAAATGCGCGGATCTACTTCAATCGAGACGCGGCCATCTTTCCCCTGAGTTTCGAGGTAGATATCCCGGAAAATATCGCACGCGTCGCGAACATCTTGGATACTCATTTCATAGACGGCCTCGTCTGCGGGCATTCCCTGCTCTTTAAGCGCTGCAATCTGATCATCATAGGCAGAGCCTTGCGACATTGCATGAGCAAAAATAGCGGGGTTGGTGGTCACTCCCACAACACTTTTGTCGGAGATAACTCGTCGAAGATTTCCAGAGTTAATGCGATCACGGCTGAGGTCATCTAACCAGGTGGACGTTCCAACGGCTTGGAGCTTATCTATTGCATTCATGGTTTCATCCTTGAGGTTTTTAACGAAAGTATTTAAATGCGGGCGAAACTTTCAGATCTCAGTTCCGCCCGCACTACTTCTTTACTGGTTCCTAGGCAGCCAGACTGTCTTTAGCGGCTTTCACGACGTTGTCGACCGTGAAACCAAATTCTTCAAACAGTTTGTCGGCTGGAGCCGAGGCGCCAAAATGTTCGAGCGATATAGCCCGCCCCTGCAATCCTAGGTGGCGATGCCACGGCATGGAGATTCCCGCCTCAACAGCAACGCGGGCGCGTACGTGAGGTGGCAGTACGGACTCTTGGTAGGCCTGGTCTTGCTCCTCGAACCAGTCGAGGCAGGGAACCGAAACAACGCGGGCGGCAATACCCTCCTTCTCCAATTGAGCAGCTGCCTTTACTACCAACTGAACCTCGGATCCGCTGGCCATGAGTAGGACCTCAGGCGTAGCGGCAGAGGCTTCTTTGAGTATATAAGCGCCACGACGAAGTCCCTCGCGAGCCTTCTCTTTAGTGCCGTCTAGGACCGGGAGATTCTGGCGCGAGAGCGCTAAACCCTTTGGGCCTTCCTTGTAGAGTAGCGCTGCGCGCCAAGCCGCTGCAGTCTCGTTAGCGTCGGCGGGGCGAATAAGTGATAGTCCGGGGATAGCACGAAGGCTGGCCAGTTGCTCTACTGGCTGGTGAGTGGGACCATCCTCGCCAAGTCCAATGGAATCGTGGGTCCAGACATAGTAAGCATCAGTTCCCATGAGGGCGGCTAGACGCACAGCGGGGCGCATATAGTCGGAGAAAATTAAGAAGGTTCCGCCGTACGGCCTCGTGCCCCCGTGCAGCGCGATTCCGTTCATAATCGCACTCATGGCGTGCTCGCGAATACCGAAATGGAGGTTACGGCCATCTGGTGCCGCAGTCCAGGTGGAGGTGCTAATAGACTCTGGTCCGAATGATTTTTCACTCTTCATCACGGTGTTATTGGAACCAGCTAGATCGGCGGAGCCGCCCCAAAGCTCAGGCAGGGTTTTCGCCAGTTCCTGAATGACCGACTCTGAGGCCTTGCGGGTAGCCACTGAGTCCCCGGCCTCCCACGTCGGTAGATCAGCATCGAAGTCAGCTGGTAGCTCACGCTTATTAAGACGCTCGAAGAGCTCCCGTTTTTCGGGGTGCTGTTGAGACCATTGCTCGAATTTCTGTGACCATTCGGCATGCTTATTTGCACCGCGCTCGACCAAATTGCGGGTGTGAGCTAATACCTCATCGCTGATAGGGAAGTGGATTTCAGGATCAAAGCCGAGTTCTCGCTTTGTGGCGGCGATTTCCTCTTCGCCCAGGGCAGCGCCATGGACAGCGCCGGTATTCATCATAGTTGGGGCGGGATAACCAATGATGGTACGAACCCGAATAAACGATGGACGCTGGCGGTCAGCCTGGGCCGCAGCAATAGCCTCTTCGATGGCGACGATATCCTCGCCGCTCTCAACTTCTAGTACTTGCCATCCATACGCCCGATAGCGTGCGCAAACATCCTCGTCAAAGGCAATATCGGTTTCCTCTTCGATGGAGATTTTATTATCATCCCAAAAGACGATGAGGTTACCTAGCTTCTGAGTACCCGCGAGCGAACAGGCCTCAGACGTTACCCCTTCCTGCATATCGCCGTCGGAGGCGATGGTGTAGATATAGTGATCGAATGGTGACTCACCTTGGGGCGTATCCGGATCGAATAGCATGCGCTCACGGCGTGCCGCCATAGCCATACCCACCGCGGAGGCTAACCCTTGACCGAGTGGTCCGGTGGTAATTTCCACGCCTTTAGTGTGGCGGTACTCGGGGTGACCTGGGGTCTTTGCGCCCCAGGTACGCAGGGCCTTGAGGTCATCGAGTTCCAGGCCAAAACCTCCGTAAAACAGCTGGATATATTGAGTGAGCGAACTGTGACCACACGAGAGTACAAAACGGTCACGGCCTACCCATTGATCGTCCTGGGGGTCAACATTCATCGTGTGCTGATACAGGGTGTAGGCAAGCGGCGCCAGTGACATTGCGGTGCCGGGGTGCCCTGAGCCGCATTTCTGCACGGCATCTGCAGCGAGGATGCGAGCGGTGTCAATGGCTTGTGTATCCAAATCACTCCAGTGATCTGGATAATTGCGAACCGTATGCTTTTTAAGCTCAGGAGATAAGGTCACAGTGATAGTCCGTCCTTTAATATTTTTTCGTGGTCGAGGCTCGCGCAAGCGAGTTTATGCGCGAACCACATCCCACAGTTTAGCGCCATTTGGCTTCAAGGATGGCAGCGAGCTGGCTGGAGCTGGTATACGGCGAACAAAATGAACGAAGCGAGGGAGTTTTGATAAGCCAAACTCTTCAATGAGGAGTACCTTGGACTAGGTACGATAACGTTTCCCCCGCTCGATGACTGTGGCTCAAATCTTTTCGTTGAGTTTTTCCAGTATGCTGAGAAACGTACTTTCACAGAAATTATGGAGGAGATAATCCTTGGAGACGATCAAGGCCTATATTGCGTTGACGAAGCCCCGGGTCATTGAACTCCTCTTGGTAGCAACCATTCCCGCCATGCTGCAGGCTGAGCGTGGGGAGAATAATATCGCGCTCATCCTGTTGACCGTCATAGGAGGCTGGATGGGGGCAGCAGCTGCTAATACCTTCAATATGGTGGCGGATTCCGATATCGATCAGAAAATGGGGAGGACTCGTTCGCGCCCCCTTGTCAGGCACACGGTTTCCAACCGAAATGCCACCATCTTCGCGTGGGCGCTTACTGTTTTGAGCTTTCTTTTTCTCTGGCTCCTCTGCAATTCGCTTTTAGCGGCCGTATGTGTGATGCTCACCATTGCTTTTTATATCTTTGTTTACACAAAGTTTTTAAAAAGGCGCACCCATATGAATATCGTTTGGGGTGGCGCGGCGGGCTGCATGCCTGTGATAGTGGGGTGGGCCGTAATTAAAGACAATATGCCTGGAACAGACCTGGCTCACTGGTGGCAGGCCATCGTACTCTTCCTGATCATTTTCTTTTGGACGCCCCCGCATACGTGGGCCTTGGCCATGAAGTATAAGGAAGATTACAAGGCCGCTGGAGTGCCCATGCTGCCGGTAGTCCGGGAGGAAGTTGAGGTGACTCGGCAGATTGTTGGCTATACCGTTGCCACGGTTATAACCACCTTCCTTCTTATTCCCGCGGCTGGATGGATTTATGCAGTGGGATCAATCATCTCAGGAGCAGGCTTTCTATTTATGGCGATTCGGCTCCATCAAGGAGTCAAGCGTGGCGTGCCGGTCAAACCACTCAAGCTCTTCATTTTGTCGAATAACTATTTAGCTGTGCTCTTTGTAGCGCTATCGGTCGACGCTATTTTAGGCTTGGAAACTTTCGGTGCGATGCTTGATCCCTTTTTTGTGGCCTAAGAATGAGCCTCGGTCCCCGGGCGCACACTTCCTCAGACTTTCGAGCTCAAGGAAACGTAGCAAAAGCCGAGCGTATCGCTTGAAACTATACGATAGTCACATAGCCTTTCTTAGCTCATCAGCCTCATGGTTGTGGCTGCACTCTCGCCAGTTAAATGCACATCGAGATATTTTGTACACCACAAGAGAACGATTGGAGAAATCGCCAGTGCGGTTTCCGTCATCCTCATGGGGGCATCTCAAGGGTTATTGTCTATCTGCTGCCAGGCTGGAGCAGTGACAGCTGACTAAAGGGGACGTGAAACAATGATCTTTTTCTCAACGCCGAAGCGACGGCTATACACGCGAGAATGCACACCTAATCCTTTAGCCGATGATTCTATGCCTAACCGGGGTTCTCCTAATACGCGTGTGCATATATCAATGAATCAAGGTGCCTCGGGGATAGAGCACGCAGCTCCTCATGACCTACATCAAACAGTACGATGAGTTAACGCAGGGCCCGCTAGGTCGGAACTATCCCAGAATTTGGCAGATACACGACGTATCTCGGCAAATTAGATGGTGTGAATTAGAACAATTTCCAGCTACTTAGCTGAAACTTTTGCCTCGAGAAAGCTCGTGTCCATCCGCTTGATTCTGCGAACCTTATGCCTCGAAGCTTGGTGATCGAGAAAACCTCGCCTGTATACTCCACACTTTCTGACACCACAGCATCTCCCTGCCGTTCTCGTTAGGGAGCAAAAGAGGGACAACCGAACCACAAGCCAAAGTGTGGCGAGTTGCTCAGAACAAAGAATGTCTGACTGCTCAGAAAGCTTAGACAGTTGCCTAAGGCGAGGCAGGGAAAAACCTAGATATATCAGTGGATAGAGACGGTTTGAGCTAGCAATTAGCCCGTTGAACTGGGAAGTATCGTGGTTGTTCGTAGCGGATTGCTGGCCACAGCACACGCGTTAGTATTGAGAAATTTGTCTGCTGCATGAAATCTCGATCCGTGACTGTGGGGTCATATAGGCTGTGCCGCTTTAGTTATCACCGCACACCAGGAAGCCGATGCCGCTGAATTTAATGAACACGCTATGCCCCAAGTTTTATACGACCTGGCGGCATGGTCATAAAAGCCGAACACAACGATATGACGTGTGCGCGATTAACATTTTCTTCTCGTCCCTGTGGTTTTAGGTTTCGGCTGATATTGCACTGCCTATCGTCTATTGAGTTAGCTTGACCCTGCAGGTCTTTTATGGGGGAATTATTCGTAACTGAATATAAACTCGTGGTCAACTAATAGACCGTCGACTGTAGTCACTGCCTTAATTCCTAGCGAAGCTGGCTATCTCTCTTAGCTCGAACACATCCTGATCAACCCCAAGCGGAGCGCAATTACTGCTCAGGGCTGATCTGAGGTCACGATCTATTAATATCTGCACGATATGCATCGATGAGATCTTTTCCTGGGTTAGTCATATGCATTTGATCAGTGAATTTCACCAGTGATCGCGAGGAATCGTCCCAATCGTGATACAACGAACCCCCTAGGATCTGCTAGGGGGTTAAAAATCAGAGTTGATGATATTCCTGTTCAGGCGAGGTGTCTTCTGGGTGACGGCTCCAGCCTTGGGCATAGAGGAAGCCGAGGAGCGCCACGACGACAGAGCTGAAGCCGATATGGACAGGCACCGTCCAGCGAGGCACCCCTAAGCGGTATTGTATGACTCCAATGAGTGCCTGGAGCACTATTGTAGCGATAAGCCACAGGGTCGTTGTCTTGGTTTTGGTTGGAACGCGTTGAAAAGCTAACGATGCGGCGATAAGTGTGACCACTGCGAGCAATAGATACATTGTCCACGCGTGAATATGGGCCATCCATGCAATGTCGACCTCAAGACGCCCCTGCATTCCTGCTTCGGAGTCACCAGCGTGAGGCCCGGCTCCTGTCACCATGGTTCCAGTAGCGAGCACGAGAACTAGCAACCCAGCTGCGAAGGATACGAGGTAGCGCAGTGATTGATCGTAGGTGCGGTGGGGGATACCAGCATCGGGTTCTCCCACTCGAATATAGAAGATGGCAGCTAACCAGACGAGGAGCATGGACGGCAGGAAGTGAATGGCGACGGACCACCACTGAAGATCTAGCAGAACCGAGATTCCGCCGAGAACAGCTTGAATGATGACACCGATTCCCTGGACAATTCCGTGTATCACGAGTTCTTTGCGTCGATGAGCAGCCACAATAGAAATAAAGGCAGCGATGACTATGCCGATGAGAACAAAAGTGAGGAGCCTATTGCCAAACTCGATTGCTTGGTGAATCCACGGTGCAGCCCCCGGAACTGGCACGAGGGAGCCCTCGTGGCATAAAGGCCATGTATTACACCCGAGGCCTGATCCTGTCACCCGGACAATGGAGCCAGTCACAGTAATACCTGCCTGGGCAAGCAGCACAAATAGTACTAATCGCCGCTGATATGGGATAAGGAATTTTGCTCGGCGCTGGATAGATTCTTGCATGCTAGACACGCGATTATTTTACCCCGCAACGCAAGGCGCTGAAAGTTATTAACACCTAACCGATGAATCTGTGAGAAATATCTTATGAATAGTACTCGACTAATCTGTGAAAGAGAAGAAACGGATCGATGCAGCGATGCCCAGGATTGTCCATACTATCAAGCTGAGCACAGCGAAACCTGGAAACTGACCGGCAAATGCTGAACCAATTCCATCAGCCAGAGCTACGGAAGGAATAATGTGGTACAGCGGGTGGATGGACTCGACGTTGAAGGTCAGGTAGCTAGCCGCCCCCACCAAAAGCACCCATATAAGGTTTGCTAAACCCAGCACCATTTCAGAGGAGAGAGTTCCACCAAGGAACATTCCCAAGGCAGTAAAACAGGCAACCCCGACAAAAAAGATGACCACACCAATGACCCCGAAGCCGAAGGTCGTCCTCCACCCGGTTATAAGTGCAACCAGGGTAAGGCACGCTACCTGCAAACTGGAGACTACAAGCAGTCCTACTACTTTTCCCAGAATAATTGTGGAGGCAGGTACACCCGAGGCGCCCGCCCTTTTCAACGCCCCATAGCGACGATCGAAAGCTAGAGAAATTGCTTGACCTGAAAAGCCCGAGCTCATCGCTGCGATAGCAAGAACCGTAGGGAAAATCGGGGAATGGGGGCTATACGTATCGAGCTGAGGGAGAAAATATGCTGCAATGATGATGCCAATCGGGATGACAAAGCTCAGCAGAAATTGCTCTCCATGACGCAAAAATAACAAGGCTTCAATTTTTCCCTGGGACTTCAGCATATGCATCACAGAGGCCCGCTGTGGTTGTGGGCTAAAGATACCTGGGGGGATATGATCAGGCTGCGGTTGAGAAATAGTCATAGAATAGCTCTTTCTAACTTCTTAAAGCGCGTCCAGTGATCTCAAGGAAAATATCCTCGAGACTTCGGGCCTCGGTCGACAATGAAATAATTAGGACGTTTTGTTCGGCAGCCAATCGGGCAAGCTGAGAAATCAAGGCTGGGGTGGGTTCAGTTGGTATCGAGTACACCAAGGGGCGAATCGCTTCAACGCCCAAGGCCGCCCACGGCGCAGCGGTTATGTCAAGGTCTCGATCCGTTTCGAATTTTAAGCCCGGAGAGGCTTCTTTACGCAGTTCGCTAGGACTACCGGCTGCGACCACGCTTCCCTGATCGATAATGACCACCTCGTCAGCTAAAGCCTGGGCTTCGTCCATTAAATGCGTGGTTAAGATGACCGTAACCCCGTCGGCGCGTAGTTGCCTTATTAATCTCCAGACTAGAACACGAGATTGTGCGTCCAATCCGGCTGTGGGTTCATCGAGAAAGACCACCTTCGGGCGCGAAATCAGGGCGAGAGCTAAAGCTAGTCTCTGCTTTTGCCCTCCGGAAAGTCGCCGATAGGTCGTTGACCTGACATTACCCAAGCCCAGCAATTCAATCAGCCAATCGGGATCAAGGGGATTAGCATTATAGGACGCCGACAACTTCAGCATTTCTTCGACCCTAATGCCCGAATAAGATCCAGATTCCTGCAACATAATGCCAATAATTGCGCGCACATCCTGAGGCCTGGTAACCGGATCGATACCGCAAACGCTGACAGCGCCGTGCGTCGGCTTCTGAAAACCTTCGCAGATATCAATCAGCGTCGTCTTACCAGCACCATTGGGGCCTAGGAGAGCCAGAACTTTTCCCTCGGGAACGCTGAAACTAACATCTTTAAGCGCCTGTATATCTCCGAAAACCTTGCTCAATCTTGAGACCCTGAGAGCAGGGGTTTTGGTGGGAGTCATCTTCACAACACCCTAGTCTATGCGACGTTTGAAATTTCTCCGGTAGGAAACGTACATGAGGCTGATAATTACTACCAATCCAACGACTGAGGCGGTATAAATCGAAAGTACCGTTTCTGGAGGCAGTGATAACCCCCGCGGAAGAACGAAAAAGCTCAGTAAGAGCGTATACGCAATGACTGCGGCTCTAAAAACCTCCCTATTAGCCCACGCGGCCAAGGGTAGAATCGCCCACAGCATATACCACGGGTGTACGACGGGAAAGAACGCCACCATTACTAGAGTTGATATCCCAAGCGCACCCACAGGGTGAATGGCGCCCTGATAGGTGCGCAGGAGTAACCGCACCATAGCAAAACCTGCAACCGCCAACCCCGACAGTCGGGTGATGATGAGGATAGCTTCGGTGTGATCACCTAAGTAGAGAAATTTCCCCACGAATCCGAAGATTACTCCGAGGGCAGTTGATATAGACATCCAGCTGCGTACGGCTATGGCCCCGCCTTGGCCAGTGATCCACCCTGAGCCGATCCCACTGACCCACGTGACGGTGAGGATAGCAGCGATCATGCAAAAGGTCTGCAGCGCAACAGCGATCAGCCAAGCTGAGGGTGTGCTGCGGCCGCGCAGGTGAATGACTCTAGCAATAGCCATTCCGATGAAACCGAGTCCGATAAAGCCGGTAACTTTAACCATTCCTGCGAGACTAATGAGAAGGCCACTGGTTGCTAGCAAAATGACTGCTCGCCTCGAGCCCGAGCGTTCCATGTAATCCACTCCGCGTAAGCCGACTTCAATGCCTGCCATGAGTAAACCGAGCAGGATCGACTCGTTATGGATGCCACCAATGAGGTGGAGGATAGTGAGCGGGTTGAGTATCCCTAGCCATAATGCGGCCTGCGGGAGAACACCGCAGCGTTTTGCTAGGTGAGTAAGAGCCCATCCGGCTAGAGCAACCCCAAGGAGAGAGATGATGCGGTGAGCAAGAACCCCAAGCACGATGGAGTCATTGGTGAGGAATGAGATCAAGGCAGCGATTCCTAATGCTACGGGCCCGTAAGGGGAGGGGGAATGGGCCCAGATGAACGGTACCGAACGGGCCAGATCGTTGTCAGTCCCGAGGAGATCTACAGGTCCCGCGCTATATGGATCGAGACCCATCACTACAATCGCACCGTTGGCTAAGTATGAGTAAATATCTTGAGTAAACATAGGTGCGCTTGCGATCAGCGGTAAGCTCCAAGCCACGAAAGTACGCCTGGTCATCGACATGCTAATAAGACCCATACGCGTATGAGCCTCTTTCAAGGCTACCCCGGCAAACGGCGCCATAAATAGCCACGCTAGGACTAAGAGAGCTATGCCAACAAAGCACAGCACTGTTGATGCTTGGAGCATTCTAGCCATGAGAGTGCCACCAGGAAAGACAGTATAAGGTGAGTTCACTACGGGCAGGGCTCCTGCTCCCAGGGCCCCTAGGCTAAGGAGTAGGGATCCTAGTGTGCCCATCCATCTGGTGAAGGCGAAACGTTCGAGATCAATGGCCGTGAGTGGGGTGTGGATACGATCCCTGACTGTGGGTTCCGTTTCCGCCTCGGTAGAATCGCCGATCAGGGTTACGCTGCCATCGCGGAGAGTCTTGATGAGATCGACGCCGCTGGTGGCCTTTACCAGCAGGGAGGTATCGTGATAGCGTTCACCGCTTTCCGTCTGTAGAGAGGGTGGAATTGATTGAATACGCAGCACGGTGCGGAGGGCTCGGTTCCACCACAAGGGTGCATTCTTGCTCACTCACTCAGCTTAACTCAATCTTTTGCAGTAACGGACTTAGGCTCAAGCTGAAACCTCGCATCGCAAGTGTTTCGCAACCGTGGAACGCACTGAGAGGAGTCTGAGAAAAAACGACCACCCTCACCCTGTTTGAGTAGCAAAACCGTTGATAGGGTGCCCTAAATACTAGAGGTGAGAGCGATAGGCACTTTTCGGGGTTGTAACAGTGCCGCCATTTAGGTAACACTAGTGTTGTCTAAAGAAATCTAGACGGTCAGCTCCATAACGATATTAGGGCGATATTAGGGCAGTACAAGGAGGTGAAGCGATGGGCCACATCAATCGCGGAGAATCGCGCTCAACTGATGGTGAAACGCGTCATGCCATCATGAGCGAAATTCTCAAGCATAATCGCATTACCGCCTCCGAATTAGCCGAACATTTGAACCTTTCTACTGCAGGAATTCGCCGCCATCTCGATATATTGGTCGGGGAAGGCCTCGCGGAAATAACATCGGTTTCCGCGCATCAACGATCCACTCGGGGGCGACCCGCCAGGGCATTTAGCCTAACCGACAGAGGTCGAGCACAGTTTGGCCACAATTATGACTCGCTAGCAGTGGCAGCTTTGAAAACATTAAGGCAACACGGCGGGGAGGAGGCTGTTAGGGCCTTCGCTCGCAAACGTGCGCTAGAACTTATCGGAGATTTTAATTGTGAAGGCGACACGATTGAGGAAGCTGTAAGCGAGCTCGTGGACGTCTTTACACAACACGGCTACGCGGCTTCTATGAACAATGCCGGACAAGGCGTTCAGATTTGTCAGCATCACTGCCCGATCTCGGAAGTGGCCGCCGATTTCCCTGAGTTATGCGAGGCCGAGCATGAGGTGATAGCGAAAGTGCTCGGCCGCCATGTTCAACTACTCGCCTCAATCGCTGATGGCCACGGTATCTGCACGACTAATATACCCATCCGCCCCGTTAATAGATCTACATCGGTCTCCTAGTAATTGCTTGAGAGGAACGTATTCAATGACCCAAGCACCCGTAAACCCCCACACTCTCCAACCCCCTACAGACGATGAGATCATCGAGTCCATTGGTCCTTATAACTACGGCTGGCATGATCGTGATGATGCAGGACAACAGGCGCGACGCGGCCTGAATGAGGATGTGGTCCGCGATATCTCTGACAAGAAACAGGAACCAGCGTGGATGCTGGAACAGCGACTCAAAGCTCTCGATCTTTTTGGCAAGAAGCCTATGCCCACCTGGGGTGCGGACCTAAGTGGAATCGATTTTGACAACATCAAATACTTCGTGCGCTCCACTGAGAGCCAAGCCACGAGCTGGGAAGAGCTTCCCGAAGATATCCGCAATACCTACGACCGTCTAGGTATCCCCGAGGCTGAAAAACAACGCCTCGTAGCAGGAGTAGCTGCACAGTATGAATCTGAAGTGGTGTATCACCAGATTCGAGAAGATTTAGAAAAACTCGGGGTCATATTCGTCGATACTGACACCGCACTTAAGGAGCACGAGGAGTTATTCCGCGAGTACTTTGGAACGGTCATTCCAGCTGGCGACAATAAGTTCTCAGCATTGAATACTGCCGTATGGTCAGGTGGTTCTTTTATCTATGTGCCTAAAGGAGTGCACGTTGATATTCCTCTGCAGGCCTATTTCCGCATCAACACTGAGAATATGGGCCAATTCGAGCGCACTCTAATTATCGTTGACGAGGATGCTTACGTGCACTATGTCGAAGGTTGTACCGCTCCGATCTACAAATCTGACTCCCTACACTCAGCTGTGGTGGAAATTATTGTGAAGAAGGGCGGGCGGTGCCGCTATACCACCATCCAAAACTGGTCTAATAACGTCTACAATCTTGTGACCAAACGCACCAAGTGTGAGGAAGGTGCGTCGATGGAGTGGGTCGATGGCAATATCGGCTCCAAGGTCACCATGAAATACCCAGCGGTGTGGATGACCGGTCCCTACGCTAAAGGAGAAGTCCTTTCCGTAGCTTTTGCCGGTGAAGGCCAATTCCAAGACACTGGCGCGAAAATGGTCCACATGGCACCTCATACATCGTCGAATATCGTCTCGAAATCGGTAGCTCGAGGAGGCGGCCGAGCAGCGTATCGTGGGCTTGTACGCATTAATGCTAATGCCAACCATTCAACATCGAATGTTGAATGCGACGCCCTGCTCGTCGACAATATCTCACGTTCGGATACCTATCCTTATAACGATATTCGCAATGACCATGTCTCGCTAGGTCATGAAGCGACTGTCTCTCAGGTATCCCAGGAACAGCTCTTCTACCTTATGTCTCGAGGTATTGCTGAGGACGAGGCTATGGCTATGATTGTGCGCGGATTCGTCGAGCCTATTGCCAAGGAATTGCCCATGGAATACGCCCTCGAACTCAACCGTCTCATCGAATTGCAAATGGAAGGATCGGTGGGCTAACCCACATGGCTAGTACTACAGAAAAAAATTCAACCGTCCATGGTAACAAGGGCGACATATTCTCTTCCACGGATGTTAACGAATTCGAAATCCCACGGGGAAAGGACGAGGTGTGGCGGTTCGTTCCGCTGCGTCGCCTCAAAGGGCTTCACGACGGGAGCTTCGCACCCGTAACGGACACCCTCATCGACATTGCGGTTCCTGAAACGGCAACCCACGTGGAGGTCGAGAAGGTCACCATGGATTCGCCCTTGATTGGACGCGCGGGTAAACCTATCGATCGAATAAGCGCCCAAGCTTTTACCTCGACCTCTCATGCCACCGTGGTTCAGATTGCAGACGCGGCGATAAATCCAGAACCCATCTCCATCACTATTACCGGTGCTGGCCATGACGTGACCACGTTTAGTCATGTGGTCATCGAGGTAGGCGAAGCGGCAGAAGCCACCATTAATCTTCGCTATAAAGGGTCCGGAGTACACGCTGACAATATCGAGTTCATTGTAGGCGACAATGCGAAATTGAATGTTATCGTCGACGACTCATGGGATGACGATGCTGTCCACTGCGGTTCGCAGATGGCTGTAGTTGGTCGCGATGCCACCCTACGCCATTATGCTGCCCTGTTCGGTGGAGATCTCGTGCGCATTGTACCTCGCGTCCGATTCACCGCTCCTGGCGGGGACGCCGAGTTATTGGGCGTCTACTTTGCGGACTCTGGACAATTTTTTGAGCAGCGACTTCTCGTCGATCACGCGCAGCCGAACTGCACGTCAAATGTGTTGTACAAAGGGGCCTTGCAATCCCATTCAGCAGAGAAGAGGGCTGAGGCCCACACCGCATGGGTAGGCGACGTCCTCATCCGCCCGAACGCACAAGGAACCAGCACGTACGAAGCGAACCGGAATCTTGTTCTTACGGAAGGTGGACGAGCCGACTCTGTGCCAAACCTGGAAATCGAAACTGGTGAAATTCAAGGCGCAGGTCACGCAGCTACAGTCGGACGATTTGATGATGAGCAGGAGTTTTACCTACGATCCCGGGGAATACCGGCGGATGAAGCTCGACGGCTCATCGTGCGAGGCTTCTTCTCTGAAGTGATCGGAAAAATTCCGTTTGATCCCATTCGTGAGGACCTCGAAAACAGAATTCTGCAAGAGCTAGAAACCCTGCGCACGCTTAAAAAAGCCACATCTTAAACCCCTCTTAACTCATAAGGAATATTAATGAGCACCCTTGAAATCCGAGATCTCCATGCCCAAGTCATCCCCACAGATGAAAACGCTGGGCCGAAAGAGATCCTCAAAGGAGTAAATCTCACCATCAAATCTGGTGAAACGCACGCTATTATGGGCCCCAACGGCTCCGGTAAATCCACACTTTCCTATACCATAGCGGGGCATCCGCGCTACCACGTCACCCAGGGGGAGGTTCTCCTCGATGGCGTCAATATCTTGGATATGGACGTCGATGAGCGTGCTCGCGCCGGAATGTTTGTGGCGATGCAGTACCCAACCGAAATTCCCGGGGTTTCCATGGCAAATTTCCTGCGAACCGCCGCCACAGCTGTTCGCGGTGAAGCGCCAAAGCTACGGACATGGATCAAAGAGGTAAAAACTGAGCAAGAGAATTTGCTCATCGATAAAAGCTTTAGCGAACGCAGTGTCAATGACGGATTCTCTGGAGGTGAAAAAAAGCGCCATGAGGTTCTTCAGTTAGGTTTGCTCAAGCCCAAATTCGCCATTATGGACGAGACAGACTCAGGCCTCGATGTTGACGCATTGCGAGTTGTTTCCGATGGTATTAACCGCTACCAGCAGGACAACGATGGCGGTATCCTCATGATCACGCACTATAAGCGCATCCTCACCTACGTTAACCCGCAGTTCGTGCACGTTTTTGCCGACGGCAAAATTGTAAAGTCTGGTGGTGCTGAATTAGCAGATGAGCTGGAAGCTAATGGATACGATCAGTTCCTCAACTAACCTTTCCCCAATATTGAAAAAGTAGCGAGGAACTTATGTTTCATACACCGTCGGGCACCCTTGATATCGAGCGTATCCGCCAGGAATTCCCCGTATTTTCCCGATCTGTTCGAGGCGGACACCGCCTGGTTTACCTCGATTCTGGGGCAACCTCGCAGCGCCCGTTGCCGGTGTGGCGCGCGGAGGAGGAGTTTGTCCTCTACACGAACGCCCCAGTACACCGCGGAGCCTATCAGCTTGCTGAAGAAGCTACCGACGCCTATGAGGGTGCACGCGGGCGTATCGCGCAATTTATAGGGGCGCAGCCAAACGAATTGGTATTTACCAAAAACGCGACCGAAGCACTCAACCTCCTTGCCTATACCCTTGGGGATCCCCGCGCAGGGGAGTGGGCCGTTGGTGCCGGCGACACCGTAGTAGTCACCGAGCTGGAGCATCATGCCAACCTCGTGCCATGGCAAGAACTCTGTCGCCGTACGGGGGCCACGCTCGCCTGGCTCGACATGGATGAAACGGGTCGTATCGATCTCGACTCCTTGCGATTCGATGACTCAGTAAAGGTCGTTGCCTGTACCCATCAGTCAAATGTGACAGGCGCTATTTCTGATATTCCCGCCCTGGTCAGCAAGGCTAGAGCGGTAGGTGCACTCATCGTTCTCGATGCGTGTCAATCAGTTCCGCATATGCCAGTTGACGTGGTGGAGCTCGACGTTGATTTTGCGGCCTTTTCCGGCCATAAGATGCTTGGTCCTACGGGAGTCGGAGCACTATATGGTAAAAGTGAGCTGCTCAACCAGTTGCCGCCATTTCTAACTGGGGGTTCCATGATCGAGGTCGTGCACATGGATCATTCCACCTATGCGCCGGCCCCGCAGCGCTTTGAAGCAGGTACGCAAATGGCCTCACAGGTAGTGGGACTAGGTGCGGCGTGTGACTTTCTCAACGCTATTGGGATGGAAGCGATTCATCACCATGAGCAAGAGCTCACCCGCTATGGTTTGGAGCAATTATCCTCCATCCCAGGGTTAGAAATCGCCGGCCCCACTAAGGCTGACAACCGTGGCTCGGTCATTAGTTTCGATGTCGAGGGAATTCATCCCCATGACTTAGGGCAAATTCTCGATGATCAGGGTGTGTGCATCAGAGTTGGACACCACTGCGCATGGCCAGCACATCGAAAGCTGCAGATGCAGTCCACGGCACGCGCCTCCTTCTACCTTTATAATGACAAGGCAGATATAGACGCGTTAGTTGGGGCTATCGCTACAGCTCAGAACTTTTTCGGGACGCGCTAAGAAAAAAAGGAAGCCACAATGAATATGGAATCCATGTATCAAGAAGTTATCCTTGATCATTACAAGAACCCAAAGTTCTCTGGGTTGCGCGAAGGCCACGATGCCGAGGTTCACCATGTAAATCCCTCGTGCGGGGACGAACTGACTCTTCGGCTTGCTCTTGGATCCAACGGCGAAGTAAAAGATATTTCGTACCAAGCGGAAGGATGTTCAATTTCCCAAGCTTCCACCTCAGTAATGGCGGAGGAATTGATGGGATTAACAGTCGAGCAAGCGCGCGCGAAAATAGCCGAATTTGAGAAAATGATTACCTCGCGAGGCACCTATGAGGGCGACGACGACATGATCGGTGACGGTGTGGCCTTCGCAGGAGTCTCCCAATACCCCGCTCGGGTAAAATGCGCACTTCTGGGATGGAAAGCCTTCGAAGCGGCCTTGAGCGAATCTCTCGATCGTAATAATTAACGGAAAGTGACTAATAATGACCGATAACCACGATGTAGAACCACCGCACGCCGACCCACATACCGGAATCATTGACCGCACTCATATCATCCCCGAACAAAGCGAGGCGGATGAAGCCAAAGCATTCGACATCGAAGAGTATATGCGCGACGTTATCGATCCCGAGTTAGGCATCAACGTGGTGGATTTAGGTTTGGTTTATGATATCTGGATCGAAAATGAGAATGAAGCCCATATCAATATGACGCTCACGTCACCAGCCTGCCCGCTGACCGATGTTCTCGAAGACCAAGCGCAGAGTGCGGTAGTCGGTAACGGCGGAATTGAAAAACTGCAGCTCAATTGGGTGTGGAATCCTCCATGGGGTCCGCATATGATCACTGAGGAAGGCCGGGAGCAACTGCGTGCGCTAGGATTCTCGGTGTAGTCCAGGCTTTCCCCAAGGGAGGAATTTCTCCCTTTGCTCTCGGGTGCTAGGATGGCGCTTTGTGATTGTGACCAATGACTTTGAAGTCCGAGTGGGTGCGCGCACCCTGCTTGACGCCACGCGGCAGCATTTACGAGTCCAGCCAGGCGATAGAATTGGCCTAGTAGGCCGTAACGGGGCGGGTAAAACCACCACTATGCGAATCCTAGCGGGAGAAACCGAACCCTATGGAGGATCCGTAGTCAGGTCAGGCACTATTGGTTATCTACCTCAAGACTCACGTGAGGGAAATATTGAGCAGACCGCACGTGAGCGGGTGCTCAGCGCTCGTGGCCTCGATGCTATTAATCGCAATATGGCCAAGCAACAGTCGATTATGGAAACCGCTGGCAGTGATGCTAAACGCGACAAAGCAATTAGGCAGTATACAAAATTAGAGGAACGTTACCATGCCCTCGGAGGCTACGAAGCCAACGCAGAGTGCGCACGCATCTGCGATAATCTGGGCCTAGAGGCGCGGATTCTCGATCAATCCCTTAAAACCCTATCCGGAGGGCAACGCAGACGTGTAGAGCTTGCCCAGATACTGTTCGCAGCTTCGGCTGGAAGCGGTAAATCCGAGACCACCCTTCTTCTCGATGAGCCGACAAACCACCTTGATGCTGATTCGATCCTATGGTTGCGTGGCTTTCTCTCAAAGCACGAGGGTGGTTTGATTATGATTAGCCACGATGTGGAACTCCTCGAGGCCGTATGTAATAAGATCTGGTTTCTCGACGCCGTTCGAGCAGAAGCTGATATTTATAATATGGGCTATAAGAAGTATATCGACGCTCGTGCTACTGATGAAGCTAGGCGCCGCCGCGAGCGCGCAAATGCTGAGAAAAAAGCGTCCGCACTCAAGGACCAGGCAGCTCGCCTGGGTGCCAAAGCCACTAAAGCAGCCGCTGCAAAGCAGATGTTGGCAAGGGCGGAGAAGATGGTCGCACAAACCGATGAGATTAGAGCAGGCGACCGCGTGGCCCATATCAAATTTCCGGCTCCAGCTCCCTGTGGAAAAACTCCTCTCAATGGTCGTGGTCTGACCAAGATGTACGGCTCGCTCGAAGTATTCTCTGGAGTCGATCTCGCAGTTGACAAAGGGAGCCGGGTGGTCGTTCTGGGTTTCAACGGCGCTGGCAAGACCACGCTGTTGAAGTTACTTGCGGGGGTAGAACGTACCGATGGTGAGGGGGGAGTAGTCACTGGCCACGGCCTGAAAATTGGCTACTTTGCCCAAGAACACGACACCATCGATCCGGATCAAACGGTGTGGGAAAACACCATCGCCGCTTGCCCCGAAGCAGGGGAGCAGGATTTGCGTGGACTACTAGGAGCATTCATGTTCTCCGGGGAGCAACTAGACCAGCCAGCCGGGACCCTTTCGGGCGGTGAAAAAACCCGTCTTGCGCTAGCTAGCCTCGTTTCCTCTCGGGCTAATGTACTTCTACTCGATGAACCGACGAATAACTTAGATCCGATCTCCCGCGAACAGGTTCTCGACGCCCTGGCCACCTACGAGGGTGCTGTGGTGTTGGTGACTCACGATCCAGGCGCTGTGCGAGCACTCAATCCAGAGCGCGTTATCGTCCTCCCTGATGGCGATGAAGATCTGTGGAGCGACGAATATATGGAGATCGTGGAGCTATCTTAACCAACCATCACGTACTATGGTGAGATGTCGAAGAAACTCTTGGCGCTCCTTGGAATAGATCTATGTGCTGCCCTCACAGCATGGCACTTTCTCTATTACACTCCGCATGACAGAATCCGCGGATCAAAAAGACGCTGGTTTTTTATTACGCTCATCGACATCATCGGACCCATGCTTTTTCTCAGCCGTGGCCTAAAAAAATGAACCTCCCATGATAAGAAGGAGGTTCATTGCGAGACGGTGAGAACGATCGGTTAGTTTCTTAGTCCGTGCAGCGGGGCAGGAATAAAACCGCCACGTGAAATAAACTGAGAGTTATCTACTTGAGACACTGGAATAACGGGCGCATAGCCTAGCAGCCCGCCGAAATTAACTTCGTCGCCAGGCTTGGTCCCAGGGACCGGTATAACGCGCACAGCGGTGGTTTTGTGGTTCATCACGCCGATAGCTGATTCATCTGCAATCATCCCAGAAATGAGAGATGCTGAAGTTTCGCCCGGGATCGCCACCATATCGAGACCTACCGAACAGATTGAGGTCATCGCCTCTAATTTATCGATACTGATATTCCCGGCCCGAACTGCGTCAATCATGCCCTTATCTTCAGATACTGGGATAAAGGAGCCGGACAGCCCTCCAACGCGTGAGCACGCCATCATACCGCCTTTTTTTACAGCGTCATTGAGTAGAGCAAGCGCAGCTGTTGTGCCGTGAGTCCCCACCTGATCCAGCCCCATATTTTCCATGATGAGAGCCACAGAATCGCCGATCTCAGCGGTAGGGGCTAAGGACAGATCGACAATTCCGAACGGGATACCAAGCCGCTGCGCTGCCATGGTACCTACTAGCTGACCCGTACGAGTAATCTTGAATGCAGCCTTTTTAATGGCTTCAGCCACGTCGTTAAGGCTAGCGCCCTTGAGATCTCCCAGAGCCCGATTAACCACGCCAGGGCCGGATACACCTACGGAGACCACGCAATCTGGTTCTTCGACACCATGGAAAGCGCCAGCCATAAAGGGGTTATCCCCCACAGCATTGGCAAAGACTACGAGCTTGGCGCAGGCGATAGCGGAGCGCTCTTTGGTCAGCTCCGCTGCCTCTTTGATAACTCTGCCCATCAAGGCCACCGCATCCATATTGATCCCGGCACGCGATGAGGCGATATTTACACTCGAACACACCAGATCGGTTTCTGTGAGCGCTTGTGGGATGGACTCGATTAGGCGCCGATCCCCAGCGGTCATGCCTTTTTCTACAAGGGCTGAATAACCACCTACAAAATCCACACCTACCGTCTTGGCTGAGCGATCGAGTGCATGGGCCAGTGGCAGGGGAGATTCTTTGTGGGCTTGAGCAATCAGAGCAATGGGGGTGACAGAGATACGTTTGTTAACTATCGGGATACCAAGTTCGCGCTCGATACCTACGCAGGTCTCTACCAAGTGTGCTGCTTGGGTTGTTATTTTTTCATAAACAGCATCGCAGGTTTCTTGCATGGATCCGCGCACGCAGTCGAGCAGTGAAATTCCCATGGTTACCGTGCGGATATCGAGCCGGTACTGCTCGATCATGGCGATTGTTTCTAGTACAGCATCGGAAGAATGTTGAATAGTCATCTCGATCTTTCTTTAAATGAGATTCATAGCATCGAAGATGGCCTGCGATTGGATTCTGATAACCAGCTTTTCCCGCTTTTCAATCGCTTCCATGCGTTCTTGAATCATTTTGAGATCAATGGAGTCTTCATCGAAGGCAACATGAAGAATCATGGTGAAGTAGTCTTCCATGAGTGTCTGCGACACATTGTGAATATTTACATTGAGTTCAGCTAGGGCTGTCGATACTGCGGCAATAATCCCCGTATGATCTATACCGGTAACGGTCATAATGGCAAACATAGGGAGTATGTTACAGGGTTTTGAGAATATTCATCGACCCCAGAAGAACCCGGCGTTGGGTAGCACAATTAACGGGGGCCTGTAGCGGTGAGGCTGCGCGAGTGGGCGATAAAATTGCACAGGACGTGTCTCGCCCAGCGTGGGTCAAAGTTTTCGACAGACTGGAGAATCTTGTCAAAATCCTGTGGATCAAAATACCCACTGTGCATATAGAAGCTCATGCGAGCCCTGACCCCTTCGTAGTCCATCTCTCCGTGAAACTGGGAGGCCCAAACGTGGTCGCGGAAACGGATCAGCTGGTACGGGCAACTAGGTCCAGAAGCTAGCACCTCAACCTCTGGGCCGACAGTCTCGATGGCTTCCGTATGGCCGGTAAGCGCCTGGAATCTCGCTGGCAGGCCTTGCATGATGGGGTCGGTTTGAGAGGCGGGGACAACAACGGTAATACCGGTTTCTTCGGGGTGCTTACGGGCGACAGTTCCACCAGTGGCGTGCGCCAAGTAGCCAGCGCCAAAGCATATTAAAAAGACAGGTTTATCGCCATAGATCAGCATATCGAGCTGACGGTGCACGTGTTGTTGGTATACAGAATACGGTTCAGGATAGACGTGGAGAGGACTTCCCCCGACTATTATGCCTGCGTACTGCGAGGTGTCCCCAATTGTGTCGCGCTCGGATTCTAAAATTATATGGTCGATGTCAGAGGCTCCCAGGTTGCTCGCCCGCCGAAAGTCAGCAAACTCGGATAAGGCGACTGGGTGTCCACTTTTACCTTGGCGCAAGGATACAAAAAGAAAATCAGCCATAAGAAGTCTTATTGTAGGTTATGAAGAACTACTTCGTACACTACCTTCTACAATTTGTAGGATAGCTTGCAGGTCGGTGGTGTCGGCTCCTGACGATAGCCTCGTTATGAGCCCATCGAATACCGTTTCCAAATATGTATGTAAAACCTCCAAGCTCACGTCAGTACGCAAGCCGCCCTTTTCCAGGTTGAGGCGCAGCCGCTCGCGCAGGGCATCGTCTAGAGTGCGTTGGTGTTCAATCCACCGTTGCCGAAAACTAGAGTCAGTGCGTAGCATAGTTGAAATTTCGAGCCGCGTGGATAACCACGAATAGTCTTTGGGATTCTCCAAAATACTGCGCATCACCTCGACTAATCCGTCTTTGCTTACAACCTCCGCCATCCGTTCGGCATCTTCGCGAGCAAGAGCGAGGAAGAGGTTTTCCTTATCCTTAAAATGATGGAAGATCGCTCCACGTGATTTGCCAATTGATCGCTCCAATCGACGCACGGTGGCCCCTTCGTAGCCGTATTCGGCAAAGCAGCGCCTGGCGCCATCGAGGATATCTTGGCGTCGCGAGATGAGTTCGCTATCGGACACAATAGGCATCGCGAAGTCCTTTATTTTTCAGTGCGTTAAAGCTCGAAATTTATGGGAGGCTGAGGGAAGCCATCTGGCTTCCCTCAGGATTGGGATCGTCCTCAATCCCACAGCGAACTGACTCCTATGACTTAGCCATATTGCGAAGCACGTACTGCAAGATGCCGCCGTTGAGGTAGTATGCGAGCTCCCCTGGAGTGTCGATGCGTACGATCGCGTCGAATTCTGCGACAACCTTGCCATCTAAGCGGGCTGTGACCTTGACGGTATCAGGGGTAACCCCCGAATTCATGGCTGCGATTCCCTCAATGTCAAAAATTTCGTGACCAGTCAGACCGAGACTCTCGTGCGACTCACCCTCCGGGAACTGCAGGGGGATCACGCCCATTCCGATCAAATTGGAGCGATGAATCCTTTCGAAAGATTCTGTGATCACGGCTTTTACGCCAAGAAGACTAGTACCTTTAGCAGCCCAGTCTCGCGACGACCCGGTTCCGTATTCTTTGCCTCCGAGCACAACCAGAGGAATATCTTGAGCCTTATAATTTTGGCAAGCATCGAAGATATACGCTTGAGGGTTACCGTCCTGTGTGAAGTCGAGGGTGTAGCCACCCGCGATGTCGACGAGCTGATTCTGGAGGCGGATATTGGCAAAGGTTCCGCGCATCATGACCTCATGGTTTCCACGGCGTGATCCGAGGGAATTATAGTCCTCTCGGGCGACACCGTGCTCGTCCAAGTACTGGGCTGCGGGAGTGCCTGGCTTGATTGAAGAAGCAGGGGAGATGTGATCTGTGGTCACTGAGTCGCCAAGTTTAGCTAGGACGCGGGCGCCTGCAATATCAGTAACAGGTTCAGGCTCTACAGTCATATTGTCGAAATATGGAGCCTTGCGAATATAGGTGGAGTCGTCGTCCCACTCGAAGGTGGTCCCAGTGGGGATATCGAGTGCTTGCCACTGCTTGTCCCCCTTGAAGACGTCTGCATAATCTGCTTCGTAAAGTTCGCGGCTGATCGATTGCGCGATCGTCTCCTCGATCTCTTCGGTAGAGGGCCAGATATCTTTGAGGAATACCTCGGCTCCGTCCTGATCGACTCCAAGAGGTTGGGTCTCGAAATCAAAGTCCATCGTGCCAGCGATAGCATAGGCAATAACCATGATCGGGGACGTCAGATAGTTCATCTTCACGTCAGGAGAGATGCGGCCCTCGAAGTTGCGGTTTCCAGACAAGACAGCTGTGGCAGCCAAATCGTATTCGTTAATTGCAGCTGAAATCTCTTCCGGTAGGGGGCCCGAATTTCCAATGCAGGTGGTACACCCAAAACCGGATAGATAAAATCCTAAGGCCTCGAGGTCCTTCCAGAGATCTGCTAGCTGGTAATAACCGTCTACAACCTGGGATCCAGGAGCGCAGATGGTCTTTACCCATGGTTTTGCTTTGAGCCCCTTGGCTGCCGCTTTACGGGCGATGAGGCCGGCCCCGATCATCACTGATGGGTTTGAGGTATTGGTGCACGACGTGATGGAGGCGATAGCGACCATGCCGTGGTCAACAGTGAACTCGCCGCCATTTGGTGAGGTAACAACCACGGGTCGAGATGGGCGACCTGTATTCGCTAAAGCGGCGCTCTCTCCGTTGCCGGAACGAGAGGAATTAGCAGTGCGCTCGAACGCGCCCTCAAGGCGGACCGGCTCGAGGGTGTCGGTATCGGCAGTATAGGTCGGTAGGTCTGCGCGGAACTGTTGCTTTGAGTCAGATAGCAGAATTCGGTCCTGAGGGCGTTTCGGACCGGCGAGTGAAGGTACAACGGTACTCAAATCTAGCTCGAGGTACTCGGAATAGAGGGCTTCCGGGGCGTCTTTTTCAAGCCACATCCCTTGAGCTTTTGCATAGGCTTCGACGAGGGCTACCTGCTCTTCGGAGCGGCCTGTTAGATGCAGGTATTTGGTGGTCTCTTCGTCGATAGGAAAAATTGCGCACGTGGAGCCAAACTCTGGCGACATATTGCCAATAGTTGCGCGGTTAGCCAGCGGGATAGATTTGACCCCGTTCCCATAAAATTCTACGAATTTCTGCACAACTCCGTGCTCGCGCAACATCTCGGTGATGGTGAGAACTACGTCGGTAGCGGTTACTCCTGCTGGGATCTCTCCGGTGAGTTTGAAGCCTACAACCTTTGGAATGAGCATGGAGACTGGTTGTCCGAGCATAGCGGCTTCGGCTTCAATACCGCCGACGCCCCAGCCAAGAATGCCCAGACCATTTTCCATGGTGGTATGCGAATCTGTGCCGATACAGGTATCGGGATAGGCGACGTTATTATTGTCAAAAACGACGCGGGCAAGGTATTCAATATTAACTTGGTGCACAATCCCTGTTCCTGGTGGAACAACACGGAAATTGGAGAAATTCTCGGCACCCCAGCGTAGGAACTGGTAGCGCTCCTCATTGCGCTCGTATTCAATGTCAACATTTTTTTGCAACGCGTCGTTGGAACCGAAAGCTTCGACAATAACCGAGTGGTCGATGACCATTTCGGCGGGATTGAGCGGATTTACCTTATCGGGATCGCCCCCGAGAGTCTTGACCGCCTCGCGCATGGTGGCAAGGTCGACCACACAGGGAACGCCCGTGAAATCCTGCATGAGTACACGAGCGGGAGTGAATTGAATCTCTACGCTAGGTTCCGCCTGAGGGTCCCAGTTGGCGAGAGCCTGAATATGTTCAGCCTTAATATTGGCGCCGTCCTCGTGCCGGAGCAAGTTTTCCGCAAGCACTTTGAGTGAGTAGGGCAGCTTGTCCAAACCAGGCACGGAGTCGAGAGAGTAAAAATCATAGGTTTTTTCACCTACTGCGAGAGCCTTGCGGGCATGAAAAGAGTCTTTGCTAACGGTCACTATATAGCTCCAGGGTTGATAGGGATTGGGTTTCGAATATCTTAGTATCAGGTGCGACACTTGAGGCTTTTTCGGCTGGAAAATCTTTGGTCGCGTCGCGTGACGCTCATTATAACAGTACAAGCGTTCTGTTGGCCGGAGTTAGAATGAAATCGAGCAAATAAATTCAGCTCCTCCAAGATAATCGCTACATATACCAATAAAAACCCAGCTCGTGACGCATTCTAGGAGTACCTATACCCCTCCAATTTGTGCACCAGCCAACGCTGTCGATTCTGTTTAATGCGTGGATCTGCTATCGCGTGGATTGTGCTACCCTGTGGCATAAGTTGAGGTACTCACCATGCTCTATGCTGTCTAAGGCACTGGCTTAATCGGAAGGAAAGTTTAGCTCTATGATCCCTTCTACTATTGATATGAATGATCTCGCTCGGCAGCTTGCTGAGGATGATGTGGCCTTAGAAACTCAAGATGACAACCTCCACGGCACTCTTGAAAGTGCCAAGCTCTATCTCGAAGAGCAGACGATGGTCTCGCCGGTTGGAGTCGTGGTAGTAGATCAGACCCCACCACAGCCCGCTGATTTACGGGATATAGGCCAGGTCCTTCTGGATGCGGGAGGATATGAGTTGGTGATTGTCAGAAGCCCCGATAGTAGCGGAGTTGTGAGTACAACGTTGAGCCGCGCGGAAATCGAGTCGGCCAAGTTTAGCTTGGTTCAAAGCACCGACTACGCCGGTGATATTACGGCCTTTGCCGATACTCTCGCTGGGGGTAATCCTATGTTGTCTGCCCCCCTTGTACCCGTCCTAGTTTTTAGCTTAGTTGCTGCTGGAATTATAGGAAGTATCCGTAAAATCAAGGTTTGGGACTAGACAACTGTCAACGTGTGCTTGACAGTTTCTTCTTTATTTTGTGGGGTAGGCGCGCCGATAAACGTCCAAAATGTAATCAATATCACTTTGACCTCAAATTTACATCGTTTTCGCAGCTCAATCATGCATTGTTTCAGAAGAGGTGTGCTGTTGCGTTTGTGACTGGATCGAAGCATGGTGCATGTGGTGAAGGAATTGCCTTATTGTTTGTGTATTGACTCTTGAGTCGATTCCAGAAGCTTGACTATCATTGGTCGTTTTTTTGCACATGTGGGGAAGCACGTCGCAAACAGCCATATTGTCGGGCTTGACAATTTTGAACGAGGAGTTTTCGTGCGCAAATTTGGGCGTATCCTAACCGCGGCCTCGGTAGCTGCCCTACTTATGCCATCACAGTTGATGGCCGTTGCGGTGCCTACCAATCCCTCCGACTCGGCGATAGCAACTGCGCACAGCGAGGTTGGCGATGCCGAGTCAAGCGTGACAGCTTTAGTGGCAGCAATTTCAGATAGTGAAGCCAATCTGTCTCGAGTTGAGTTGGAGATGGGTAAGCTGCGTGAGGGCGTTAATAAGGCCATCGTTGACTATCACCGAGCTAAAGACGAAGCTGACCAAGCACGTGCTAAAGTCGCCCAAGCACGCAGTAACTTAGAGTCGACCCAATCTGATCTCACTCGCGCGCAGCAATCGCTCGATGAGATTTCTCGATCAACCTATCGCAAAGGCGCCACGGGAGTTGTCGGGGGACTCGCGGGAACCACAACGTCTGAGGACGCACTGGCTCGCCAGACTTTCCTTCGCACCCGCGCTGAAAAGCAGAGAACAGTCGTTAATGAACTGGATCGACTTCGCACTCAACAGGCTAATGAGGAATCTCTCCTTCGCGAGGCGCGTAATATCGCTGAGGCCAAGGAGCGGGCCGCTCTCGACGCCAAGGAAAATGCGGAGCGAGCAATACGCGAAAACTCTCAAGAACTCGAGCGTCGACATATGGAACGTCAGAGCCTCGAGGCCGACCGCTCAGCCGCCCAGGTACGTTTGAGTCAGGCGCGCAGCACGGCCGATGCTCTCTACGCCCAACGTGAGGAATACCGAGCATTTGAAAAAGCCGAAACCGAACGCAAGGCCAAAGAGGCTGAGGCAGCGCGGGCCGAGGCTGCGCGAGTAGCTGCACAACAAGAACTGGAGAGAAAAGAAAGGGAACGCCAAGAAGCCGAGGCACAGGCCCAGGCAGCCCGAGAGGCACAAGCACAAGCACAGGAACGCGCCGCACAAAAGGAGGCAGCGGAGCGGCGTGCTGCCGCTGAAGCTGAAGCTGAGGCAGCGCGCAGGGCCCAAGAAACTGCGGCCGAGGTAGCCGCCGAGCAAGCGCGGGAGGCAGCTGCAGCCCAAGCCGCCGAAAAGCAGGCACTCGAGCTGGTTAATCTCGCAGCCGATGAACTCCTAAAAGCCTCCGATACCCCAGACCAGGGAGCCGCACCCCAAGACATCCCTCAAGAGTCGGTTGCGCCAAGCGCTGAGGATATAGCAGAGGATTCTAGTAATTCAAGCCCTAGTTCCCCAGAAGCCTCGGCGGTCGCTGACGACGAATTAGATTCCGCTATCCAGGATCTCCTCGTTAAACTCGATGAGATTGCGGACGAAACTCCAACCGGTAATGACATCATCACCGACGGTTCAAGGAGCGAACGCATCGAAGCCGTGATTGCCAGGGCACAGAGCGTGATCGGGACCCCTTACGCTTGGGGTGGTGGCAACGTGAATGGCCCTACGAAAGGAATCCGTGATGGCGGAACCGCCGATAGCTACGGCGACTTTAATAAGGTTGGTTTCGACTGCTCGGGCCTGGTCATCTACGCCTTCGCCGCCGCCGGCTTCGATCTGCCACACTATACTGGCTACCAATACAAGCACGGCACCAAGATCGACCCCAAAAATATGCAGCGTGGTGACCTCATTTTCTACGGACCCAACGCTGAATACCACGTAGCTATCTATCTCGGTGATGGCACAATGATCGAAGCTCCCCAATCTGGTTCAACCGTCCGTATCTCCGATGTACGCTGGGGTGGTATGAGTCCGTACGCTGTGCGTCTAATTTAACTCGCGCATTTTAAATATTCTCAGCCCGCCACCTCAACGGTAAAGGTGGCGGGCTGAGAATATGGGATGCCGCGGTGGGGCAGAAATGTCGCTTCAGGGTATTAGGATGGGTTAGAGTCATCCCTATGCACCTTTCTATTGATGCTCTTTTGCTGTTAAGTTTTGGTGGCCCAGAGAAGTCCGAAGATGTGATGCCTTTTCTGCGCAATGTTACGCGCGGCCGCGGAATCCCCGACGAGCGTTTGGAAGTTGTGGCAACCCACTACCACCATTTTGACGGATACAGTCCCCTCAACGATTGCAACCGAGAAATAGTAGCAAATATCCAATCGGAATTATCACACAGAGGGCGCAAACTTCCCGTCTACTTCGGAAACCGGAACTGGCACCCCTTTGCCGTTGACACCTCAGAAGAGATCGCTCGCGATGGGCACAAGACTGTAGCAGTTTTCGCGACGAGTGCATGGGGTGGGTACTCGGGATGCCGGCAGTATAACGAGGATATCTCCGCGCTACGCGAGCATCTCGCGGAACGCTCACTACCATCAGTCGACTTTATCAAGCTGCGGCAATTTTATGATCATCCAGAATTTATAGCCGCGAATGCTCATGCGGTGCGCGATACTCTCGCAAAATTTCAAGCCCTAAACATCCCACCATCGGATCTTCGCCTGGTTTTTACGGCCCATTCCATTCCCATGGTGGCCGACGAAAATTCTGGCACATTTGCGGATGGGAATCTGTATTCTCGGCAAATTCACGAAGCGGCCCGCCTTGTCGCTCACGCGGTAGACTTCAAGGACTACGACGTCGTGTGGCAATCAGCCTCCGGTGATGGTCGGATACCGTGGCTTGAACCCGATATACGAGATCACGTTGAGCAGCTTAACGATCAAGGCGTCAACAATATTCTGGTGTGCCCAATCGGCTTCATTTCAGACCATATGGAAGTTGTGTGGGATCTAGATAACGAAGTCCGCGACGATGCGCAGCGGCTGAATATGACGATCTTACGGGCGCCAACCGTCGGGCACACTCAGAAATTTGCGTCAATGGTGGTCGATCTCATCGACGAAAGTCTGGGTAAATGTCCTGCACAGCATTCAGGTACCGTGATATCGAAAGGAGTTACCTTAAATGGAGCTGCCTGTGAGTATCAATGTTGTCCGCCGGCACGGCGCCCCCACTCGACCAAGGAATAACTTATAGCAGCCATCCGAGCGTGTCGGATATATTTTGCCAAGCTAAGGAGTTGAGGATCGAAAGCGTGGTGGTCGTAGCGAATGTGGACTGCCTCCACAATGGCACTTACACGGTCGGCGCGCGCGATTAGTTGACCGGCCCGCGGCGGCAGATCTGCGGGCAGGCCAGGATTTTCATAGAAGTCACTGAGAGTCCCCACTAGAAGGCGGGGCTGGCTCGATTGATGCTGTAGCAGCGAATCTCGGCCTTCGATATAGTCCGCAGACCGGGCGGTGGCTTCCCGCAACAGGGTATCAGCTTCCCCCAGACTAATAGTAGAAAGCGGGCGACCTTGGTATGGGGCGGCCTCCCATTCCACTCCCGTAGCACGCTGATGGGGGATGAGCAGTGTGTGATGCCCGATCAATAAGGCTTCATTGACTCCTAAAGGTGCGGGAATAGGATCACCAGGACCACCAAGGAGGGCCATAAGTACTGGTGGTTTTGCCGAGGTGAGCATCTTTTGTCTAAGGAATTTCAGCAGTTCAAGCAGATTTTCCTCGCCGTCGTACAGCGAGTGTGCGCCTCCGAGGTCGCCTAAGGCATCTTTAAGGCTGTCAAAGGATTCGAATCCATAAAACCAGGCGCCGAGCCACAGGGTTATATTTTGAAGAGGCGAGTAGAAATCTTTCATTCTCCATGAGTTTAGTAGGCTAAGTGATCGTGAGAAATTACGGGGATATTTTTCAGCAAAAAAAGGGACCTCGTTACCCTGAGGTAGAGGTAACCATCGGATCGGTCGTCGAGGTGCTTGCTGATGGCTTTGTGGGCGCAATCATAGGTTTCGAGAAGACCTATGATGGTGATTTCATCCGCCTGGAAGATCGGCGTGGGGTTGAGAAACTCTTCAAACTACGACCGGGCGCCTTTCTCATCGAAGGCCAACGGGCGACCTTGAAACGAAAAATCGCAGCGCAGCAGCCACGTCGCTCAAATTCGGGATCTACGATGGTGGAAAACTTCAGTGCGAAAGTCGCCGCCCCTTCTCGTATTTGGGTCGAAGGTATCCATGACGCTGCAATCGTGGAAAAGATTTGGGGTCATGATCTCCGGGTCGAAGGCGTAGTGGTGGAATATCTCGAGGGGCTGGATAACTTATCCGCCAGGTTGCAAGAATTCCGCCCAGGACCAGGACGACGCATCGGGGTACTAGCCGATCACCTTATAAAAGGATCAAAGGAGATGCGCTTGACCCAGTCCGTGGGCGAGGATGTGCTGGTGACAGGACACCCATATATTGACATCTGGGCAGCGGTCAAACCTGAACGCCTAGGGTTGAGAAACTGGCCCGATATTCCCTTCGGAGAAGACTGGAAGATGGGCGTGTGTGAGCGTCTGCACTGGTCCGATCCGAAAGAAGGGTGGAATAGAGTATACCGAGCGGTGCACAGCTACCGAGATATTGATTCTCATCTCATCGGGGCAGTCGAACGGCTCGTCGATTTTGTCACTAACCCTGAATTGAAAAAGTCGGATCTTCTTTAGAGATATCGCAGTGCCCTTACGGACTCCTGCTATTTTTCAGTTCAACCGAGTAGACTGACCGTGTGGGCTCTTTAATCTGGGTTATTGCAGGGTTAGTTCTCCTCGTCGCCGAATTGGCGGTCGGGGAGCTGACGTTAATGATGCTGGGAAGTGCGGCGCTGTTAACCGGTGTGGTCGCCTTGCTAGGTATTCCAGTAGGCGTAGAGATCATAAGTTTTGGAGTCTTCTCTCTTATGCTTTTGATATTTCTCAAGCCAGCATTAAAGACCCGCTTCCTCAACCAGAATGTCTACCTCGATACCAGTCCCAAAGCGTTAGAGGGCAGTCACGCTCTCGTTGTCGAAGCTATAACAGCGCACAGTGGTCAAATCAAGGTAGATGGATCAATATGGACCGCACGTAGTCTCGACCCTAGTGTCACTTTCTCAGAAGGAGATACCGTGGCAGTGATTTCCATTGAGTCTACGACTGCCGTGGTCTGGAAAGTGTAGAACATAATGGTTACTCTCATACTCTTCGGGGTCCTGATTGTCTTGATCATCGTGACCGTTGCTAAGGCAGTGGTTCTGATACCTCAGGGCGAAGCGGCAGTAATTGAAAGACTGGGACGTTATACGCGTACGGTCTCAGGCGGTATCACTTTACTAATACCGTTTATCGACCGTGTCCGCCAACGCGTGGACACTCGTGAACGAGTGGTGAGCTTCCCTCCGCAAGCTGTTATTACTCAAGACAACTTGACGGTAGCTATTGATACCGTCGTTACCTTTCAAATCAATGATGCCGCCAAGGCTATCTACGGTGTAGATAATTATATTGTTGGTGTTGAGCAAATCTCTGTTGCCACTCTTAGAGATGTCGTAGGCGGTATGACCCTGGAGGAGACTCTCACTAGCCGCGAAGTCATCAACCGTCGGCTGCGAGGCGAGCTTGATGCGGCCACCACCAAGTGGGGCCTGAGAATTTCCCGCGTCGAGCTCAAGGCGATCGATCCCCCTCCATCTATTCAACAGTCTATGGAGATGCAGATGAAGGCAGATCGAGAGAAGCGGGCCATGATCTTAACTGCTGAGGGCCGTCGTGAATCCGATATCCGCACCGCTGAAGGTGAAAAGCAAGCGCGAATCCTCGGCGCTGAGGGTGAGAAGCATGCCGCTATCTTGCGCGCCGAGGCCGAACGCCAGGCAGCCATCCTGAGAGCTGAAGGTACTCGGGCAGCCAAGTTCTTGGAAGCTCAAGGTGAAGCGCGAGCCATCACTCAAATCAATGCCGCAATTAAGCGCTCCGAGCTCACTCCGGAAGTGTTGGCTTATCAGTACTTGGATAAGCTACCGAAGATGGCCAGCAATGAAGGCTCGACGATGTGGATGATCCCAAGTCAGTTCTCTGACGCTCTTGAGCACTTCGCCAAGAGCTTTGGCGATAAAGATCAGGATGGAGTATTCCGCTACGAAGCGCAGAAATCCGAGCCGGTCCAAGAAGAAGACGTGCCTGAGGAATGGTTATCGGCAAGCTCTAATCCCGAGATCGAGGCAGCGTTAGCGGCGGCAAATGCGGTGGCGCAGAAACCTGTGGATGAGGTCAACCCCATCCCGGGTCTTCCCACTCAGACGAGTCAGCTGCCCGAAACTTCCTAGAACTAGAGTTTTAGTTATATAGGCTGCACTGGTGTGCAGCCTATATTTTTTTCTCATCAGCTGCTTGGAGAAAGCGGACTGCCAGACGCCAACCAGCCAATTCCGCTTGCCATCCAGCAGCTTGCAAGCGCTGACTCATCGCCTGCTTTGAAATCCCCAGCTCCATGGCTGCTTCATTCTGAGTATATCCACGTCGCATGAGGCTAGTTGCTTCGCGCCCTTCAGGGGTGCGCTTGTGAAGAAGATAGGCTAAAAGTATAAAGGCTCCCGCAATATCCTCGGCTTTTTCTTTTTGCCGCCTTATCCCAACCTTCACTACACCGGCACGGGCATGGGAGCCAAGAGTGGTACGTGCTAGTCGCCGCGCCTGCTCAGCTTGAGGGGCGATGGCGATAGCTATCGCCCAGTCTCCATGAGACAGAAGTGCAAGCGCAAGATCGCAGCATACTTCGGCAGAGGTTATGCACGTCACGATGTCTTCGACGCTGACTACTTCGAATTCACCAGCCCCCGGAAGGGTTGAAAGTCGTGCTGCCGAGGTGCGTACCAATTCCGCACGACGTCGTTCGCGACCGCGGTAGCGAGCATAGAGAACAAACATAGAAAATCCTTTGACTCTACAAAGACATGGATAGATAACTCTTATTCTAGTCCGAAGACTTGACTTGTGACGCATCCCCAAGTGGCAAGGTGTGATCTAGCCATAACCCAATCAATCCGACGAAGCCGAAAGCGACAGTGATAAGCAATGTAGTGGTATCAAAACTGCGAATAAGAGCGTCGCCAAGAAAAACCACCGCAGCTGTTCCAGGGGCAGAACCGATGAAGGTGGCAATGAGAAAGCCACCTAAGGGAATCCTTGTCATTGCCACCGTATAATTGAGCAGCGAAAAAGGAATCCCCGCGATCATTCTCAAGCTCATCACAGCTAGCCACCCACGTTGCTCGAGGTGAGAGTTAATACGGGAGGCCGCTGGATGATCGAGGCGATCTAAGACAGACTGACCCACAACGTAGCGAACCAACAACAAAGAGAGGCCCGCTGAGCAGGTGGTGGCGCTGAGTGCTATGGCCACTCCTAGCCACGGTGGAAAGAGCAACCCGGAGCTGAGCGTCAATAATGTCCGTGGAATCGGGAATTGCGTGATAGTGACATAGAGCAGGAAGAAAATTGGAATAAAAAAATACCCACTGCGGTGAGAGAGATCCTCCAGGGTTTCAAGCGATGGAATATCGATAAAGAGCACCGCGACCATGCCTATAATCAGCAGGCTCGAGAACGCGATACGGCGTGCGAGGGATAAATCCCGCCACGTTAGTTGGAGGAAGGATGTGAATTTCACAACGATTTTTAATGCTTGCTTCACTTTTTCCACTATATTTCTTCATTTGCGCGCTATATCTAGGCAAAGCAGGGCGCAATTGCTGCCTGCATTAGCTAGACTAATCGTAGTGCTCTGAATTTGCTTATCTCAGCAGCATGCCCAAATTACTAACATCACCTTCAAAGGTCGCGAGTGGGACACTCACGGCCTTTAAGCGTGGAAAAAGAGGGGAGTAGGTCCTTATCGTGACTGACACACGAAGTTCCTTAACTCAAGAGTTTGAAAACCGCCAGCAAGCTTGGTATCGAGCCGTTGCTGGAGTTTTTGCTCGGGTACAGAAAAAGGACGCCGCCGATATTCCTGACGATATCTGGCGAAAATTAATTAAAACTACCGGTGAGGGTATCCACATCAACCCGCTCTATACGCGAGCTGATGAAATTGACGAAGTGGCCCCTCCCGGACAATTTCCATTCCTCCGCGGACCCAAAGGCGCCGGTGAAGGAAATGAAGGGTGGGGAGTAACCGAAACCTTCGATTCCTCCCACAACCAGAGCGACGTGTTGCATGCTTTGGAAAACGGCACCACCAACCTAGTACTCAAAGGATCGGCCGATCTAGCCACCCTGCTCAACGGCGTGTACCTCAGCCTAGCGCCGGTGCGACTAGATTCCGGAACAGACCTAGACAAGCAAGCACAGGCGCTCTTTGAGATTGTCGACTCCCAAGAGGACGATCCCACTGCTATCGAATTAGGCGCAGCCCCTTTGACCAGCCAGATTGATGGTCGTGAAACCTGCACCCTCGACGAAGCTATTTCCTGGGCTAAGAAGAGCTCCCAGCGAGCACATACCCGTGCACTGTTGGTAGACGCGGTGTCTTTCTCTAACCAAGGAGCCACCGATGCTGAAGAAATTGGCCTAGCGCTCGCTGCCGGAGTGGAATATCTTCGCGCCTTAACCGATGCAGGTCTCTCTGTACCGGATGCTCTCGAGCAAATCTCCTTCCGCTACGCAATCACCGACGATCAGTTCTCCCAAATTTCTAAATTGCGTGCTGGCCGCGCTTTGTGGGCTCGAGTTGCGGAGATTTTGGGGGCACCAGAGCACGGTTCGGCTCCGCTTCACGCGGTCACTGCTCCCGTAATGTTCTCCCAGCGCGATCCTTGGGTTAATATGCTGCGTTCCACAGTTGCTGCTTTTGCAGCTGGTGTAGGCGGCGCACAGGATGTTGAGGTTCTGCACTTCGACTGGGCTATTCCAGGTGGTCTACCGAAAACCTCACGCACTTTTGCCAGCCGTATCGCCCGCAATACCAACCTGTTACTGCTCGAAGAATCGCATCTTGGGCATGTCATCGATCCTGCCGGTGGATCCTACTACGTAGAATCCTTCACTAAGCAGCTGTCCGACAAGGCGTGGGATGTATTTACCACCATCGAAAAGGCTGGTGGTTTGCAGCAGGCGGTAGATGCTGGCATCGTTGCGACAATGCTTGCAGAGTCGCATGAGGCAACGCGCAAAGAAATTGCGCTGCGCCGCAAGAAGGTCACTGCAATTAACGAGTTCCCAAATCTGCTTGAGGCGCCCCTGCCCGCACAACTGCGTCAAGAACCCGCAGGTGTTAAGCGGTGGGCGGCTGAATTCGAAGCCTTGCGTAACCGCTCGGACGCCTATCTTGAGGAACATGGGGCACGCCCCGCTATCGCTCTTATCCCGTTGGGGCCGCTAGCGAAGCATAATATTCGTACCGGTTTCATTACGAACTTGTTGGCCGCAGGAGGCATTGAATCCCACAACCCTGGTGAAGTCAAGCCAGGCACTGAGGAATTCACCCAAGCAGCTTCACAGAGCTCGATCGTGGTTATCTGCGGTACCGATCAGGAATACGAAGCCACCGGCGCTGCTGCCTTCGATGCGCTGCGCGAAGCAGGATGCGAAACTATTATGTTAGCCGGCACCAGCGGTCACGGCGTCGATGCCGATGACTATTTAAATCTTAAGATCGATGCGGCTGCAACTCTTGCCACGCTGCTAGATAAGTTGGGAGCATAAGCAATGAGCACGATCCCTAATTTCTCCGATTTTTCAGCACAGCCTGAAAATCCGACCTCCACTCAGGCCGATATGAGCGCCTTGAAAGACCAGCTTTGGGAAACCCCTGAGGGCATTGGGGTACCTCGCGTCTTCAACCGCGACGATCGCAACGATGCAGTCGCCGACGAGCAGCTCGATTCTTTCCCTGGGATGCCGCCATTTATGCGTGGACCCTATCCCACCATGTACACCAACCAGCCGTGGACGATTCGTCAGTATGCGGGATTTTCCACGGCAGCTGAATCAAATGCTTTCTACCGACGCAACCTAGCCGCCGGTCAGAAAGGCCTGTCGGTTGCATTCGACCTTGCTACCCACCGCGGTTATGATTCTGATAACGAACGAGTGCTTGGTGACGTCGGTATGGCGGGCGTGGCCATCGACTCGATTCTGGATATGCGCGAGCTCTTCCAAGGCATCGATCTGTCAAGCGTGTCCGTTTCGATGACCATGAATGGTGCTGTGCTGCCAGTTTTGGCCCTCTATATCGTTGCCGCTGAAGAGCAGGGAGTAGCTCCCGAGCAACTGGCGGGCACCATCCAAAACGATATTCTCAAAGAGTTCATGGTGCGTAATACCTATATTTACCCACCGAAGCCCTCAATGCGAATCATCTCCAATATCTTCGAGTACACCTCGATGAAGATGCCACGCTTCAACTCCATTTCGATCTCTGGTTACCATATCCAGGAAGCGGGAGCGACGGCCGACCTCGAGCTCGCTTATACACTTGCCGACGGTGTGGAGTACATCCGCGCTGGTAAAGAGGTGGGCCTTGATGTCGATAAATTTGCCCCTCGTTTATCCTTCTTCTGGGGCATTTCGATGTACACCTTCATGGAAATCGCTAAGCTTCGCGCCGGACGTTTGCTGTGGAGCGAACTGGTTGCGAAATTCGAAAATAAGAATCCGAAATCGCAATCTCTGCGTACCCACTCCCAGACCTCGGGCTGGTCGCTGACCGCTCAGGACGTGTTCAATAACGTCTCACGCACGTGCATCGAGGCAATGGCAGCAACTCAGGGACACACTCAGTCCCTCCATACCAACGCCCTCGATGAGGCACTCGCTTTGCCCACCGACTTCTCTGCACGTATTGCCCGCAATACGCAGCTCTTGCTGCAGCAGGAATCCGGCACGGTTAGGCCGGTAGACCCATGGGCCGGCTCCTACTATATCGAATGGCTCACTGAGCAACTCGTAGAGCGTGCTCGCAAGCATATCGAAGAGGTTGAGGCAGCTGGCGGTATGGCACAAGCGACGATCGAAGGCATCCCGAAGCTTCGCATTGAAGAATCTGCAGCTCGGACGCAGGCCCGCATTGACTCTGGCCGTCAAGCACTCATTGGTGTGAACAAGTATGTGGTCACCGAGGACGAGCAGATTGAAGTGCTCAAGGTGGATAATACGAGGGTACGCGAAGAGCAGCTGGCTAAGCTGGAGAAGTTGCGCGCCGAGCGCGACGAAGATGCCTGCCAGCGAGCACTGCAGGCGCTCACTGAGGCAGCCGCAAAGACCGATAAGGAACCCGGCGATCTTGAGCACAATCTGCTCAAGCTCTCGGTGGACTGTGCGCGCGCCAAGGCCACCGTGGGCGAGATCTCGGATGCGCTCGAGAAGGTCTTTGGCCGCCACGAGGCTGAGATCCGCACACTCTCAGGCGTATACAAGGATGAGGTTGGAAAGGAGGGCCAGGTGAATAATGTCGCCCGCGCCATCGCTATGGCCGATGCTTTCGAGGCCGAGGAAGGCCGCCGTCCACGTATCTACCTCGCCAAGATGGGCCAGGATGGTCATGATCGCGGTCAGAAGGTTGTAGCTTCCGCCTACGCCGACCTTGGCATGGATGTTGATGTCGGACCCCTTTTCCAGACCCCAGCCGAGGCAGCCCGAGCTGCTGTTGATGCCGACGTGCATGTGGTGGGCGTATCCTCGCTCGCCGCAGGTCACTTGACATTGGTGCCGGCACTTCGCGATGAGCTGGCTAAGCTGGGCCGCGACGACATCATGATCGTCGTTGGTGGTGTGATTCCGCCAGGGGATTTCCAAGAGCTCTACGATGATGGCGCCGTGGCGATCTATCCTCCAGGAACAGTGATTGCAGAGTCGGCTATCGATATGCTCACCAAGCTATCGGCACAACTGGGTTTTGAGCTGGACATACCCGAAGATCTGAAGTAGCAAGTTAGTAACCCTAGGTTCTCCTTGCTGAGAAAGAAAACGCGTGGCCACTCGATGAACGTCTATTGGGTGGCCACGACGTTTACCTAGGAATAGCCTCCATACCTTGTCCTCGGGGTTCTTACAGCCCTGAGGGACCTCAAGAAGGGTGATGACATGCCCCACGATAATGAATATTTAGAGCACCATCTGGGCTCTCTCCTAACCACCGCCGGCACAGATTTGGGGGAGATCACCGCGGTACCCCCTCAAATCGTAGTGCGGGCTCGGCGTCGCATCGACGTCGATGAGCTTTTCCAGGGAGTCAGAGAAAATAACCGAACAATGGTTTCACGCGCGATAACGTTACTTGAATCGACAGCGCCTGCGCACCGCGTTCTTGCCCAAGAGTTGTTAGTCAAACTCCTGCCTTTTTCCGGTAATGCGCTCAGAGTCGGTATCACGGGCGTGCCCGGCGTCGGTAAGTCGACCTTTATCGAATCGCTAGGGCAGAAACTAATTCGCGAAGGTCATAAGGTGGCAGTGCTCGCCATTGATCCTTCATCCACACGTACGCGCGGATCTATTTTGGGTGATAAGACTCGTATGTCGAAGCTCACTCGCGAGGACAATGCGTTTATTAGGCCCTCTCCATCTGCCGGAACTCTTGGTGGAGTTGCCAAAGCCACCAGAGAATCCATGGTAGTTTTTGAAGCTGCTGGATTTGACGTCATACTCGTGGAAACTGTGGGAGTTGGACAGTCCGAAGTAGCTGTCTCTCAGATGGTTGATTGCTTCACTTTCCTTGCTTTAGCGGGTGCAGGAGATCAACTGCAGGGCATCAAAAAAGGTGTTCTAGAGATGGCGGATCTCGTGGCAATTAACAAGGCCGATGGATCCAATCTTAAAAATGCCAAGCGAGCTGCTAGGGAACTGGCAGCCGCACTACATATGGTGCGTCCTGAGAACGCCGAGTGGCATCCGCCCACCTTAACAATGTCGGCTATTGAGCATGAAGGTACAGATAAGTTCTGGGACTATGTTATGGAGCATCACGAGCAGATGCTCGAGTCGGGCCTCTTCGAGAAAAACCGTCGAAATCAACAGGTTCAGTGGATGTGGTCGATGGTGCATGAGACTCTGTTACAGCGCCTTAATTCACATCCGTCGGTCAAACAGGTTAGTGCCCTCGTAGAATCCCAACTGCGTGAGGCACAGATTACGCCTACCCTAGCGGCAGAGAAGATCCTGAACGCCTTCGATACTCAGGTTCCCTGAGAGTTTATGGCCTAAAGGCTATAATGGTAACCGTTCGCGATAATTAAGAGAAAGGTGAGAAATAATGGCTGATTACGGCCCACATCCCTATATCCTCAATATCGAAGAGAAAACTCTCAGCAATCCTCATTTTCGGGACACAGTCTGGACTGGCCAATTCCTTCAAATGACGGTCATGACCATACCCGCTGGGGGAGAGATCGGCGCCGAAGTGCACGACGACCACGATCAATTCTTAAGGATCGAGGCTGGCAAGGGTCGCGTGATGATTGGTGAGAGCGCCGAAGCTTTAGAAATTGACGAAATTATTGAAGACGATTGGGCTATTTTTGTTCCTGCCGGTAAGTACCACAATGTGGTCAATGCGGGTGAAGAACCTTTGAAGGTCTATTCAATCTACGCTGCCCCTGAGCATAAGAAGGGTACCGTGCATCCTACCAAGGATGATGCGGATAACGATCCTCACGAACATTAATTGTCGAAATATCAAAGTGCTCGGGATTTTAAGCCGAGCACTTTTTGCGCACTGTCTCATAGTGCGAGAGTGGGTGAGGGGTAAAGAAATATAAAAAGTCCCAGAAATAATTCTGGGACTCTTTTACTGTCTCAACACAGTGTGCCCGAGGGGGGACTTGAACCCCCACGTCCGTTAGTAGGACACTAGCACCTCAAGCTAGCGCGTCTGCCATTCCGCCACCCGGGCAATGGGTATCGTTTTCAGCCTCGCGGCTGGGCACTCACTAAACTATATTAGAGAGCTCAATCATTAACAAATCCGCTGGCTATGGGCTAAAAAGTGGAATCTATGGCTCATCTTTACCACGTCTTAGTTGAGCCAGCTCTGCGCTCAGGCGTTGGATCTCAGAGTTCATAACCTGCAGAGTTTCCATAAGTTCATCGTGACGCTGAGCTTCACTTATTTCCCCTTCTCTCACCGCATCGTTTTGCACCTGTTCGACCAGCCACGCCGACACCATTGCTGTGACGACACCAGCAACAGCAATTCCGGTGAGCATGAGGAGGGCGGCCACAATACGACCCTGGCTACTGATCGGTGAGATATCCCCGTATCCTACAGTGGTCACGGTGGTCAAGGCCCACCACAGGGCATCGCCGAAGCTGTGCACTGCCGTGCCGGGAGTCGTTACTTCCGCCTCGTAGAGGGAAATAGCTGCAACAATAATGATAAGTAAGGACGCTACTGACGTATAGAGAGCCACGGTCACCCGCGCGTTTGCAGCCGAGTAGCGTTGCAACAAAACCAGGGTGGGCAATACCCTAAGAGCACGTAACGGGCGGAACATAGGCAACACGATCATTGCGGTCTCCCACCAGTGACCAACCATCCACGCTGCCCTATTCTCAGCGAGGTATAGACGCACGAGATAATCAATGAGAAACGCCCCCCAAATGGCCCACATTCCCACCGCAGCCGCCTGGTTAAGGAAGGCCTCGTTATCGCCTAGGGCATTCCATGCATAGAGGAGTAAAAATGCCAGCGAGGCCACGAACATAGGCCCCTCCACCCGCCGTTCCCATTTCATTTGTGCAGAAGCATGATCTGGAATATCCGGAGCAAATAATTCGCGCACGAGCAGCATAACTTTGGCGCGCAGTGAAAGCGATGCGATTGCCTTGGCATGAGAATTCATGGTTTTATTCTTGCACTTTCACGCTATCTTTGATGCAACACTGATATTCCTCGGCGCTCGAGAGCGAGCGTAGTTAGGATGAAGGTATGACTTCATATGCACACGATCCACGTTTTCCAGGACCTGACCCTTATGCGCCGCTCAAGAATCTCCCCAGTTTTCCACTCGTGTCCGAGGATTTTGCGAACGGAGACCGGCTCCCCTCTCACGTGGTGGCTCCCGGCAGCGTAAGCCCACATCTGCGCTGGTCTCAGCTCCCAGAGGGCACCAAGTCACTAGCGATTACATGCTTTGATCCCGATGCCCCTACTGCATCTGGCTACTGGCACTGGGCTGTCTTTAATATTCCAGCGAGCGTAACCGAGATACCAGCTGGTGCCGGGTCCGCAGGTGGGGTTCTCACCACTCATCCTGGCGTGGTCACACTCGCTGGAGATTCTGGCTTGCGATCTCACTATGGCGCTAATCCTCCGTCAGGTCACGGGCCCCACCGCTATCTCTATGCGGTGCACGCTCTCGACGTTGATTCCTTGGAGATTGAACCCACCGCCACCGCGGCTGTGCTGGGATTCCACGTCTACTTCCATTCCCTCGGGCGTGCCATTTATTGGGGTTGGTACGAGAATGAGTAAGGGGGCACCGCCAGTCTCCGCGGCTCTTCGCGTGGGTGGTGCCTTTATTGCAATTGCGGTGGTGTTGCTGATCTTCACAGTGATGGAGATCAGCCAGCATGGGTGGATGGCGCCTTTTGCCGTCACTTTCAGATTTATCAACACTGTTGTAGCCGCTGGATTAGTAGGGGGCTATGCGACCACCCACATCAAGCAACGCCCGCACTTTACACAGCTCATTGCTCTGGTTGGGGCGCTACTACTTATTATCTCGGGCCGCTTATTTCCATCCACTCCGCTCATAGTGTGGGAGCAGTTCTGGATTCCCTCCTATGCAGTACTTGCCCTCATATGCGGCCTGTATATTAGGCGAAAGGCTTAGCATGAGGACGTATTGAGCATAACTCCCTGCATCGATATATCATCGATGCAGGGAGTTATTTCTTTCGTTCTAGTCAAGTGTCCAAGGAAGACCCGAACCCACCGCTTCGGATAATGAAGCGAGGTTATGGGCTCGCAGCTGTTCGGCCAATCCGCGGTGGATTTCACGAATCCAATCGGGGCCCCCATAAATGAGACCGGTGTAGCCCTGAATGAGGGTTGCGCCTGCGGCAATCCGTTCCCACGCCTGCTGAGCACTTTCAATGCCGCCAACACCAATCAATACCATCTCATCGCCTACCTTTTGATGCAGGTGTCGCAGGACGTCGAGAGATCGGGCGGCTACCGGGGGGCCGGATATTCCTCCAGCGCCCATATCCTCGACTATCGACGCATCAGTCGATAAGCCCTCCCTCGAGATCGTGGTATTGGTAGCTACGATGCCATCAAGATCAAGCTCAGAGGCAAGATCCGCAATGGCATCAATATCCGCATCGTTAAGATCGGGTGCGATTTTTACCAGAACTGGAGTCGAAGTTGCAGCCTTAACCGCACTAAGGATAGGTCGCAGCGAATCTACCGCTTGCAAATCGCGTAGTCCTGGGGTGTTAGGGGATGATACATTGACCACGACATAGTCCGCGAGATCCCCGAGCAGGGATGCGGAACGCCGATAATCATCCGCTGCTTCTTCGGGTTCGACAACCTTGGTCTTACCAATATTGATTCCAATAATACTTGCAGCGGAGCGCCTGCGGAGATTTTTGGCCACTTCCGTGGCGCCCGTATTATTGAAGCCCATTCGATTCAATATCGCGTGATCTTTAGGAAGTCTAAAGAGTCGCGGTTGCGGATTTCCTGGCTGCGGTGAGGCTGTCACGGTGCCCAGTTCCGAGAACCCAAAACCCAAGGCCTCCCAGGCATCGGGTGCGAGCCCATCCTTATCGAAGCCGGCAGCTAAACCGAGGGGCAGGGGAAAGACAGTTCCGAAAACCTCTTGCGCCAAAATGGGATCGTTCACTCGCACCATCTTGGCTAAGATCCAGCGTAGGGGAGGGATATTCTGCACGAGGCTAACACCTCGTGAGATAATGCCGTGGATGAGCTCCGGAGAGAGCTTAAACATCAGCGTGAGTGTTTTTTGATAGAGGGCAATCCTCTGGGGCGGAGTTCTATAGCTCATGACCTCATCCTAACCGTAGATACTTATTGTCACTGTTGTGCACGGGAAATAATCTGCAGGCCAGCACCTGATGCGGAGGCCGCTACAATATCGCCGTTGTCGAGGATCTCGATATTGTGAATATCGGAGACTCCTGAATACTGGACAATCTCTTGTCCAACTCCGCTTGAGATTGTATACCCACTAATGCTGGAATCAGCCGTCGTTGCCACCCACACGCTCTCGGTATTCTTATCCCATGCCAGGTCCCAAGGAGATTGCCCATGCGTGGGTGTGGTTTGATGCAGCCGGATCACATCATCGGCCAGATAGACGCCGAACTGATGTCCTATAGCATCTGCTGCCAAAGCCATACCATTGCTACCGGCAGAAATTTCACCCACACCTAGGCCCACCCGCAGAACGGCTCCAGCCTTGAGGGAGTCGGGGTAAATATTTTGAATGGTCGTATTGACCCTATTGGTGCGGTAAACGGAGTCGGGGCCGGCGTCGCGAGCTACGGCTATGAGCTGGTCAACTGGGCCCTCCATGGTAATAGAGTGCTCGTTACCCTCTTTATAGGCTAGAATTTCCTCGCTATCAGCATTACCCACAAAAAGGGTCCCGTCGCTAGTGCGTGCTACTGCTGTCACAGGCTTCGGCGTTGTTTGAATCACCAGCAGTTTCGGGTTCTTCGCGTCAATAGCATTGACCCCATCAGGACAAGCGATCAGAAAATCCGGAGCTGCAGCGGTCATATCGCCACATTTGGGATCCACCTCAAGGACAGCCGCTTGACCGGATCGGAAATCAGCAACCGTACCCACCGCTAGCTTGTCTTTCGAACGCAGCGCCAGGATATCGCCCACCCGTTCCATATCTTCAACATTGTGATATTTGGGGTCAAGATCAATAACGTCTCCATGGGGCACCGTGCCCGACACCCTCGGTTCGGGGAAAGCACTTCCCATACGTACCGGGAGTTTTTCTTCAACCGAAGGGGGATTACAGGCGGTAAGAGTTAGGGCAAGAATTGTCCCGAGAGCTTTATATTTCACAAGGAGAATGTTAGCACCGATCAGTGTCTGTCCACCCCGAAGGTTGGGTTGCTGTGTACTTTCTGGCCTGATGCATGAACGTTCGCCGAGAAACGAGTACGGTATACATCTGTGACTGATACTGCTGCAATTACCGAAGGTGCCCACATTCTGGCATCCGCCACGGATCCGACGGCTATGTCGTGGGTTCAGGTCGTGGTCCTCTCCCTCGTGCAAGGGCTGACAGAATTTTTACCTGTCAGTTCCTCTGGTCATTTAAGGATCGTCAGTTCGCTCTTCTTTGGTGAAGATGCGGGGGCCTCGTTTACTGCCGTTGTGCAGCTGGGTACTGAAGCGGCTGTATTAGTCTATTTTGCCCGAGATATCTACACGATTATAAGGCACTGGATCGTAGGACTGGTTCGACCCTCCCAGCGTGGTTTCCATTACACGATGGGCTGGATGGTCATTGCGGGCACCATACCGGTGGGCGTCATCGGATTCCTAGCTAAGGACTATATACGGGGCAATCTCCGCAATCTGTGGATCACCGCCACCGTCTTGATCCTTTTCTCCTTTGTCTTTATCGCAGCAGAACGGTGGGGGAGGAAAAAGCGCCGCTACGAAGATCTCACTATGACTGACGCTATTGTTATGGGTCTCGCTCAATGTCTTGCGCTTATCCCTGGGGTCTCTCGATCAGGAGGGACGATCTCTGCTGGTCTTTTTCTTGGACTGGAGCGCGAAGTCGCAGCCCGGTTTAGCTTTCTGCTCGCTATACCTGCGGTCTTAGCTTCGGGCTTATTCTCGCTACCCGATGCTTTCGCCCCACAGACGGGCCAGGCTGCCTCTGGCGTTCAGCTCATTGTCGGCTCCCTTATCGCCTTTGGAGTCGGTTACGCTACTATCGCGTGGCTTTTACGCTTTGTTTCCCAGCACTCCTTTAGTTGGTTCGCGGCTTACCGCATCCCGGTGGGGCTGGCCACGATAGCGCTGCTCGCAGCCGGACTCCTAATCCCGTAGCAGCGGCTCGGTAGGGGCCGGTGTTAGCGAATCGGCGCAACGGTGATTTTTCGGTAAACTAGCGCCTATGTTTTCTTGGTCACGGCCCGACATTCCCCACCTCCCTGGCGAACCCATCGCGTTAAGCTTGTACGACACCGCCGATAGGGTAGTCAAACCAGTTGAAGTTCATCAAGGCAAGGCTGGGATTTATGTGTGTGGAATTACTCCGTACGATTCCACGCACTTGGGTCACGCCGCGACATATCTGACTTTTGACCTCATCCACAGAGTTCTCATCGATCAAGGTGCGCAGGTCCATTACGTGCAAAATATCACCGACGTCGACGATCCCCTCTTTGAACGCGCCCAACGAGACGGCCTCGACTGGCAGGCGTTGGGTACCAGCCAGATTGATCTCTTCCGTTCTGATATGACTAACCTGAGGGTTATACCGCCACAGGATTATATCGGGGCTATGGAATCGGTCGATGAGGTTATCACGCTCGTATCGCGACTGCTCGAGACTGGTGCTGCCTATATTGTCGACGATCCCGACTATCCCGATATATATGCCTCTGTTACGGCAACAAAGAACTTTGGCTACGAGTCAAATTATTCTCGGGCACTTATGGAAGAACTCTTCGCTGAGCGCGGGGGAGACCCACAGCGGGAATTTAAGAAAGATCCTCTCGATGCCCTAATTTGGCGAGCTCACCGCGAGGGGGAACCCTCATGGGATTCTCCGTTTGGGCCGGGTCGCCCGGGGTGGCATATCGAGTGCGCGGCTATTGCTGCTCATCGTTTGGGTAACCATTTCGCTATCCAAGGAGGTGGATCAGACCTCATCTTCCCCCACCATGAGTTCTCAGCGGCTCACGTGGAAGCGGCCTGCGATAGCCCGCGTATGGCCGGACATTATGTCCACACCGGCATGATCTCCCTCGATGGAGTCAAGATGTCCAAATCACTTGGCAATCTAGTATTCGTATCCCATCTCACTCGAGCGGGACACGATCCAGCCGCCATCCGTCTCAGTGTCTTTTCGGCGTCGTATCGCGCGTCGCGGGATTTCTCTCAAGATTTACTCGCTGCAGCCGAAGATCGACTCGCGCTATGGCGCAGCGCTATTAGCCGCGAGAGCAACCGTGCTCACGCCGAAGATCTTATCCAGTTTGTGCGTACGAGACTGGCAGATGATCTCGATACCCCTGGTGCTTTGTCAGCGATCGATCGTTGGGCTCATTCGGTAGTGGGGCAACCCCCCAGCCGTCAAACGCTGAGCGAGGCGGGCCAGCTCGTTCAGGTGGGGGTTGATGCACTATTGGGAATAAAGCTATGACGGGTACGTTTATCGAATATTTTGATAAAAAGGTGGAGAATTTTATCGCTGATCTGCGCACATTTTCGACTGGCTCTTATCTTCGAGCATCGGAAAAAGAATTCTGGGATCCACCATATGATAGCGAGCAGTTAGCTGAGCTGGAAAACCTCCTGTACGCCCTGGTCCGAGAGTGCGCCCGGATTGACGATCCCTCCTTGGTGGAATCGGACGAGTTTATTGTAGATACGACTTCCAACTGGCATCGGCGAATTTTAGAGTTCAACTACCGTAACGCTGATGCCATTATCGAGCCCGAAGAAGCAGCGGAACTCGAGGACCTTATCGCCGAGTTGTGGGCTCTCAAAGGAGTAGCTGAAGCACGGGTAACGGAGCTGCCGAGATTAACGGAAGCGGAGTACTGTTCCCACACTGATACCGTTTCCTACCGCGACGCCTCACTGCTTGGCTAGACCATGATCGCGATTTTCCGGCGATCCGAGGATTATTCGCTGACCGAGGGGCTCGAGTGTAGAAGATGGACGGAATAATAGTCGGTGACCACACAGCTCGCGGCGAGTGTATAGGCATCGTGGCTACTGGACTTGCACGATCGTTTCAGCATCGTGCACACGCTTTTTAACTCCTATCCGCCCTGACTGGCTCGCGCACGAGCATAGGGGAGGACTATCAAGAGTAAATATCAGCCACGAACACCCGCTTATGACCGAGGGCTTTTCTGTCTTAGAATCCTAGGAGTGCCGGAAGCTATATAAGCACCCATGAGAAAGAAGTGATAGATATGTCCCTCGATTATCTCCTCAGCCCAGAAGTGGCCTTTCCACTCATTATTGGAGTAGTGGTGCTAGTTGCAATAATTAGTATTGTACGAAGCCTTATCCGGAGGTTCTTCTCTATCATCTTTGCGCTGGTATTCTTCGGCGGCGGTCATCAAGTAGGGTTATTCGAGAATATTGCGCAATTTTTCCGTTAGGAAGGACACTCAAATAGATGGCTGCAAAACTTCGTGCCGTCCTGTGGGATATGGACGGAACTTTAGTGAACTCAGAACCTCTGTGGGAGATTGCTACCTACGAACTCAGTGAAGAGATGGGGCGACGACTCACCCCTGAATTACGGGCTCAGACGGTGGGGGGATCATTTGCTAATACCCTTCAAATTGCCGCGGAACACGCCGGTATTTCCTTAGATAAGCCTGCTTACGAGCATTTTGAACGTTTTATGGTGAAGCGGATGCAAGAATTGCTACCGCAGACTGAAATCTTTGCTGGTGTTATCGAGCTTTTGGGCGATATTCAGCAGCGAGGAATCCCTAATTTTATAGTCACTAATACCTCCAGAGAATTAGCTGAGCCCGTCATCGACACTCTCGGAGCTCACTATTTTGCAGGCTCCTTGTGCGGAGACGAGGTTCACACAGGAAAACCACATCCCCTTATCTACCGTTCATCGTCGGAAAGACTCCGGGTATCCACTCGAGAATGTCTCGTCTTTGAAGATTCCTACACTGGCATGACCGCTGCAACTCGTGCCGGGTGCGTGGTCGTCGCCGCTCCTGGCTCACAAGCTCAGCGCCCACCTGAGGTTCATGAGATCGGCATTAATTCCTATGCTGATATCACCTTTAATCGGCTCGAAGAATGGTTTAATTCCATAAGTCAGTAGCGTACCTGGGTACAGAGCGCTCACCTACCCCCATTGAGCGGTCACTACACAGAGCCGATCTGTACTTTTAGGCTCACAAACCCCCTGTATCGGTGTATGGTGAGTGGTGGTGCCGTCGAGGTAACGTAGCCTTGGTGCGAAACCTTTCAGAGCTAGGTTTCGCCTAGGTTAAAAGTGGCGCGCCCAGCGAAATCCTAGGATTTCGCGCTCCACCGTCTCAGCACCTTCTTACTGTGTAATAATACAATTTTAAGGAGACTTCCACCGACTATGGCTCGCCACAACCCAACTCAGCCCCATAACTCCGATATGCGCACTGAGGTAGACCTCCTCGGTGAAATGCACATTGATAATTCCAAATACTACGGAATCCATACACAGCGAGCCATCGAAAATTTCCAGATTTCGGGAACAACCATCAACCAGATCCCAGACTTTATTCGGGGCATGGTGCAGGTAAAGAAAGCGACAGCACTAGCCAATCGACGCCTACACACACTACCCGCCAACAAAGCAGAGGCAATCGTGTGGGCATGTGATCAGATTTTGGAGCATGGCCGCTGCATGGACCAATTCCCCATCGACGTATTCCAAGGTGGAGCGGGAACGTCGCTGAATATGAATACCAACGAGGTTGTCGCCAATCTAGCCCTCGAGCACTTAGGTGAGCCCAAGGGAGCCTATGATGTCATCAATCCCAACGATGATGTAAATATGTCGCAATCAACAAACGATGCGTACCCCACAGGTTTCCGTTTGGGCCTTTATGCCTCCATGATGCGTTTGATCAAGGAATTTGACCACCTACAGGCAGCATTTGACGTCAAATCGCACGAATTTGTCGATATCTTAAAAATGGGGCGCACCCAGCTGCAAGACGCGGTACCGATGACCCTCGGCGATGAATTTAAAGCCTTCTCCCAGAACCTGAGTGAAGAACGCGCCATTATGCAGCTCGCTGCCGATCGCCTCCTAGAGGTTAATTTAGGGGCCACAGCTATCGGAACAGGTCTCAACACCCCGTCCGGGTATCGCAACCAAGTGACCGCAGCCCTTGCTGAAGTCACAGGACTACCGGTGAAATCAGCTGCCGATCTCATTGAGGCTACTAGTGATACCGGCGCGTATGTGCTCGTCCATTCGGCTCTCAAGCGCGGTGCTATGAAACTATCGAAAATTTGCAACGACCTCAGACTTCTCTCCTCAGGACCCAGAGCTGGCCTCAACGAGATCAACCTGCCCGAACGTCAAGCAGGATCATCGATTATGCCGGCGAAGGTCAACCCCGTTATCCCCGAGGTTGTTAACCAAGTGTGCTTCAAAGTATTCGGCAACGACATCACCGTCCTCATGGCGGCGGAGGCGGGGCAATTGCAACTCAATGTGATGGAGCCCGCCATTGGCCAAGCACTATTCGAGTCTATGGACATTTTGAGAAATGCATCTCGAACCCTGCGTGAAAAGTGCGTGAGCGGAATCACCGCTAATAAAGAGGTATGCCAACGCTACGTAGAGCAGTCCATAGGCATTATCACCTACCTCAATCCTTTTATTGGCCACCACAATGGCGACCTCATCGGTAAGGAAGCGGCTGCGACGGGGAAATCGGTTCGTGAACTCGTCTTAGAAAAAGGTCTGATGGACGAGGAGACCCTCAATCAGGTGCTCTCTAAAGAAAACCTCATGCATCCAGTATTTAGGGGACGCCTCTACCTTGATAACTAAATGAGGTCTAAGTCTCCCTAGCCTGCGGGACTGGAAAAGTATGGATATGGGCGCATATTCTTGAACTTCATCGGATAGATTTAAACCTGAACTGTTTAGCATCTACCCACATATACCGAGGAGCCTTAGCCCCATGCTGTCCGATGTAGAAATCGCTCAATCCCACCCGCTTGTCAATATTGACACTATTGCCGAGCGGGCTGGTATACCTCCCGCAGCGGTGCTCCCTTATGGGCGCAATAAAGCCAAGATCGATACGACGATCGCACCGAACCGCTCACAAAAAGGCGCACTCATTTTGGTGACTGGGATGTCACCCACACCAGCAGGCGAGGGTAAATCCACCGTCCTTATTGGACTAGCCGATGCTATTGCGGCTCAGGGTCACTCCACACTTGTGGCTATACGCGAACCCTCCCTCGGGCCTGTTTTCGGGATTAAAGGCGGAGCCGCAGGCGGCGGACACAGCCAGATTGTTCCCATGGAAGATATTAATTTGCACCTCACAGGGGATTTCCACGCGATTACAGCCGCCAACAATACCCTCGCCGCAATCATCGACAACCATATCCACCAAGGGAATGCCTTGGGAATTGACCCGAGAAAAATCTCATGGCAACGTTGCCTCGATGTCAACGACCGGAGCCTTCGCCATGTCGTCACAGGTCTTGGGGGACCAGCTCACGGTGTCCCCACTGAAACGGGATTCACTATTACCGCAGCGAGCGAGATTATGGCCATCTTGTGCTTAGCTACCGGGATCAACGATCTTGGGGAACGGTTGGCCAATATCGTCGTGGCCCAGACTTTCGACGGACGCCCAGTTACCGCTGCTGACCTATCAGCCACTGGTGCTATGATGGCCCTACTAAAAGATGCCTTGCATCCCAACTTGGTTCAAACCCTCGGTGGGACACCTGCATTTGTCCATGGCGGGCCTTTCGCCAATATCGCACATGGGTGCAATTCACTCATCGCCACACAAACTGCACTCGAGCATGCTGATTATGTGCTCACTGAAGCTGGCTTCGGCGCAGATCTGGGCGCCGAGAAATTCTTCGATATCAAGGCTCGAATCGGGCATCTTGATATTGCTGGCTGCGTAATAGTGGCCACTATCCGTTCGTTGAAATTCAATGGAGGCATGACACGCCAGAACCTGACTCACGAAGACCTTTCGGCCCTCGAGAGCGGGATCGTCAACCTCGAGCAGCATACTGAAAACCTGAGGAAATTCGGGGTTGAGCCCGTGGTGGCCTTGAATCTCTTTAGTACAGATACTGATTCCGAAATTGCGTGGATGAAGGCTTGGGCTACGAATTATAACGTGGCCTTGCACGCTGTGGATGTGTGGGCACAGGGTGGTCAAGGTGCCGCTGAACTCGCTCAATATGTATTGGACAATCTCCACGACACCTCCTCGCATCCGCTCTACGATCCCGCACAGGGCTTGGAGGAATCAATCAATCGCATCGCCACAGAGATCTATCGAGCCAAGGAGGTGCAGTGGTCTGCTCGCGCACTCAAGGACCTGAAATATTTACAGGCTCACGGATGGGACACCCTGCCCGTCTGTATCTCCAAAACTCAATACTCATTCAGCGAGGATCCCAATGCTCTTGGAGCAGCCCAAGGCCACGTTATCCACATTAGACAACTATTGCCACGCATAGGCGCCGGTTTCATCGTTGCACTCACAGGAGATGTGATGACAATGCCAGGCCTGCCGAAAAAACCCGCAGCAGAACAGATCACCGTGGAAGGAGACTTGATTAACGGACTATTCTAAGTCAGTTGAAATAAGTCCCAATTTTTTAGTTGATTGGGACCTATTTCATGGTGGGAAAGGGTAGCTTATGTCCTTGCTGTTGCGGGCACAACGCATGATAACTGCACCATGGGCATAACTGAGATGGGGTGGCCTCAAAATCTTGAGCCGCAATTCTCATCTGAATTTTTTCCCACACGATATCGAGAGAGTGCTCGAACCTCTCGAGATCCTCACGGTCGGGTATGAGGTCGAGAAATGGATCATCGGTGCTTAAATAAATCAGTCGGAGCATGGTGGGAACGCGGTTATTCAAACGCCACCAGGCAAGAGCATAAAACCGCATCTGATCCATAGCTTGCTGGCTAAAGCGCTCAGGAGGTTTTTTGCCCGTCTTATAATCCACAATGCGTAATTCCCCCGTTGGAGCTCGATCCACGCGATCAATAAAACCTCGTATAGGCACCCCATTGGGTAAGGTGCCGTTAATATATTTCTCACACGACAGAGGATCAAAACCCCGAGGATTTTCTACCACAAAATAGCGGCGCAGCAAGACCCACGCCTCATTGAAAAATTCTCGTTTCTCCTCTGGAGTGGAAACGAGATTGCGAATCTCGGGATCTTTAGCTGCCATGTGCTCGAACACTTCGGGAATGCGTCGCGTTAAAGAATCGAGGGTGCGAGCCGAGTGGTCGAGGCTAAAAAGATCTTCTAAACATTGATGCACCACAGTGCCCTTAATTTGAGCCCTAGTCTTCTTCTCTGGGATCTTATCTATGGCCCGGTACCGGTAGAGCAAAGGGCACTGTTTAAAATCCGACAGTCGCGAGGGGGAGAGAGCTAGCTTCATGACCTCCCATCTTAAACCACGCTCATTCGCTGTTCTAGACTAGAGGCTATGGACGATATCAAAGATTTTATCCACGCAGCACCTAGTTCCTTTCACGCAGCACATCTCGGTGCCCAGTTGTTAGCTGCCGCAGGTTTTGTCCGTCAAGAGGAAACAGAACCGTGGGACAGCACTCCAGGTGGACACTATCTCATCCGCGGGGGAGCACTTGTTGCCTGGTTCATACCAGAGGGGGCCTCAGATCACAGCGGCTTCAGAATTATCGGCGCCCATACCGATTCGCCTGGTTTCAAACTGAAATTCCACGGTGACCTCCATCGCCACGGCTTTAATCAAGCAGCGGTGGAAGTCTACGGTGGACCCATCATTCCGTCATGGTTCGACCGTGAGTTGAGACTAGCTGGAAGTCTAGGGTTGAAGAACGGATCCACAGTGCTCGTGGATACCCCAGCACTCTTTCGTATCCCGCTGCTCGCCATCCACTTAGATCGCACGAGCAATGAGGCATTGAAAATCGACAGGCAACAGCACACCCAGCCCATCTACGCAGTGGGGTATGAAGACACGAGCATCACAGATATTCTCGCCCAATCAGCAGGTGTAGCCGCCGACGATATCATCTCCCATGATCTGATAACCTGCGATGCCCAGCGGGGTGAGTATTTTGGTTTGAATGAGGAATTTCTAGCAGCAGGGCGTCTTGACAATCTCTCCTCAGTATTCCCCGGAATCAAAGCTCTCATCGAGGCGGTATCAGCGGGTGGAGCATCGAATAAGAGCGATGTATTAGTGCTCGCTTGTTTCGACCATGAGGAGGTGGGATCCCAATCCATCACAGGTGCTGCTGGGCCGCTTCTTGGAGATGTCCTCGAACGTACCGCGGTATCCCTCGGGGCAAACTACGATGCCATCAAGAGAATATATGCCCGCTCGCATTGCGTTTCCGCAGACGCGGCTCACTCTCTGCACCCCAACTACGCGGATAAGCACGATACAACCAACTTCCCGATACTGGGCAGTGGCCCCGTTCTCAAAGTCAACGCCAATCAACGATATGCGTCCACTACTGAGACGTCCGCTATGTGGATTACAGCCTGTGAGCGTGCAGGGGTCAACTCTCAAGTATTCGTGGGCCATAACGCGGTACCGTGCGGTTCAACCATTGGCCCAATTTCTGCAACCCGACTGGGAATCCCGACGGTCGACGTAGGCATTCCGCTGCTGAGTATGCATTCGGCCCGCGAGCTGTGCCATCGCGAAGATCTCGCGGGGCTCCAGCGAGCCCTGCACAGCTATCTGGTAGCCTAAATCCTCATGGCATATTCAGGTCCTTTTCAAGTAGGCGATCGCGTCCAGCTCACTGACCCAAAACGACGGCATCTGACAGTCGTCCTTGAAACTGGTGGGAAACTATTCACCCATAAAGGCGCAATCGCCCACGACGATATCATCGGCTCTCACGAGGGCACCGTGGTCAAATCAGAGCAAGGCTATGAATACCTTTGTTTCCGGCACCTGCTCGTTGATCATGTTTTGTCTATGCCCCGTGGTGCGGCAGTCATCTACCCTAAGGACTCCGCGCAGATTTTAGTCGAAGGGGATATCTTTCCCGGCGCGCGCGTGCTCGAAGCAGGTGCCGGCTCTGGTGCCTTGTCCATGGCTCTACTGCGCGCCGTCGGAGAGAAGGGCGAAGTCTTCTCCTATGAAATTAGGGAGGACCACCTCGAGTTCGCGGAATCGAATGTCGACCAGTATTTCGGTACACGACCCGCCACGTGGCATCCACGACTCGGTGACTTTAAAGAAATCTCGCTCGAAGAGCTCAACGGTCCAGTGGATCGAATCATCTTGGACATGCTTGCGCCGTGGGAGTGCTTGGAAAAGGCTCAGGAATTACTCCTTCCGGGCGGCGTAATAATGGCCTATGTAGCAACGGTCCCCCAGCTCATGAAGGTAATGGAGGGTATTCGGGAGCGGCAGTGCTTTACCGAACCGAGAGCATGGGAATCGCTTGTTCGAGATTGGCGTGTAGAAGGTTTGGCTACGAGACCAGAGCACCGGATGAATGCTCACACCGCATTCCTCGTCTTCGCACGACGCCTCGCTGATGGGGTGACCCCGCCACGTCCACAACGTAAAGCTCGGAAGTAGCTCGCGCCGGCAGTCGGCTTCCTCCGTGATCGTCGATACTGTCATCTCACCGTGCGCGCTAAATCTGACTTAGGGTGCACTACCGAGTAAGCTGAGCGGCATGCAATCCTCCACCACAATGCTTAAACTGCAGCGAGAAAACCGCGAACTCCAGGCGCGTGCAGCGAAGATGGCGGATCTTCTTAAAGCTTCCCGGCATAAGCTTGAGGAACTTCACGGACAGCTGGAAGAAATGGCGGCACCACCGTCCACTTACGGCGTTTACCTCGAACAATCTCCACGAGAAGGTTACGCAGAGGTATTTACTAGCAATCGACGGATGCGTGTCGCGATATCGCCTTTGGTAGATCCGCGAGACCTCCTTCCGGGTAAACTAGTGCGACTGGGGGAAGGCAACCAAGTTGTCGAGGTTTGTCATTTTCAGCACACAGGCGCGCTGGGGACTCTGTTAGAGGTTGTGGATTCCGCACGCGTCCTCGTGGCCACCCAGACTGGTGAAGAGAAGATTCTAAGGATCGCTCATGATATTAAGGAGCAGTTAAAGCGCGAAGCTCGTCCGGGCGATACGTTGCTTGTCGATGAAAGATCCGGCTACGCCTTTGAAGTTATTCCTAAAACTGAAGTATCGCGGCTAGCTCTGGAGGAAGTCCCTCATATCACCTATGAGGATGTGGGGGGCTTGGCTGAGCAAATTGAGCAGATTCACGATGCTGTAGAGCTGCCTTTCCTTGAGCCCGAGCTTTACCGGCGCTATAATCTCACTCCACCCAAAGGTGTTTTGCTCTATGGCCCGCCTGGCTGTGGGAAAACCCTCATCGCTAAGGCGGTGGCGCATTCTCTAGCCGAGCGCACTCAGCGAAGATCCGATCCAGATGGATCTCGACCATCAAGCTATTTCATCAACGTTAAGGGACCTGAATTACTAAATAAGTACGTTGGTGAAACGGAACGCCGCATCCGACTGATCTTCGAGCGGGCCCGAGACCTAGCCAGCGAAGGACGCCCCGTTATAGTCTTTTTTGACGAAATGGAGTCCATCTTCCGCACCCGAGGGTCTGGAGTATCCTCGGATATGGAAACGACGGTAGTTCCACAGTTGCTCACAGAGCTCGACGGCGTGGAAAAATTGAAGAACGTTATTGTCATCGGAGCCACGAATAGGGAAGAGCTGATCGACCCAGCTATTCTGAGGCCAGGACGCTTAGATATTAAAATTCGCGTGGGTCGTCCCGATGCTGCTAAATCTCGCGATATCTTTGCCAAACATCTTGGTGGAGATATTCCTCACGCTGAGGACATTTCTGTATTGATCGATAATGCTGTGGAATATATGTTTGCCGACCACCCCTTTGTGGAGTTAGTCCTTCGAAGTGGCACAGTTGAGGTCCTCCACTACCGCGATTTCGCCTCCGGTGCGATGATTGCAAATATCGTGGATCGGGCAAAAAAATACGCCATAAAAGATCAACTTCAAACTGACAGCGCCTCCGGAATTACCAGCGAGCATCTCAGGCGCGCAATCGATGCCGAAAATATGGAAAGTGAGGATATGCCCAATACGTCGCATCCCCACGAGTGGTCACGAATCCTAGGGCGCCACGGTCTTGAGGTGCAAGAAGCTCGTGTGATCGGGGGATCACTTTGATGTCACGCATCCTAGGTACCGAAACCGAGTATGGCATCTCCAGCCCTGATCAGCCGCAGCTAAGCCCCATCATTACCTCAACACACGCTGTCGTTGCCTTCGGGCAATTAGAACACCAGGCCTTAAGCACTCGATGGGACTATATATCTGAGTATCCACTTAGAGATCGTCGCGGTTTTGACCTAAAACGCTTTCATCATATTCCCGTCGTGGATCCTCGGGCGCTCGGTGTAGCGAATGTCATGCTCCCGAATGGAGGTCGATTCTATGTCGACCACGCCCACCCGGAATATTCCAGCCCCGAAACGACCAATGCCCGCGATGCAATGATCTACGACCAGGCGGGCGATATCATCCTCCAGCGTGCTGTCGACCATATTGCCCATTTAACCCAGGCGGGTCACTCGATTCTCGAGCACCATGACCCCTGCCCTCCCTTAAGAATCTACAAAAATAATGTCGACGGAAAGGGTGCGAGCTATGGCAGTCACGAAAACTATCTCTACCGACGCGATACAGACTTCGACGATATAGCGTCATCTCTCATTCCCTATTTCGTTTGTCGCCAAGTTTTAACAGGCGCCGGCCGCGTCGGTATCGGTTCCCTAGGCGAACAACCGGGCTTTCAAATAAGCCAACGCGCTGACTATATCGAACAGGAAATTTCGCTAGAAACCACTCTCAACCGCGGAATTATCAATACACGCGATGAACCTCATGCTGATTCCAATCGTTTTGGCAGGCTTCATATCATTGTTGGCGACGCAAATATGTCACAAACCGCAACTGTTCTGAAATTAGGGATGACCAGTCTCATCCTCGATGCGATTGAGAACGGAGTAGATTTTTCCGATCTACGCCTCGCCGATCCAGTACAACAGATTCGCCTTGTTTCACGAGATCTATCTCTATCTCAGACATTGCAGATGGCAGATGGTTCTTCACTGACTGCTCTCGACATATTGCGGATCTATGCCTCAAGAATTCAACCGGATGAGTATGTTTACCCTTTGTGGATGGAAACCATGGATATCCTCGAGGACGAGGGGTATAAAGGCTGCGCAGACCGACTCGACTGGTGCGCTAAATGGTCACTGATCTCTGCCTATCTCAGCCGAGGTTTAGACATTGATGATCCTAAAATCAAATTATTGGACTTACAGTATTGCGATATTTCCCCCGAGCGCAGCCTTTATCATGCCTTAGTGAGATCGCATCGAATGCTCACCCTCGTCTCCGCGGAAGATATTGCCACCTGCGCAGATATCCCGCCTGCCGATACCCGCGCTTACCTCCGTGGCAACCTCATATCCCACACATGCGTAGATGCTGCTAATTGGGATTCCGTGACGAGCGCTGGCAGTAAATTCGCAATGCTGGATCCACAGGGATATACCCGCGATGAAATCAGCAATCTAGCCGGAGATTCAGACTTATTTAATCGGTTTCCGTTTCTAAAGAAAGGACACGTGTAAATGGCTCATAAGCATCGTATGCAATCAGGATCTCCCGAGGGTGAAAACGAGGGGGAGTTGGGCGATATCTTAGCAAGCCAGATCCAGGTAGATCATCAGGGGGTGGATGATCTCCTCGATGAAATTGACGGCTTGTTGGAAACAAATGCCGAAGAGTTTGTTCGCTCCTATATCCAAAAGGGCGGCGAGTAAGTGTTCTCGAGGCGCATCGTCGGCATCGAGACTGAGTACGGAATAAATTCGGTATCTGCAGATGTCCGCCAACCGCGACTGGACGTCGACGAGATCGCACGGCTACTCTTTCGCCCTGTCATGGATCAATGGAAAAGTTCCAATGTCTTTATTCCCAACGGTTCTCGGCTCTATCTAGATGTCGGCTCTCACCCAGAGGTGGCCACCGCCGAGTGCGATAGTCTCTCCCAACTCATCAGCTACGAACGCGCGGGGGATAAGATTGTAGACTCCCTTGCCAGCCAAGCAGAGCGAGCGCTTGCTGAAGAAGGGCGACCTCACCGGATCTATCTTTTCAAAAATAATCTAGACTCCTTTGGAAATTCTTATGGCTGCCATGAGAATTATCTGGTTGCCAGAGAGACGGTGTTACGCCACCTTGGTCGATCCTTCTTGCCTTTCTTAATTACCAGGCAACTTATATGCGGCGCCGGGAGTATCCAAGAAGGTTCATTCCAGCTCTCTCAGCGCGCCGATCATGTATGGGAGGGAGTCTCTAGTGCCACAACACGCTCGCGCCCGATCATCAATACCCGCGATGAGCCCCATGCCGATTCCCATCACTATCGTCGGCTACATGTGATCGTGGGGGATTCAAATATGGCCGAACCCTCTCTCGCCCTCAAAGTAGGTTCCACAACTCTAGTATTGGAGATGCTGGAAGCGGGAATCGAGTTTCCGCGGCTGGCCAGCGAAAAGGATATCTCCGTCATTCGAGAGATATCGCGTGATTGCACCGGCCGAGCGGTGGTCCCGTGCGAAAAGGGCCCATCAATGAGTGCATTAGATATTCAGTGGCGCTACCTTGAAGCCGCACAGAAATGGCTGGAACACCGCGACGACAATAATTCAACTCCCAACTCCGAGCTAGTTAAGGTGTGTCACTTGTGGCGCCTCGTATTAGAGGCCATCGAATCTACAGATTATTCCCTCGTTGAGCACGATATTGATTGGATCATCAAACTTCAACTGCTGAGGCGCTACCAACGCCGCCTCGGACTATCTAGTACGGATTTCTCCCACCCTAAGCTCAAGCAGGTGGAACTGACCTACCACGACATAAGGAATGAGCGCGGTCTGCATCGAATCATGGAATCAAAAGGACTCATTCATCGGTGGATTGATCCCAGACTGGTAGATATCGCCCAAGTACATCCACCGCACACCACCCGAGCCCACTTACGGGGCCGATTTATCCAAGCTGCCCGGGATCATGGGGTAGAATTCTCCGCGGACTGGATGCGTCTGAAGGTCAATGGGTCGGAACCGCACAGCGTAGAACTCGGGTGCCCGTTTAGCCCCCACGACACACGCGTTGATGAACTTATTGAGATCATGAAACGAGAAGGCAGGGAATGATTCGTTGTGGCAACTCCCACCGAAGTGAAATTAGCCCGAATCACGAATCTTACTTTTGCTTTGCTCGAAGCAGCACATTCAGGGCGCCGTTATCTCACATTCGAAGACATTTACCGTGACGTCTATGGCTACGCAAAAGACGCTAAGACGCCCATCCGGACGGTATCCGCAGCACGACGCCTTTTTACCCGTGATATCGACACCCTCATTTCGTTGGGGGTCCCTCTCGAGAACGTCAATATCGAGGGTATTAGTGTGTGGTGCCTTAACTCCGATGACTATCAGCTTCCACCGATCGAATTCACCGAAGAAGAGGCTCGGGTTTTAAGTCTCGTAGGCAAGATGGACAGTTGCGGAGAACTTGCTACATTTTCCCGGTCCGGGTGGACCAAGCTGGCGGCTAGCGGGGTGCCAAGTTCGCTCAACGAGAAACCGTTATTCACCCCCATCAACGATCTTTCACTACTCAGTTCTCAAAACCTCGATCTTATCGACGAAGCTATCGCGCAGCGAAAGCGCCTGCGATTCTATTATCAGCGTGATCAGGCCAGTGACTTTTATGAACGGTGGATAGACCCATGGGCGCTTCTCACTTATAAAGACAGGCTGTATCTCATTGGTTATGATATCGATCGCGCGGCACCGCGCTGTTTCCGGCTGAGGCGGCTATCAGATATCTCAATCGTAGACCCCCAAGAATCAAGCGCATACGGGGACTTTAATGCGCCTGCAGCAGGGACCAATTTTCTTGATCTTCTCATCGGACAACTCGGAAGCGGCACCACATTTATCACGGCTGAGCTCTTCATCACCCCTGGTGTAGCGAACGATCTTCGATCACTGGCCCAGCCGCTCGGCGATAATCGGTATGTCTTTCGCGACGTTGACGCCGATTGGTTGAAGCGTCAAGCCATGATCCACGGCCCATCTGTGCGAGTGGAATCACCCGACTCCCTGATCGCGGAGATCCGCGAGCTCGTTGATATGGCTCTAGGGGAGAGGTAAATGAACACCCATTATCTCGATCTGGTGCGGATGCTGAATCTTTTGCCCTATTTTCAAAAGCATCCGGGGCGTTCAATTATGGAAGCTGCCGCTGACCTAGGAACCGACCCCGGGACGTTGAAGAAGGATTTAAACCGCTTGTATTGTTGTGGTCCTGGCATTACTCCTGATCAATTGGTCGATTTGAGATCCGAGTTTCACTCGGTGAAAATCCTTGATAGCCAGGGCATGGATTTCCCGCTACGGCTCAATCGAACGGAGGCCAATGCCCTCATTCTCGGTTTGGAGTCACTGCTATCGGCTCCTGGCTTGGTGGAAAAAGAAGCCGTGGAGTCAGCGATCGAGAAGATCAGGTCACTGCTCCTAGCCACTGGTTTACAGGTTAATAGTTCCGATCATCTCGGTCGAGAACAAACCCGTGACGAACACGGTGAGAAATTGGCATTGATAGCTACCTCGTTACAAAAATCCCAAAGGATAGCATTCTCTTATTACTCACGCGCCAAGGATGCACTCAGTAAACGGTACGCCTCGCCGGTACGCTTATTTAGCAAAGACGGTCTAGTCTATCTTCACGCCTACGATCATGATGCCGTAGACCATCGCACTTTTCGCATCGATTGCATAACTGACTTGACGCTGGAGAACGAGTCCGCGGAGAGCCATCTTGAAGAGCTCGAATTCGATAGCAACGACCCCTTTGACTTCCATGCGGTCACCGAACATGCCACCATCGTCATATATCCCCATGCCAGTTGGTTAGCCGATACCATACCCCACAGCCAGGCTCTATTAGATGAAGATCACCACCTGTGGATTACCCTGCCACTTGTATCCAGAACATGGCTGGTTAATTTCGCCCTCGGCAATACTGACCGTATGAGAGTCGTCGAACCTGCAGAAATCGCCGACACTGTGAGAAAACGAGCCAGAGAGCTCAAAGGTGCGTATGATTAGGACGTAATGAGACATCTGACGATTGAGAGATTTCTCTTAGCCAGCGCTCTACCATAACGTTGAGCAGATTTTCCTGATCTGTTGGACCTTCAGAAAGGACCCCTATGCCAAATTTAGGCCCCCTCGAGATCATCCTGATTCTCCTCGTTTTCATTCTCCTTTTCGGTGCTCGTAGACTACCCGATGCTGCCCGTTCACTGGGACGCTCCATGCGTATCTTCAAGTCGGAGGTCAAAGAAATGAGTAACGATGATAAGGCAGTTAGTGACCAGCAAGCGATCGCCCAGCAGCCAGTAACGCCCTCTCCCATCAGCGCGTCACCTATTAATCAAGGGCCAGCGCTTAACCCCAACCAGGCTCCCTATGCCAACCAGGGGCCAGCTACTCATCCCAACCCTACGCAGTACCCTCAGCAGGGCGATAACCCGAATCCCTTGCAGGCTCCTTTTCCCCATCAAGGGCACGTAACAAATCCAGGGCAGGGCTCCGTAGGCAACCAAAATCCTCAGGCTTAGGTACAGTTCCTCTTAAGCAATGATGAGTTCTCTTACACCAGCCGCATCTACAGAAAAACAGGCGAAGAAAAAGCGATTTAGGCGCAGCAGCAATCCGGAAGCTCAAATGTCTCTGGTGGGGCACCTCCAAGAACTACGCCGCCGAGTAATCATATCGGTCATTTGGTTGATTCTCGGATCCATCGCCGGTTTTCTGTGGTACCAGCACGCGGTACTATCTATCCCTAGTCTCGGAGAGATTCTGCGCGGTCCTTACTGCTCCCTCGATCCTTCGAAGCGCGCATCGTTTACGCTCGACGGCGAATGCCGCTTGCTCGCGACCAGCCCCTTCGAGATGTTTCTCCTGAGACTGAAAGTTGGTGCCCTTGCTGGTGCCGTATTCGCCTCCCCAGTGTGGCTATACCAGATGTGGGCTTTTATAACCCCAGGGTTGAAGCGCCAGGAACGTAAGTGGACTTTCACCTTTGTCGCTAGTGCTGTTTTCCTCTTCGTCGTGGGCGCACTCCTCGCCTATTTTGTGGTCGCCTATGGCTTGGATCTGCTTCTGACTATCGGCGATAATACCCAGATCGCGGCGCTTTCGGGTGGACAATACTTTAATTTTATTCTGGCACTACTAGTTATTTTTGGCGTCAGTTTCGAACTACCGCTCATCATCGCCATGCTTAACGTGGTGGAATTAATCAGCTATCAAGCCATTAAAGAGAAGCGGCGCTTTATTGTCTTGGGTATTTTTATTTTTGCGGCTTTTATGACCCCCGGTCAAGATCCATTTTCCATGGTTGCACTGGCTTTCTCGCTAAGCTTACTCATGGAATTAGCGATCCAATTCTGTCGCTTCAACGACCGACGCCGAAGGATTGACCGCCCCGAGTGGCTGGACCTAGGCGATGAAGAAGCCTCGCCCCCGGTTCAAACCTCGCGAAATCCCGACGAATCGTCGACCTTAGCTTCGGCTCCCATATCTAAGCCAGCGCCTTTAGCTGAAGACAAAAACTATTTCGACGACATTATCTAAATAAGCGGATGCACCTATATTCTTGGTGCATCCTTTTAGCTTAGGTAGCCTTGAGCCATGAGCTTTGGTTCCCATCTCGACGTTTTTCGTCAATCACTATCCCATCCACTTGATGACTTCCAGATCGCTGGTTGTCAGGCTATCGAGAACGGACACGGAGTTCTCGTTTGCGCCCCAACTGGAGCGGGCAAAACTATCGTGGGTGAATTCGCCGTATCACTGGCCTTATCGCAGGGTACAAAGTGCTTCTATACCACACCAATCAAGGCCTTGAGTAACCAAAAATATTACGACCTCGTAGGCGCTCACGGATCCGATAACGTCGGACTTCTCACTGGTGATACCTCAATCAATCGAGATGCAGATATCCTCGTGATGACCACCGAGGTACTTCGCAATATGATTTACGCGCAGTCGGATACCCTCGATCGACTCAGTCATGTTGTCATGGACGAAATCCATTTCCTTGCGGATAGATCACGCGGTGCCGTATGGGAGGAGGTCATTCTCGGTCTGGCGGACACAGTCAAGATCATTGGGCTCTCAGCGACCGTGAGTAACTACGAAGAATTTGGAGAATGGCTACAAACTGTCCGCGGAGATACCGAAGTTATCATCAGCGAGGATCGCCCTGTACCGCTGGATCAGTGGATGCTCGTTGGCCGCAAAATTTTCCCGCTGTTCGAACCCAACGAGGTAGGCACTGTCAACCGGCGACTCGAATCCTATATCGAACGCATCAGCGGTGACGATCGGCCTCACGGGCATTCTGACTTTTTCGCTCAGAAGTCTTTCCGAGCCCGATCAGGTGGAGGATCAGGTCGCACATCAATTGACAGACCTCAGGCAAAACGCACCGATCGCCATCGTCCCCTAGGGCGACCTGAGGTTATTCAAATTCTCAGCAACCACGAGATGCTACCCGCGATCGTCTTCATCTTCTCACGAGCCGGTTGTGATGGCGCTTTAGCACAGTGCTTAGGCTCGAAGATTGTGCTTACGTCCCAGGAAGAATCTGAGAAGATTGCTGAAATTGTTGCTCACGGCGTCAAGGATATTCCAGAAGAGGATCTAAAGATTCTCGAATTCCGAAAGTGGAAGGCTGCACTCACGCGAGGGTTTGCTGCTCACCATGCGGGCATGCTTCCGGCTTTTCGCCATATCGTGGAGAAACTTTTTACTCGTGGACTAGTTAAAGCTGTATTCGCCACCGAAACTCTAGCGTTGGGTATTAATATGCCAGCACGCTCGGTTGTTTTGGAGAAATTAGTTAAATACGATGGTGAAGGCCACGTTGATCTCAGCCCTGGCCAATTCACCCAACTGACTGGGCGTGCGGGCCGGCGGGGGATTGACACCCTAGGTAATGCAGTTGTGATGTGGGCGCCCGCGATGGATCCGCAGCACGTTTCTACCCTAGCATCTACGCGTACCTATCCACTTATCTCAACTTTCGCTCCTGGCTATAATATGAGCGTCAATCTGCTGAAAACTATCGGTTTTTCGCCCGCTCACCGCCTTCTGGAAAAATCCTTTGCACAGTTTCAAGCTGATGGCAGTGTTGTCGAAGAGATCCGTGATATTGAGCGAGCGGAGAATCGGGTAGAGGATCTTGAAAGAAAACTACAAAGGGCCATTGCTACCGCCGATATCGCCAGCGAAGATCCCTTAGCTGATATACTTGAGTACTTTGATCTTCGCAGTTCATTATCTCGAGCCGAGAAAGCCCAGAAGAAACGGTCTCTCGAAGAGCGTGCCATCGAGGTCACCGCAGTGCTTTCCCGACTACAACTAGGGGATGTTATTGCACTGCCCGGAAGAAAAAAACCTATTCTTGCTGTAGTTGTACAGCCAGCCCATAACCGCCACGATCCGCGACCAAAGATCATTATGGAATCGGGGTGGGCAGGTCGCGTCGATAGTGCGGCCTTTCCGATCGCCCCCCAACGCATCGGTCATATGCGTTTACCGCGCCCCGTTATTGCGCGTCCGGAAAAAAATTCACGGCTTGCCAAGGAGCTCTTTGCCAAGAATTCCTATCCGAGACCAAAAAGGATGCGCCCGGATATGCGCCATCGCCCTAGCACAGAGATATTAAAACTACGTGCGGAGTTGCGCAGTCACCCAGCCCACTACTGGCCCCATATTGATGATCTCAATCCACTCGGACAGCAGCTGACTCGCGCCCGTCTCGAGCTTAAAAAGAGGCGAAATCAGGTCGACCAAGCCACCGAAACCTTGGGCAAGCAGTTTGATCGCATCCTTGGTCTGCTGGCCGAAATGGACTACGTGGAGTTTGACGAGTCAGGCACGCCCGCAATCACCGAAGAAGGTGAGCGTTTGGCGCTCATTCACAGCGAGTCCGACCTTCTCATTGCCCAGTGTCTGCGTCGTGGTATCTGGGATGGACTTGATCCAGCCGAATTAGCCGGCGTTGTGAGCATGTGTTCCTTTGAAAATCGTCGTGAAGCGCGAGGGGAGGCCCAAGGGGCTACCGACGCCATGGTCGTGGCCATGAATAATACAATGCGGATATGGGAGCAATTATCTTTTGATGAACGCCGACACCGTTTGACACAGACCAAGATGCCCGAACCTGGTTTCGCTCTTGCACTCCACCAGTGGACGGCTGGAGCTCCATTGGGCTATTGCCTAGCTGCCGCCCACGAGTCGGGTGCGGAATTGACACCGGGAGATTTTGTACGGCAGGCACGCCAAGTGGTGGATCTGCTAGAACAAATGAATAAAACCTCGTATAACGAAGATACTATTCATACGGCTAAGCAGGCTGTTGCAGCAATCCGCCGAGGTGTCGTCGCCCTGGGAGCTTAGGGTCTCCGCTTTTGATGTCGTGATTTACAATAAGGGTATGAATCCGCATTTTCCCGCCCACCTATATGCCTCTCGGATTACTAGAGCTCAAAGCCTGATACGTGCCAATAGTTTGGATGCAGTCATCGTTGCTCCTGGAGCGCAGCTAGCGTATCTGTGTTCGTCATGGATGAGCACCCATGAAAGATTCTGTGCTCTCGTTATCCCAGCGCACGGCGAGCCCCAGTTCTACTATCCCGCGGTTGACCGAGCAGAGATTGAGACATCGGTGATCCAAGATCTCCCGGTGCGTCTAGTGCCGTGGGAAGACGGGCATAATCCCCATCAGATGGTGGTGGACTACTTTGGCCGTCAACCCATCCGGTTGGGAATAAGTGATGACCTTAAAGCCAGCCATCTCCTGCGTCTGCAACAGTTGAGTGCGCCTCAATCCGAATGGGTATCGGCCACTGTGATCCTCAAAGAACTCTTCATTGCTAAAGATGAAGCCGAGATTGCGCAGGTGCGCAGTGCAGGTCAAGCGATCGATCGAGTTCATGCCAAAATCCCGGAATTGCTCAGACCAGGGCGCACCGAACGAGAGGTAGCAACTGATATCAATGCTCTGATCCTCGAAGAACACAGCGCTGTAGATTTCATCATCGTTGGCTCCATGGCCAATGGTGCTAACCCTCACCATAACTACTCAGACCGGAAGTTATGTGCGGGTGACGTTGTGGTTGTTGATATCGGAGGCACCTTTGGGGTGGGGTACCACTCTGATTGCACCCGAACATATATTGTCGGGGGAAACCTCGATCATCTCGACCCACTCATGCACGAACTTTACGAGGTCCTCTACCTCGCTCAAGATGCTGCGGTTGCGGCAGTAAAACCCGGAGCTAAAGCACAAGAGATTGATGCAGTTGCACGAACTGCTATTAGCTCACGGGGTTTCGGGGAGTATTTCATTCACCGTACTGGTCACGGAATTGGTCTATCGACCCACGAGGAGCCGTATATCATGGCAGGTAACGATCTCATTTTGGAGCCGGGTATGACATTTTCCGTGGAGCCAGGCATCTATATTCCAGGACGCTTCGGAGCGCGCATCGAAGATATTGTGCTAGTGACAGACAAAGGATGTGAAAGACTTAATAATCAGCCGCGCACGCTGCGCTAGCGAATTTCTCTGCCTGAGACAGTTAGAATTGCTTATATGACCCAATCTCAAAGTGGCTTGTACCAAAAGCTTGACAGCTCAGCCCGCGGCGGAGCGCATATAAGCGTGGTGGGAATGAGTGCCCGCGGCATCGTTGACCTCAACGAAGAGGCATTGGCTGCGCTGGCTTCAAGCGACCTGGTGCTGGGATCGTGGCGCCAGCTAAACCTGCTAGGAGAGGAGATCTCCGCCGAGCGCCGTCCGTGGCCATCTCCTCTCGTGCCTGCGCTCAAGGACATATTTGACACCATCGGTGAGCGAAAAGTCGCGGTTTTAGCCAGTGGTGACCCTATGTTTCACGGGATTGGAACAACCCTCAAGAGGATTTTTCCAGATATGCCGTTGACTATCTACCCCTATATGTCTTCAGCATCATTAGCGTGTGCGCGGTTGGGATGGGCACTCGACACGACGCCGGTCCATTCGGTGGTTTCACAGCCCATTGAATCACTCACTATTCCCATTGAAGAAGGGCGCCCATTCCTCGTGCTGGGTCGGGACGAAACGACCCCTAGGCTACTGTGCGCCTTATTAAGAGACCTCGATCAGCCGGATGCGCAGGTGGAGATTCTTAACGACCTCGGGGGAGCCGATGAATCACATGCTGTGGGGACTGCCAGCAATCCTCCGGCGGTCGTTAGTGCACTAAATATTATTGCCGTCACTCCCTCTCGGTGCGGTCTTCCGCTTACTCCAGGACTGCCGGATGACACGTATATTAGTGATGGGCAACTCAGTAAGGCCCATATCAGAGCGCTCAGTGTGGCGGCTCTAGCCCCACGGGCCGGCGATATCATATGGGATATTGGTGGGGGATCAGGCAGTGTTGTCATTGAATGCTTGCGATCAACTTCAACCGCGCGTGGTGTGTGCTTCGAGGATCGCTCGGATCGTCGTGAGCGCATCGACTTCAACGCCCGCAAACTCGGCGTTTCGCACCGTTTGACAATCGCGGGTACCGCTCCTGAGAGTGTCATCAGTGAAAAAACGCGCCCTCATCGTGTATTTATAGGAGGTGGGCTGACCCACCCCGGAGTTTTTGATAGTGCGTGGGAGAAGTTACTACCTGGAGGACGTCTCGTAGCCAATGCTGTGACAATTGAAAGCGAAGCTCTCGTTGTCAACCTACGCCGCCAGTATGGTGGCTCTCTTACTCGGGTCAATATTTCCACCGAGCAGCACATCGGTGAATTCACCGCGTTCAAACCGAGCTATCCCATTGTACAGTGGGTTATCGACAAAGCCCATAGAAGCTTTAGCTCCACAGATAAATTAGAAAGCGATTAATTTCCATGACTGTTTATTTCATCGGCGCAGGTCCAGGGGCGTCAGATCTTCTCACTGTGCGTGCCGATCGTCTCATTAGGCAGGCGGATCTCTGTCTATATGCAGGATCAATAATTCCGCAGGAGGTGTTGGATTCAGCTCCTGAACACGCCGAACTCATCAATACCGCCCGTATGCCCCTAGACACAATCGTGGAAATCATCGCTCAGGCGCATGCGCAACACAAAAAGATTGTGCGCCTGCAATCCGGGGATCCCAGCATATACTCTGCTCTCGCTGAACAAGTACGACGTTTAACAGCACGGGGTATCGACTATGAGATCGTGCCTGGTGTTCCAGCTTTCGCGGCAGCAGCGGCATCTTTAGGGCATGAACTGACAGTTCCCACCGTCGGACAATCGGTTATTCTCACTCGGGTATCGGGGCGCGCCTCAGCGATGCCGGAGGGGGAAGATCTCGCAACCTTATCTCAAGCCCGGACCACTTTATGTATACACCTAGCTGCCCACGATATTAACCGTGTGGTTACTGAGCTCCTGCCGTTTTATGGGGCCCAGTGTCCCGTAGCAGTGGTAGCATTCGCGTCTAGGGAGAATGAAAAAATTCTGCGGGGTACCTTAGGAGATATCGCTGCGCAGATTTTAGAGGCTGGAATTACCCGTACGGCCATTATTGTTGTCGGAAAAGTTCTAGGCGCCAGTGGTTTTCCTGATTCTTTCCTCTATTCAGATGATCGGCCCCGTGACGAGGAAGGGCGGACACTTCCATGCGTGCTCTAATCCTCGGGGGAACCAAAGAATCACGCGATGTAGCGCAACGCCTCAATGATATGGGCTGGTACACCACAACATCGCTAGCCGGTAGGGTCTCTAATCCAGCCTTACCCGTCGGGGAGGTACGAATTGGAGGTTTTGGGGGCCCAGCCGGTTTAACTCAATGGATCCTCAGCCATGGCATAGAGGTGATGATCGATGCTACCCACCCGTTTGCGGAGCGAATCTCGCTTTCGGCGGCCGAGGCTGCCCGGGCTACGGGCATTCCACTGGTTGCCTTGCATCGACCATTGTGGACTCCAGGAGACCGTGATCAATGGATACGTGTGCCAGATTTTGCCAGCGCTGCTGCGCAAGCCGCCCAGAATTTTCACCACATTTTCCTCACGATTGGCCGCCAGAATCTTCATTATTTCGCCCACGATGTGCACAATATATATGTGATTCGGACGGTTGAGCCGCCGAGGCCGCCACTTCCACACAGATATCGCCTCATCCACTCACGTGGGCCTTTTAAGGTAGCCGACGAAAAGAAGATTATGCGTGATAATCAGATTGACTGCTTGATCACCAAGAATTCTGGTGGCTCCATGACTACCGCTAAATTGCAGGCCGCTAGAGAACTTGGCATCAAGGTGTTGATGATCGAGCGACCAGCTCTGCCGGCCATTGCACATCAGTGCTCATCGACAGAAGAGGTGATCGCCCTATTAGAGGATGCTCGGTTTGCCTAGTTTAGACCTTAAAAAGATTGTAGAATAAGGCGCGCGCCGGGCCTATTAATAGGGCAGCAATCTGCAAGCTGCTTATCACTATGATGAGGGTTTGCACCCAGCCCTGTTGGCGATCAAACCAGTAGGTGGCGGATGAGCCCGTGTTAGTTTCTGGGTTCGAGCTGTTGGAGTCGATGCTACCGACATCCTTATTAAAATCTTCAGCGGTGATAGAGCTGGTACTAGGCGCCGCCTCAACCGCGCTCATGCCAGCACATATAACAGTGCTGGCGGTGACCAGCGCAATCATGGAGCGTTTGAAGGAATATAAATTCATTGGGCCCTTCTTCATCGTGGACTGCATCGCAATATTATTGCGCAGCTCGATCATTGAGTCGCGCTACGAAACTAAGTATAATATCGCGAAGTATACACGCGTGTTACACATCCTGCCGCCTTGTAGGTGGTGGTCGTCGATGCCCCAATAATGAGCATGGTTCGCATATCCACTATGTCGGGATCGAAATCGGCAACGGTAGTGACTGTGATTTTCTCACTCTCGCTGCCCACCGCGCGGGCCACGATAATAGGTATGTCGGGTGATCGATACTCTGCAACGATCCTCTTTAACGTGTGGACCTGCTCACGCCGCTGCTTAGAAGCCGGATTGTAAACTGCGAAGGCCATATCTGCCTGCAGCAAGGCTCGCACCCGCTTTTCCACAATTGCAAAAGGCTTGAGACGATCAGACAGGGAGATCATGCCAAAATCGTGGCCCAACGGTGCCCCTACCCGAGAAGCTACTGCTTGGGCTGCGGTCATCCCTGGAATTATGCGTACTGGAACCCCTACCCATTGGGGATCGCTTGCCACCTCCAGAACAGCTGCAGCCATGGCAAAAACCCCCGGATCGCCAGAAGATACCACGGCAACGCGGCGTCCGCGGAGGGCTAAGTCGAGCGCCATAGCAGCGCGCTCCGCTTCAACCTTGTTATCGCTGTGGTGCTTGCGCTGTCCAGCCCGATCGGGAACCCTATTGACATAGGTAGAATATCCCACAATATCGGTTGCTGCCTTGAGCTCGGCACTGGCCTCAGGGCTAAGCCATTGCGCACCAGCGGGCCCTAGGCCTACAACAACTACTTCACCAGTCTGGATATGTGGTTCATCGTGCGGGAGCTCAGCTTTCTTTGAAGGAACAACCACGACAGCGAAATAGGGGACAGGTTCCTCTCCCACAGCATTAAGTGGGTAGGAGCGTTGGCCCTCCATCCCCACGCGCTCGACGATATAAGCTCTATCTGCCATACCAGCTTCGTGTAGCGCGCGCTGCACTTTGTCGAAAGTACGACCCAGTTTCATAATCACTGCACAGTCGGTATTACGCAGTTTCTCGACTAAAACCGACTCATCAAGGGTGCCGGAAAGGATACTCAGCACCTCGTCATCTTGACATAAAGGTTTGGCGAGGACATCGGCTGCCGCTGTCAGAGAGGGGATGCCGGGAATGACAACGGAATGAAATTCCTCAGCTAAAACTCCGTGCAGATGCTGGTAGGAGGAGTAAAGCATGGGATCACCAAGGGCAAGCACCGCAACAGTCTTACCGTCACTCAGGCGGGTGCGCAATTGTGCAATAGCCTCACTATAGAATTCAGCCATGGCCCCGGCATAACCTCCAGGATGGTCGGTGGCGCCAGTGGTGACAGGGTATTCCAACAGGAGCAACTCTTGGCCCTGATTTAGATAGGGCTCAGCGATGGCCCGCGCCGCAGAGCTGCCGCCCGGACGAGCATGAAACGCAACAGTATCAGCATTCTTAATCGCGGATACCGCTTTGATAGTGAGCAATTCAGGGTCGCCTGGACCTACACCGACGCCGATGAGCGTGCCGTGATTCATAATTTAAAGAATCTCCTTATAGGTGGCTAGAGCGTTGATAGCTGCGCAAGTGATGGCGGATCCGCCGCGACGCCCGTGCACGGTAATAAAATCAGTGCCTAGTTCACGAGCCTTTTCACTGAGTGCCAGTTTTGATTCAGCAGCACCGATAAATCCCACGGGGATACCTAAAATAACCGCTGGTCGAGGACGGTGTGGGTCGGCCTCGAGCCAGTTAAGCAGGTGAAAGAGAGCGGTGGGTGCATTTCCGATAGCTACAATTGAGCCGGCAAGTTCGGGCTCCCACAGTTCCACGGCAGCGGCGGTACGGGTGGTATTTAGTCGACGTGCAAGATCCCTAGTGCGTTCGTCGTGGAGAAAGCACAAAGCTTTATTATCTCTAGGCAACCTGGCCCGTGTGATGCCAGCGTGCACCATGGTGACGTCGGTGATAATTGGGCGCCCCTGGAAGAATGCTTCTCGGGCGGAGGTAACTGCATCGGGGGAGAATTCGATATCTCGAGCGAGGTCAGTCTCGCCAGCAGCATGAATCATGCGCACTGCTATTTGTGATTGCTCGGTGGTGAAGGTCGAGAGATCTGATTCCTCTCGAATCATGGCGAATGATTGCCTGTAAATCTCATCGCCATCAGTGATATAGCTAAAACTCATCGATTATATACCTCGTATTCGCCGTCACCTACTGCCACATAGTCGGTGTATGTGGTCAGTGGGTGCCCACAGCGACGTTCGCAGCCGGAAAAATGGACAGGTGTGTCTAAATCGTAGCCTCTTTCTATAAACTCACTAGCATCGCTGCGCGTGACAGAGTGGGATTTTTGACACCCCGGTAAACCTGTACAGGCACTAACCTTCAGCCAGGGAGAGTTCGCATCAAGGATGAGGCCTAGGGGCGCGAGTACCTTAACAATTGCTTCGGCGTCACCTTCGGTGAGATCATGGACAACCAGCGAAGCCCACGGCGTAATGGAAGTATCAACTTCGATGACTCCGAGAACCTGAAGAGCCTGCTGTGGGATCACCCCGAATGGCAGTCCAACTCCTAGGCTAACGGTGCCGTCTTCATTGTCGAGCCATCCGACTGGTCGCATATGGTGTTCGGGCTCTGGTCTTATGATATCTCTGAGATCTTCATAGCTTAATGCAGTGTTCTGGGACCATAACTCCATGATCTCACGAGTTAGGCTCGCCGATTCGGCTACTCGCCACAGCTTGCCCCGATGCGATTGCCAGTATCGAGCGGCATCGAGCAGAGAGTCAATCATAGTGCGCTGATCGGGAGCGCAATAGGGCGTGGGTTCACCCGCGAGAATGAGCCTATAGCTGCCATCGGATCGATGCTGCGCTCCGAAATCTACACGTTGACCGAGAATATCGCCGCGCCCAGAGTCGATTCCGAATAGAATCCGTCCGGGTAAGGCGGCTACGTCACTATCGGCCAGTATGGCAGCATCCAAGGTTCGGCTATCAGCTTGAGCTTTAGCTGAAAGGGGGGAGGCTAGGATATTGCGCATGCGGTCGTGAGCTATCGAGGGCACGAGACCACACTCGATGGCTCGCGAACTAAAAGCCGTGTGGTCGTTCACACCACGAATTTGCAGATTGGAGCGGGTTGTGATGTGCGCTTCACCGTCGCCGAGCTCAAGTGCCAATTTGGCGATAACGGACCATGTCTTCGCTGTGATCCGTCCTCCGGGAAATCGCAACCGACCTATATAGCCATCAGAAGCTGGGAATAGTTTGAGAGCACCAGGACATTTATCTCCGACAGACCTGCTGAATGGGGTATCTGACGGGACTGCATCAATGGAGCGAAGGTGAGATCTGGTCATAGCGGCGATTCTACTAATATTCTCAACCTTTTAATAACTTAGGAATCCCTTAATAGCGTGCTAAGGTGCACCAATATCCTCGCTGCGGTGGATATATCCGGGCCGCGCGAACAAGCGTTTAGGCCCAAGACACCAATCTACGAGGAATCTCAGTATACACTTACTCTATTACGGCAATGATTACCAAGAAGGTCTCTCATCGCCTCAGCAATTTATCCATATGAACCCGGAAGGATCATTTTTTCTCGATGATCACACTGCTCTCGACCTCCGATACCGACCTGCTCTCCGCACGAGCAGCCAGCGAACACCCTGATGTTCGTTACCACTACGCGAACCCCAATTATCTCAACTCTGACAGCCTCAGTGAACTCATCGGAACAACCGATATCTTTGTGGTTCGGCTTCTTGGTGGCAAGAGAGCGTGGGAATGGGGGATCGATGCACTGCTTGCTTCACCAAAACCCGTGGTCATAGTCTCGGGGGAGCTGGCGGTCGATGCCGAGCTCACCGATCTTTCCACCCCTCCGGCTGGTGTGGTCACTACGGCCCATACCTATCTAGCGGAAGGTGGATTCGATAACCTTCATAATCTCCATAACTTCCTCTCCGACACGCTCCTTCTCACCGGTTTAGGTTTCCAGCCTCCACGACGAATGCCACTGTGGGGTTACCTCGAACAAACAGACTCCTTGGATACGCCATGGAACCAGGGTGCACCTAGCCCTCGTATCGGCATTGTGTATTACCGCGCTCAGCACCTGGCAGGGAATACCCACTATATCCATGCCCTCGCGGACGCTATAGCCGCCCGTGGTGCCACCGCTATTCCTATTTATGCGGCCTCATTACGCCAGGCACCAGAAGATCTCTTAGCTGAACTCGCCACCTTCGACGTACTCATCACTACTGTTCTTGCCGCTGGTGGTACGAAACCTGCAACGGCTCAGGCCGGAGGTGACGATGAGGCGTGGGATGTCGCCCAACTGGCTGCCCTCGATATCCCCATCATCCAAGGTCTCGCCTTGACGAGCCCTCGCCGAGAGTGGGAAGAATCTGATGAAGGTCTGTCCCCACTGGATGTGGCGACCCAGATCGCAGTTCCTGAGTTTGACGGACGCCTTATTACCGTGCCTTTTTCCTTTAAAGAATATGATCAGGCGGGACTGATCACCTATATCCCGGATCCCGAGCGTTGCGAACGACTCGCAGGCATTGCCTACCGGCACGCCGTGCTATCGACAATTCCGCCCGCCGAAAAGAAACTCGTTCTCATGTTTTCGGCCTACCCCACCAAGCACGCACGCATTGGTAATGCCGTGGGTCTTGATACTCCGCAGTCAGTCTTGCGTGTCATCAGGGCCCTAGTAAAAGCAGGCTATGACCTCGGAGATCCAGCCCTGATTCCAGGCTATAGCGAAGATGGCAACCTAGACGGCGACGCACTCATGCACGCTGTGATCGATGCTGGTGGACATGATCCAGAATGGCTCACACCCGAGGTCATGGCCAATAACCCGTTGAAATTATCGGGAGATACCTACCGGGAATTTTTCTCGACGCTTCCTAAAGAGATGCAAGAGGAAATGATCGAGCACTGGGGACCAGCCCCTGGAACCCATTATGTCAATCCAGAAACAGACGAGATTTATATAGCAGGTTTAATCTTCGGCAATGTTGTTATCATGGTCCAGCCTCCGCGCGGCTTCGGAGAGAATCCTGTGGGAATCTATCACGACCCTGACCTTCCAGCGAACCACCATTATCTAGGCGTTTACTACTGGCTGCGTGAGGTTTTTGGTGCCGACGCCATCGTGCATATGGGTAAACACGGGAATATGGAATGGCTGCCAGGAAAAAACGCTGGGCTATCGGCACAATGCTATACCGATCAGGCCATCGGGGAGCTACCGCTAATCTATCCATTCCTCGTTAACGATCCAGGGGAGGGCACACAGGCCAAACGGCGTGCTCACGCCACTTTGGTTGACCATATGATTCCTCCGATGGCCCGCGCGGAATCCTATGGCGATATCACTCGTTTGGAGCAGCTACTTGACGAACACGCCAATATTGCAGCGATGGATCCCGCAAAGTTACCAGCGATTCGCCAGGAAATTTGGACTCTACTGCAGGCTGCCAAAATGGACCGTGATCTAGGTTGGGATGAACGCCCCGACGAAGACGCCTTCGACGATAAAATCATGGAAATCGATGGTTGGCTATGCGAGATCAAAGATGTGTCCATCCGCGGAGGGCTCCATATCCTTAGCGAAGAAGTTACTGGTGACGTGCGCGTTGAGCTGGTTTTAGCCATGCTTCGTGCCCGCCAGCTGTGGGGCGGGGAATCCGCGGTTCCTGGTCTACGAGAAGCCTTAGGACTCGCAGAGACTGGAGAAGAAAGCCGCACTCGAGTTGACGAGGTGGAGGCAATTGCGCACCGGTTACTCTCCAGCCTTGAAGCACAGCATTGGCGCAGTGGGGAAGTAGATCATCTTCTTGCTTCGGCTGATTACCTCCCGGACGATCTTGACCGCCGTGGCCTGCGTGACCTTCTTGTATTCGCATGCGAAGAACTCATTCCTCGGCTTGCTGCAACCTCTCGCGAGGTGGAACAAATCCTACGCGCTCTGGATGGCAAATTTATTGAAGCCGGCCCCTCTGGTTCTCCGCTCCGCGGACTTGTTAATGTGCTTCCCACGGGCCGCAACTTCTATTCTGTAGATCCCAAATCCCTGCCCTCACGATTGGCTTGGGAAACAGGGCAGCTGCTCGCTGATTCCCTGGTTGAGCGGTATTTAAAGGAACACGGAACCTACCCGAAGTCTGTCGGCCTGTCGGTTTGGGGTACCTCCGCTATGCGCACCTCTGGAGACGATATTGCGGAGGTATTCGCACTACTTGGTGTGCGACCCGTATGGGACGACGCCTCGCGACGCGTCGTGGATCTCGAAGTCATCCCTCTCGAGGAATTGGGGCGACCCCGCATTGACACTACGGTGCGCATCTCGGGCTTTTTCAGAGATGCCTTCCCCCATGTATTAGCGCTCATCGACGATGCTGTAAACATGGTGGCACAGTTGGATGAGAGCCCCGAGGAGAATTATGTGCGCGCTCATATCAGCGAGGATGCGGAAGGCACAGATCGTCCTATACGCCGAATATTTGGTTCCAAGCCTGGCACCTATGGGGCCGGACTGTTGGAGCTTATTGAATCTGGGAATTGGCGCGACGATCAAGACCTCGCGGAGGTCTACACCGCATGGGGTGGCTATGCATATGGCCGCGGCGTCAATGGCGTCGAGGCTAGCGATGATATGCGCCGGGCGTACCGCCGCATTCAAGTAGCGGCAAAAAATGTTGATTCCCGGGAGCATGACATAGCCGATTCTGACGATTACTTCCAGTTCCATGGCGGTATGATCGCGACGGTCAGAGCTCTGACAGGTGCTGATCCTGAAGCTTATATTGGTGATTCCACCCGCCAAGAAACAGTAAAAACCAGAACCCTGCACGAGGAGTCGCGGCGCGTTTTCCGTGCTCGCGTAGTCAATCCCCGCTGGCTCGAAGCAATGCGTAACCACGGCTATAAAGGTGCTTTTGAGATGTCAGCGACCGTGGACTACCTCTTCGGCTATGATGCCACCACAGGTCTTATGGAGGATTGGATGTATGAAACTCTCACGGACACATATGTAAAGGACCCAAAGAATCGGGAATTTTTCCAGGAATCGAATCCGTGGGCGCTGCGTGATATTGCCGAACGGCTTCTCGAGGCAGCCGAACGGAAGCTGTGGGAGGAACCTAGCCCCGAAGCACTCGATACTCTGCGTACTACCTTCCTAGAGATGGAGGGAGAACTCGAAGATCGCTAATATCGCGTCATGAGCGCGCCGCCTGAAAGCCCTTCGGCGGCGCGCGCGTTATTGCGCTAGTATTTTGCTATGCCATATTTTCTCGTTGTGCCCTATTTCGTGTGCGAGGCGCTGGCCTTTTGGCTGGTATCCAAATGGCTGGGAGTGGGCGTAGCCCTTTTACTGCTATTTGCATTCTTCTTTGCAGGGCTATTATTAGCCGCAATTGAGATGCGCCGAGTTGCTCGTAGTGCCTCCCTAGGAAGCAGTGCTGGACAGGCGGTTGGAGATCTAGGTCTGCTTGCTGCGGGCGCAGTGGGTGTTGCTCTGCCCGGTTTTGTCACCACACTGATAGGACTTATTCTCATCATCGCCCCTACCCGGGCCGTCGTGCGCCGTCTTTTGGCTAAAAAACTACGAGCCAAGATCGCGGATCTAGGGGTACGCAGTTTCGAAATGACCCAGGGCTACCGCTCTCCGCACAGCTACGGCCACTTTGGGCCGGGGGCACAATCCCGTGCCTCAGGGAGCTCAGTGACCCCAACGGCCGAAACAATCGACGAGGAAGAGCTCAGCACGTGGTCGAAAAATCTTAATCCTGAAGATTTTGACGACCCCAAAAAGTCCTCATGAGGCATAAACCTTTGGTAATTTTTCTCGGCCGGATAGCGCTGAGCGCTTTTGGGGGCCTGCTAGTTTATAGCGGTTATCAACCCCTGGGGTGGTGGAAGGCGGCAATCGTCGGGGTGATTGTGCTCGTGCTATCGCTGAGCCCCTATAACGGTCGTGCTGTGAGTATGCGCAGTGGCTCTGTGATCGCTTTCGCCCACAGTCTCGTGGTCTACCTCCTGATGCTGCCGTGGATTGGTGAGTTTGTCGGAGCCTTCCCATATATAGCGCTAGCAATCTTTTTGGCACTGTATTCTCTTCTCTTAGGAGCAGGTGGAGCAGTTATACTCGCCCATCGATACGGTTATATCGGTTTCGCTTTTTACTATGTCACCATCGAGTTCCTGCGTTCCTCATGGCCCTATGGTGGCTTCGCGTGGGTCCGCCTAGCATGGACGCAGATTGATGGTCCGTTGGCATCCCTGGCATTTCTCGGGGGGCCTGCGCTGGTGAGTGCCATGATTTGTCTGCTCGCCACAACGCTGGCCCGCTGGAGAATGGATCTAGGCCACGGGCTGGTGCTCAGCCTTGTCGTGATTTTAAGCGCCACCGCCATCATGATGCCCCGAGGTGAAAGCACTGAGACGGTCACAGTCGCAGCAGTGCAAGGCAATGTGCCACGGCTGGGCCTCGATTTCAATGCCCAGCGGCGTGCAGTATTAGGCAATCACGTGGCAGAGACTGCACGGATCTCTGAACCTGTTGACTTCGCAGTGTGGCCAGAAAATTCTTCCGATGTCAACCCCTTCGAGGATGGGGATGCTCGGCGTTTGATCGATCAAGCGGTATCGCAGCTCAATGCGCCAATCCTAGTGGGCACAATTACTCGAGATGAGGCGGGGGCACACAATACAATGCAGGTTTTCGATCCAATTTCAGGACCAGGGGAGTACCACCACAAGAAATTTCTCCAGCCGTTTGGGGAATATATGCCCATGCGTGATTTTTTCCGTACTTTCTCCTCTATGGTGGATCTAGCCGGCAATTTCCAACCTGGACACGGAGATGGCACGGTAGCGATACGTGCAATGCAACTGGGACGCAACGTACGCGTTGGTATCAGCACCTGCTATGAAGTTGCCTTTGACCAAGCGGGGCGGGATGCCGTCAGAGCTGGAGCAGAAATTCTGTCCACTCCGACAAATAATGCCACATTCGAATTCAGCGATATGACCTATCAGCAGTTAGCAATGAGCCGGATGCGCGCGATCGAATTGGATCGAGCTGTTATTGTCGCGGCTACTTCTGGGGTATCAGCGATTGTGACACCCGATGGAAGTATCCAGTCTCGAACAGGAATTTTCGAGGCCAAGAATCTGACAGCTTCCGTGCCGCTGAAAGACAGTCTCAGCCCTGCGGCTCGTTTTGGCTCAGACATCGAGTGGGCCTTAGTCATGATGGGGCTTGTCGCTGTGGCGCTATCGATTGCATTAGTACGTCGGAAACTCTAGAGTCTTTTTCGCACCCACTTCCATAGAGCGACCGTGGGTATCTGACCTGTTAAAGGAGAATATCTTGAGCTCTCAGACTCTCGTCTTGATCCCAACCTACAACGAAGTGGGTAATCTTCCGCTCATCACCTCAAGGGTGCGTGCAAGTAACCCGGATGTTGATATTTTGATTATCGACGATAATTCTCCCGACGGTACCGGTGATTTGGCCGATGAACTAGCCAGCGGCGATGACCATATCTTCGTACTGCACCGCGAGGGCAAAGGCGGCCTACTCGGCGCCTATATCGCAGGGTTCCACTGGGGCCTTGAGCGCCACTACGACATTCTGGTGGAGATGGACGCCGATGGTTCCCATGCTCCAGAGCAATTGCACCGACTTCTTGACGAGATCGACCAAGGCGCTGACATGGTGATTGGTTCACGATACGTTTCTGGTGGGGAAGTAGTGAACTGGCCTCGCCATCGCTACCTCCTATCAAAGGGAGGCAATGTCTATATCTCTGTCGCTTTAGGGGCGGGCATCAAGGACATGACAGCTGGCTATCGGGCCTTTAGACGCGAGGTCTTAGAACAGGTGAATTTTGATGAGTTGTCCCGTGCGGGCTATATCTTCCAGGTGGATATGGCGTGGCGAGTGAATAATTTGGGTTTTGATATCCGCGAGGTTCCTATAACCTTCACTGAACGCGAAATCGGGGAATCGAAGTTGGATGGATCCTTTGTGAAGGATTCGCTGCTTGAGGTGAGCAAGTGGGGCTTGACTTATCGCAGCGAACAGGTTAAGGCGATCGCCAGAGAGAGTTATCATCTTATTGCTCACGAAGTTAAGAAGTGGCGTAAAGAACACTATATTTAATCGAAAAACCGCAGTGGACATATCCCACTGCGGTTTTCGCTATGCATTAGTGAACGTTTTCCTCTTCTGCGCGAGCGGCGGCTGCCTCTTCCTCCTGCTGCTTGAGAAGCCGAGCTGCGTTTCGACGCCGTCGGCGTAGCTGATCAATACGCTCTTCTAAGAGCTGGTCAAGCTCTTCGATTGAGCGCCGTTCCCGCAGCATATCCCAGTGAGTTCTCGGTGGTTTCGTTGGCTTAGCGGAGACTCCTTCACCCTCCATGAGATGACCGGTCTGGCCGTTCTTGCACTGCCAGGTCTCGGGGATTTCGGCGTCGTGAGCGAAGGGGACGTCATAGATGTCGCCTGTTTCGGTCTTATAACGGACCATCTGGCGAGGTGCTAGATCGTGGTCGCGGTCGGTTTCGTAGCTGACGGCACCCATTCGGGAACCACGGAGAACGCGGTCTGCCATAGTGCGAATCAGTCCTTTCCTTAAAAGTTCTTCCCCCGCTCAACAGCGGTAGGGGGATTGACGCGAGTACCTTTTACTCACGGATCATTGGATATAACGTTACACCACGGTGAAAAGTTCCGAGTTGAGGTCTGTGACGGTTGTGCTGGGGGTCTAGTGACCTGGTTGCTAGACTGGGAAGAATGGCAGGTAAACGAGCGCTGGCGTGTCAGTGGTGTGGAACCGAAATAGAAAAGCCGCTACGCGGAAGGCCACGCAAATACTGCAGTCAATCATGCCGCCAGCGCGCTTATGAGCAGCGGAACGCGGTTGTAGGAACGGACATTTCCTCCGAGGCTGTTATCATAACTCCTGACAGGGCTCATCAGCTTCAGGATTCGCTCTTCGAGCTGAGGTGCGCTGCTGAGGATATTCAAACTGCTGTTGCCGAGGGAGCGCATCCCGATGAAGTGGCTGCATTGTGCGCAGAATTAGTTGGGATCTCCAAAAGTATTGAGCAGTTGAGATTAAGGTAGGGTAATGAATCTAAAAGCGCGGATAGCAATTTTTGTGACGGTGACTGCGGTTGTACTCTTAGGTCTCTTCGCCCTAGCATCGGCGGTCATTCCTGTGCTATTGGGCCCCGGTATTAAGACGGGCAGCATAGACACGGCCGCTACCAAACCGGCCACCACCGATTTAGACGGCTATTGGACTGTAGTATACGGACGTTCTCCTCATATATCCTCAGTGGGATTTACATTTGGAGAGTTGCTGCCGTCGGACCGACGGACTACGTCTGGATCGACCCGAGGCGTACGAGGGGATATCAAGATCGCCGGTGGAACCATTCAGTCAGGTCGCATTGAAGTTGATATGACATCTATTTCATCTGATAGGGAACGCCGAGATATTAATGTACGTCGAAAAATCTTCGATACCGATATCTATCCCACAGCTAATTTTAGGCTTACTCAGCCGGTAGATATCAGCTCTCTTCCCAGCAACGGTGCCGCGGGGGTAGTAAACATCACCGGTGAACTTACTATCAAGGACACTACACAGGAGATCACCAGTGAGTTTTTGGCCGTGCGCGATGGTGATCGAATTTCTATGAGTAGTACAATTGATATCAACCGCATCGACTATGGTGTGAAAACTCCTGACTTTGTGGCGGCAAAGATTGACGAGGAAGGCGAATTAAATATTCTACTGACCTTCGAGAAGATAAAACCTGAACCGGAAGACTCTGCATCGTGAATGATCCACGGATGCAAGCGATGCTATGGCTGCGTCTAGTCGTGGTTGTGGCCTTTACCGCATATGTACTCATCCAGGGAAGCTATATCGCCGGTGGCATTGGCTTAGTCCTGGTGGTGATGATTAGTATCCAACTATACAGAATCCGAAAAACCATGAGAGACAGTCTTAGCAAGTAGAGATGCGAGCACACAAATAATGCCCGCTATTGTGTCACTGTGACATAATAGCGGGCATTACTTCATCTTGGCCTAAACCATAAAATTGTCCGATAATGTACATTATGTCATTTAGCTGACTTCCCCAAGGATCACCGACGCCTCGAACCGCGCCGTGTCGTCAACACCAGCTGGGCGGCATCTAAGGCACCATAGCGCATCAAGGCTTCCCGCAAGGCCAGCTGGAAAATCCACAAGCGCCGATACGTAATATCAAAACCATCCGCGGCCGCTTCTCGTAACTTGCCTTCAAAGATCTCGCGTTGCATTTTCAAGCCTTCGACATAATGACTACCACTATGTGTTTGCGATATGATTCTGCAGTGTGTGTGAGTGTCCACCAGACGGTGAATGTCCTCGGTCCTTAAATAATCCAAGGCTGGTGACACATAAGCCCTCAAAACTGCGAGGCTCTCCTCACTAGCCTTGGATCGCCTTTCAGTGGCGACCACAGTCTGCATCGCTATATAACCACCAGGGGCAATAACATCGTCTATGAACTTCATATATGCTTTTTTCGCACCCCCTCCCATATGCTCCAACTTCTCCACTGAAACAATCGCATCATAATTGCGAGACCACGTCTTGGGTGAAGGAAATAAACCGTCGATATGCTCCACTCTCACCGCTTGACTCAGTTCCGCTAAATCTTCACAATTGAGTATCCGGCGGATATAGCGCACGTATTCCATGTCGCTGCTGACAATGTCCACCGTGGCCTTTACATGTGCCGCAGCGAGTGCCATCGCTGGCCCCGAGGCCGGAAAATCTAAAATATGTGTACCAGTGCCCACGTGGGCAGACCGAAGAAGTTCATGGAGAGCTCGCCACTGAGCATCCGCTAAATCAGCACGCTCTACATGTGCAGGCGGCGACACCTCGGTAAGGTCAACGAAATGTGCTGCTGACTCTCGGCCGCGTCGAGCGCCAGGCGCGTAGCTTTTCACATTGATACGCTGTGTCGTTGGCACTCCCGAGGAAAATAGTGTGCCGTGAGGGCTCATCCCATCCCCGGAAAAATGCTTGTAGAGAGCTGCTGGAATCTCCGCTCCGTCGTATATGCCACCCACAATCTGCCGAAAATGGCGCGGGCGATACTCAATCTCAATAAGTTTTTGCAGCACTGCTGGGAGGTCTGGCGCACTCCACTCGCCCGCCATAAACCCCTCGGCAAAACCCAACCAACCAGCATGAGCAATCCGATAAAAGAGCTCTTCACGCGCAACAACGATATCCGGCCGATCCCCCGTCAGAGCGATTTCCGCCTTCTGACAGGCTGCGGCAAATTCGGCTTCGCTGCGCCTAGCTCGAGCGGCCATTAGTCGCCCTGATGGAATGTGGGCAATACCAGGCCACGCCTCGGCGTCAATGTATTCGAGGTGCGCCGCAAAATCGCGGTGCACAGAGCTAAATATCGCGATGACGCATCCCTCCGCTTCTCGAGTGCACAGTTTTTTCTATTTTATAGCGCAATACGGGTGTACCCAGGCGCGGCACACGGAACAGTCACTGGGTAAAATTCCTGGATTTGGAATTCGCGGAAAATTCACGAAGACGAAAATCGAATTAGTTTTCAAATAGGAAATTGAGTGTGGCAGCGACTAACATGTTAAAAATCACACCACGCTGTCAGTGTGGTGCGAAAACACTAGTGTCAAACAACTAAGAATACATCCTTTATTTTCATCTTGATGAAAACCGATGTATGAGGAGAAAATTTTCATGCCTGAAACTCCATTCCGCCCCGAGGGTGGACGCCACCACGTCGTCGTCATCGGCTCCGGATTCGGTGGACTATTCGCTGTGAACAACCTGAAGAATGCGGATGTGGATATCACCTTGATCGACCGCACGAATCACCATCTTTTCCAGCCATTGCTCTACCAAGTGGCTACGGGCATTCTCTCGTCAGGTGAGATTGCACCAGCGACGCGCCAGATTCTCAACGAACAGGAGAACGTTAATATTCTCAAGGGCGAGGTGACCGATATCGACCTGCAAACCAAGACGGTTCGCACCGAACTTGGCGGTTTCCATAAATTGGTCTCCTATGATTCTTTGATCGTGGCCGCAGGTGCAGGACAGTCTTATTTCGGCAATGATCACTTTGCAGAATTCGCCCCAGGTATGAAGACTCTCGACGATGCTCTCGAGCTCCGGGCCCGAATCATGGGCGCCTTCGAGCGCGCGGAACTATCAGAAGATCTCGAAGAGCGCGATCGTCTCCTAACTTTCGTCGTTGTGGGTGCCGGACCTACCGGTGTGGAATTGGCTGGCCAGATCGCAGAACTCGCACATCGTACTCTATCGGGGGCGTATAGTCGCTGCAATCCCGCCAACGCCCGCATCATCCTGCTCGATGGGGCACCGCAGGTTCTTCCCCCGTTTGGCAAACGTCTCGGCCGCAACGCCCAGCGTTCCTTGGAAAAAATTGGCGTAACAGTCAAACTCAATGCAATCGTCACCGATGTCACCAGCAGTGCAGTGACCTATAAAGATACCGTGAGCGGTGAAAGCTTCACCATTGACTCCTATTGCAAGATCTGGTCTGCCGGTGTCGCGGCTTCCCCACTGGGCAAGCTCATTGCCGATCAGGCTGGGGTTGAGGTAGATCGCGCAGGCCGCGTCCCGGTCAATTCCGATCTCACCGTGGCCGATGAGAAAAATGTCTTCGTCATTGGCGATATGATGAACTACAACGGATTGCCAGGAGTTGCCCAGGTTGCTATCCAAGGTGCAGAGTACGTAGCAGATCAAATTGCTGCTGAAGTAGAAGGTCGCTCCGCTGAGGAACGCCCTGAATTCGAATACTTCGACAAGGGCTCCATGGCTACAGTCTCGCGCTTTAATGCGGTTGTTAAGCTCGGCAAGGTTGAAATCACCGGATTTATCGGATGGATACTTTGGCTTGTGGTCCACCTCATGTTCATCGTGGGCTTCCGTAACCGGTTCATTTCAATGATCTCGTGGGGCCTTAATGCCATGTCGCGCAAGCGCTGGCACTTGGCTACGACAAGACAGCAAATGCACTCGCGCACTGCATTGCAGAAACTCATGTCCAACGTCGACGACTATACAGATGCCCCCATTGAGGTTCGAGATACCTCCCGCTTTGGTCGTTCCTAATACGAGTTAAACCAAAAAAAACGCTGGGACACACCACTCTCCCAGCGTTTTTTCGTGCATGCCGCTAGCGGTAGTCTATCCTGTGACAAGCGCTCCTCTTTTCTAGGTAGAAAGTTAAATTTAGTGCCCTCCCTTGCTCATGCCCACCCCGATTTTGCTGCGATCATCGATCATCTCTATATATACGAAGATGGAATCCTAAACGAGGAACTCACCGTCAGATCGCCAAAAGAATTGGCCGAGGTCATTTCGACCTGTGAAACGGGAGATAATCGCTTCCTCTGGTTGAGTTTGGTCGAGCCCTCCAATGCTCAAATGCAGGATATCGCTGAGCATATAGCCCTCCACGAACTCATTACCGAAGACGCCGTGACTGCGCATCAGCGCCCCAAGGTAGAGCGTTACGACGATCAGCTTTTTGTAGTCGTGCGCAGCGTTAAGTACACAGATTTCGATATCAACGAAGAATCCGTGGTGCGCACCCGCCAAGTTATCTCAACGGGCGAAGTTCAAATGGTAGTGGGGCCGCGATCCATAATCACCATTCGGCATAATACCCCGCTCCCTGATGTGGCCAAGCGCTTAGTTCACCAGGACACCACGAGCTACGGGCCCATGGCTATCGCGTGGGCCATGTCTGACTGTTTGGTCGACGATTATATGATGATTTCGCGTGAACTGACCAAAGACGTCGACGAGCTCGAGGAAGAAGTTTTCACTCCGCAGTCTGATTTCAGTATTGATCAAATTTATTTGCTTAAGCGCGAGATCTTAGAAATGCGTCATGCTATCGATCCCCTAGCCCCTGCATTGCGCAGCTTACTTGGCAATAATGCAGATCTCATTGATGACCAAATTCACTCTTATTTTCGCGATGTTCTGGACCACGAGATTGTAGCCAAAGACGAGATTGCGAGCTGCGATGAACGCCTCACGAACTTGATTACCGCCGCTGTCGCAAAAGTCACGTTGCAGCAAAATACGGATATGCGTTCCATTTCTGCATTTGTTGGGATGGCGGCGGTACCCACCCTTGTGGCCGGTATTTATGGTATGAACTTCGCCAATATGCCTGAGCTGGAGACTCAATACGGATATTTCATCGTCCTTGCGATCATGGTCTCGCTCGTGATAGCGATGTGGCTCGCATTCAAAAAATGGAATTGGCTTTAGCCCACTTCCATCATCAAGCTGGGCCGTCATCGCTAGGATAGAGTCATGGATGCCTCACGTGAATTCGATATCATTATTTTCGGTGCCAGTAGCTACGTCGGACAACTAGTAACCCAGTACCTTCATGCACACTCGGAGCAGCTCAGCATCGCGATAGCTGGTCGCAATCACCATAAGCTTGCAGGCCTCGTTAATCGTCTCGAGGAACCGACTCCTCCAATCATCATTGCAGATGCCCTTGATAGCGCAGATATGGATCTGCTCGCACAGCGCGCACGGGTCATCATCTCCACGGTGGGGCCTTATAGCCACTACGGCGAAGAGATCGTCAAGGCCTGCGCGCACAGAGGTACGGGGTATGTGGATCTAGCCGGAGAAGTTCCTTTTATTCGAAGCATGATCGATCGCTACCAAAAAGATGCAGTAAAATCCGGAGCGGTCCTCGTTTCTGCCTGTGGTTTCGATTCAGTTCCCAGTGATATGGGAGTTTACAGGCTAGCTCAAAAAGCAGCGGAACCGCTTCGAGAAGTGCGTATGATAGTGCGGAAGCTGTCGGGATCCCTATCCGGCGGAACGATAGCGTCGATGCAAGCAGTGAGTGCTGCCGCTCACGCAGATCGCCGGATTGCTTCATTGATCCACAATCCTTTCGCGCTCAATCCCGATCCGACGGCCGAGCGCGACCGTGCCCGCAGCATAGGTCTCCGACAACCAGACCTAGTTCGCGAGCAATACCAGAATCGGTACTTAGCTCCGTTCTTTATGGCGCCCTTTAATACTCGTGTCGTTCGACGCTCTCAAGCATTACTGGGCCATCGGTACGGACGTGATATGCGTTATACCGAAGCGCTCGATTGCGGGCATGGATTGAAAGGGCTGATTGTTCGTGACCTTATTACCGGTCTTCTTGGCGCCGGTTTCGCGCTCCTAAGCCGCCCACGCCTGCGTAAGTCTCTCTCTTTCGTCATCCCGCAACCTGGGCAGGGTGCTAGGGAAAAGAATCTTCGTAAAGGCGGATTTATCATTGAGTTCATTGGCACTACCGAATCCGACCGGCAGATCAGTGTCACCACTAGCGCACTCGGAGATCCTGGTTACTATGTCACCGCCATGATGCTTAGTGAGGCTGCGAAAACCCTTGCTTGCCAGTACCGAGATGAAGCACCTATCCGCGGAGGCTTTTTCACCCCAGCGACGGCTTTAGGAGATATCTACCTCGATAGGCTACGCAGGGGTGGGATGAGCTTCAACTAATCGTGGGGCTTGAGAACCATGGTGCGCAGCGTCGATCGCGCTACCAGAGTAGAGCGGTGGAAGATATCAACGTGTATAAGTTGAGTTGATACACCAGCGTGGATGATGCTGGCTTCCGCGCTGAGAACTCCGGTGCGAACCGGAGCGAGGAAGTCAGTATTGTTGTTTACCCCGGCGACCAGCTTTCCCGGCGCCTTGATGAGCCCCATAACCGATCCTACGGTCTCGGCGATGGCGCAGTATACTCCTCCGTTTACCAGCCCCATGGCCTGCAAATGGTCGTGGCTGATGGGCATCTCGGCACATACTTTATCGCGTTCTACCGTAGTAAAGCGTAAACCTAAACTGGTTGAATAGCCCCCGAGCAGCTCGTTAAGTTGAGCTAGTTCGCGCATATGCAAGCCCACCTCGGGAACCTCGGACAAGAGGTGAGTAAGTTCAGTGACGGTATCTGGATTTTCAGTAACTAAAGACATAGATCCAACCCTACTGAGGAAAAAAATAACCGCAACTATCAACCAGAGCCATCAACCGTGCACTCTCATGAGTCGAGATATGGGATCATTCACCGAACGAGGTATGCTAGGACACTATGAGTAACCACAGCAATTTGGCCCATATCGGGGTCGTTGGCCTGGCCGTCATGGGCTCCAACCTCGCTCGAAATTTTGCCCGTAGAGGACATACCGTAGCGGTCTATAACCGCAGCTACTCCAAAACCGAAGACCTCATGGAGCATTACGGTGATGAGGGACATTTCCTTCCCTCCGAAACCATCGAGGACTTTGTGGCCTCTCTGGAAAAGCCTCGCCGTGCAATCATTATGGTGCAGGCAGGCGCCGCTACTGACGCCGTTATCAACCAGCTGGCAGATGCTATGGATGAAGGCGATATCATCATAGATGGCGGCAATTCGCTCTACACGGACACGATCCGCCGAGAGAAAGAAATAGCTGCTCGCGGGCTCAACTTCGTGGGTGCAGGAATTTCTGGCGGTGAAGAAGGTGCCCTCAACGGCCCGTCGATTATGCCGGGTGGACCCGCCCGCACCTGGGACGCCTTAGGACCCCTACTGGAGTCTGTCGCAGCTGTTGTTGACGGAACACCCTGTGTCACGCATATCGGCCCTGATGGCGCCGGCCACTTTGTCAAGATGGTACACAACGGCATTGAATATGCCGATATGCAAGTAATCGGTGAGGCCTATCAGTTGTTGCGATACGGCGCACAGATGTCACCTGAAGAGATAGCCGAAGTTTTCCGCACCTGGAATAAGGGCGATCTCGATTCTTATCTTATTGAAATTACGGCTGAAGTACTCTCTCAGGTTGATGCCGAAACCGGCACTCCCCTCGTGGACTTAATTGTTGACCAAGCAGGTCAAAAAGGTACCGGCCGCTGGACGGTCAAGGCAGCGCTCGACCTAGGCATTCCTGTTACGGGTATCGGCGAAGCGGTATTCGCTCGAGCTCTTTCAGGTGCCGCAGCACAACGCGAGGCCACCGTAGGGACGCTCCCCTCTGGCGAATTAAGCTCGTTAGAGACTCTCGGTATCGATCGCGATACTTTCATCGAGGATGTACGCCGCGCTCTCTACGCCTCCAAACTCGTCGCCTATGCACAAGGATTTGACGAAATTAAAGCTGGCTCGACAGAGAATAACTGGAATGTGGACCCCCGCGACCTGGCAACGATCTGGCGGGGCGGCTGCATCATCCGGGCGAAATTCCTCAACAGAATTCGGGAAGCATACGATGCCAACCCCGAGCTCACGACCTTATTGCTCGACCCGTATTTCAAGGAGGAGTTGAGTGGCCTCATTGATTCGTGGCGTCGTATCGTAATCGTGGCAACTCATATTGGTCAGCCCATACCGGTTTTTGCATCATCGCTTTCCTACTACGATTCACTTCGAGCCGAGCGGCTGCCAGCTGCATTAATTCAGGCGCAGCGAGATTACTTTGGTGCGCACACCTACCGTCGCGTCGATAAGGAGGGCACCTTCCATACCTTATGGTCTGGTGACCGTACTGAAATCGAAACCTCCTAGGTTTACCGCCCAGCCCGCGCCCGCTACGTGTGGGGGGCGCGGGCTATAAGCTGGTTTTGCTGTAGATAAGGTGTAGGCTCTTCCTAATGACTACTTTTGCTGATCTCGGTTTACCCCCCGCCATTGTTCAGGCGATGCGTAAAGAAGGTATCGAGACTCCCTTTCCTATCCAAGAGGCGGCCATTCCCGACGCTCTAGCAGGCAAGGATATCCTCGGTCGAGGCCCCACCGGATCTGGAAAGACTTTCACTTTCGGTTTACCCACTCTAAGCCGCCTAGCTCAGTCGGGGGCCTCTACACCTGGGCATCCCCGTGCGCTCGTCTTAGTCCCTACGCGTGAGCTCGCAGCGCAAGTTCGTACCCGCCTCGACGATCCGGCAGCTGCCCTCGGTCTTCGCCTCTTAGACGTTGTCGGCGGAGTGAATATCAATCGACATATCCGAGCATTAGCGGCTCCCGTTGATCTTCTGGTGGCCACCCCTGGGCGGGCCCAAGACCTCATCGACCAGGGCTATCTTCACTTAGACCGGATCGAGACAACTATTCTCGATGAAGCGGACCAAATGGCAGATATGGGATTTTTGCCTCAAGTTACGAAACTCATGCGGGCTACCCCCCAGAAGGGACAGCGTCTCCTCTTTTCCGCCACCCTCGACGGCGACGTTGATAAATTGGTACGGGCCTTTCTCCGGAATCCAGTTACTCATTCAACAGCCGCCGTGGCTGCCAGTGTGGATACGATGAGGCACTATCAATTTATAGTGAAGGATCGCCAGTCCCGTGCCGATGTTGTGGAAAAAATTGCTGCTCGTGATGGTAAAACCATCATGTTTATGCGAACAAAACACGGCGTTGACCGCCAGGTAAAGAAGCTGCGCCGTGCTGGCATCAACGCAGTGGGCCTTCATGGCGACAAGGGTCAAAATACCCGTCAGAGTGCCCTTGGGGGCTTTAGTGAAGGTGAGATACCTGTTCTCGTTGCTACCGATATCGCCGCCCGCGGTATAGATATTTCCGATGTGGATTTGGTAGTACATATCGATCCTCCAGCGGAGCATAAAGCCTATCTGCATCGTGCTGGGCGCACCGCCCGCGCTGGAGCTAGCGGTGCCGTTGTAACTTTGGTGACCGAGGAGCAAATAGACGAGGTTAAAAAACTTCTGAGTAAAGCGGGGGTGAGCGCTAAAACACACCGCGTCAATGCTCACTCTGTTGAGCTCGCAACCATTACAGGCGCACAAAGCCCGACGTATAAACCGCTGGCACCTTTCGGACAACAGGCTCAGGCTAGCGACGGTCGCGGCCGTGGTAGCAGAACTAAGCGTTCTTCAGCTAGCGGTGGAGGGAATACCAGGCGCGCTCGGGGTTCGAGGCACAGTCAATCAAGAAATCGTGGCACCCGCTAGGCTATGATATTCCCGTAACGCGGTACTCCTATTTATGAGAAAGGTAGCTTTCTTCTCGGATGCATTAATGCATTCGAAAAAACTCCTACAATGGAAATACTCAGTAGCATCCTCGGACTGGTCGGATTTGTACTTTTAACCGCCAGTACTGGTTTATTCGTTGCCGTGGAATTCGCTCTCACCGGCCTTGAGCGCTCCACCATCGATCATGACCTCGCAGTTCGAGGAGATAAATTATCCCATGCGGTTAAACGAGATTACAGTAATCTCTCTTTCGTCTTGTCTGGAGCACAGCTCGGCATCACAATTACGACGCTGGCGACGGGATACCTCGCAGAACCCATTTTGGCTAAGTTCCTCAATCCTCTCCTGGGATTTCTTGGGGTTCCGATGGATATCTCCCCTATGATTGCGCTCGTCTTGGCTCTTATCATCGCTACATTCTTATCAATGGTCTTTGGCGAACTAGTACCTAAAAACCTCGCGATTACTGATCCCCTAGGAACAGCAAGACTAGTGGTCACCCCGGTTCACATTTTCAACGTGATCTTTAAGGGCTTTATTCGATTCCTCAATACCTCAGCGAATTTCCTTGTGCGCAAGATTGGTATTGAGCCTGCAGACGAATTAGCTACCGCGCGCTCCACACAGGAGCTCACGGCTTTGGTCCGCAACTCAGCGAAGCAAGGTGAATTGGATGAAAATACCGCCTTGGTTCTCGATCGCTCACTTCGCTTCGGTGAAACCACCGCGGAGGAACTTATGACTCCACGCTCAACCATTGAGACTCTGTCCCATGACGAGACGGTTCTCGATCTCATCGCCCTTGCTCATTCCACAGGTCATTCCAGGTTCCCAGTCATTCGAGGCGACCTCGACGAAACCCTCGGAGTGGTGCATTTTCGCGATGCTTTCGCTATTCCCTCCGCCGAACGAGGCACCACAACCTTGAAGGAAATCGCTCGCCCGGTGAAAGCGATTCCGGAGAGCCTTGATGGTGATGCGGTGCTGGCCGAGATTAGGGCTGCCGGATCGCAAATGATCCTGGTCGCCGATGAATATGGTGGCACCGCCGGTATTATCACCGTCGAAGACGTCGTGGAAGAAATCCTCGGCGACTTCTATGACGAACACGATGATCTGGAAGCAGAAAAGGATTTCCAAAAATTTGGAACCTACTGGCAAGTCTCCGGTCTAGTACGTCTCGATGAACTGGCCGAAAATGTTGGATATATCGCCCCCGAAGGGCCGTACGAAACCCTCGGCGGGCTCATCATGGCTGAGATGGGGCGAATCCCCGATGTCAACGACACACTCGTGCTTCCAGAATCTGATAGTCCAGGACTAGCCGAATTTACCTCTGGTTTCACCGACCGCTGGCAGGCCCAAGTTATTGTCATGGAGGATCGCCGCATCGACAAAGTCATCTTAATGCCGATCAGCCCTGAGGATGCACGCCTTAAATCCACTGATAACCAGGAAGAGGTCTCATAGTGGGACTCATTAGTACCATCGCCATGATCAGCGTACTGCTTTTGGCTAATGCCTTCTTCGTGGCCGCCGAGTTCGCTCTTATCTCTTCTCGCCGCGATCGCATCGAGTCGCTGATTATTCAGGGACGCCCTGGAGCACAACGAGTCCTGCACGCAATTGAGACGTTATCGATACAGCTCGCCACCTGCCAATTTGGTATTACCATAGCCTCTCTAATTTTAGGTAAGGTCGCTGAGCCTGCAGTCGCGCATTTTCTTGAAGAAGTCTTTCATGAGGTTCATATACCCGATCAATTACTCCACCCCATTTCCTTCGCGATTGCACTGGGATTGATTACTTTCCTGCACATTCTCTTCGGCGAAATGGTACCGAAGAATATCGCACTAGCAGGGCCTGAGACCCTGGCTATATGGTTGACTCCCCTACTTTTGGCATTTGCTAAGCTCGCCCGGCCATTCATCGCACTGATGAACTCAGCTGCTCGCCGCACGCTTTTCCTATTTGGCATCGAGCAAAAAGACGAGCTCGCCGCCACAGTAGATAACAATCAGCTGGCATCTATGATTTTAGAGTCACGCTCGGAGGGTCTTCTGAATGAACGCGCGCACGAACGTCTGAGCAAGGCCTTGAACGTGGAAGCCCGTCCACTTGCTGATGTTCTCATTCCTCTCGAAAAGGTTCGCACCCTCAACTACGGAGTACGCGGGCCACAACTAAGTGACTTGGAGCAAGCGGTCGTGGAAACAGGGTTTTCGCGCTTCCCCGTCGTCGATGACCGGGGGGCCTTTAAGGGCTACGTCCACGTTAAGGATATTTTGGATCGGTTCTTGGACGGGAATGATTACGGTGCCGATTCCATCATCCACTCCGCCGAAATCCGACCTCTCACCATAGTTGATGCCTCCGGTGCCATGGATGAGGCTCTGACTGCCATGCACCTTAAATCAGCACATATGGCTCAGGTTCGTGACCGAGGAGTACTCATCGGAATTGTTACCTTAGAAGATATTATCGAGGAGTACGTAGGCACCTTTGCTGATTGGACGCACGGGCAGTAAATGGACATCCTAACCTCGTGGAACGATCTCGAGGCGGCGCATGTGCGCCGTGCGCGTCGGTATACGACGCCATACCTCCACAGGCGGAGTCAGGGTATCAAACACCCCGTCTTCGATTTTCTTTTTGAATACTATCCCACCCGAGCAGCGCACCTGGAGCGGTGGCACCCTGGCTGGGGTCGCGGACTTGATGATGCAGGCACCTCACCACAGGCTCAATGGAGGTACTATTCCACTGTCAATGGGATCTCGAGTGTAGATATCGATTCTTACCTGTCGAAACGCAAACAAACGCTTCAGTTCATTCACCGGTTACTCAGCACCACGGTATCCAATCCGGCTCACTTTGATTGCTTTGGTCTGCATGAATGGGCGATGGTTTACCGTACCGATCAACCGCGCCACGATCTACCGCTTCGGCTCGGTTCGAGCGAAACCAACAAAGTGGTTGAGAATCACTCAATCAGATGCACCCACTTCGATGCATATCGTTTCTTCACTCCCCCAGCTCGACCCCTCAACCTCACGGTTTTAGATCGTCACAGTCAAGTCGAATGGGAGCAGGTGGGATGTTTACATGCGACCATGGACTTGTATAAATGGGCAATGAAACTAGGGCCCCTGGTGCCCGGTGAGTTATTCCTTGACACTTTCGAGCTTGCGTGGGACGCGCGTATTCTCGATATGGAGGCTTCGCCCTACGATTGTCGCGCATATGGGCTGGGTGTAGTTCCCATCGAGGAGACCGCCGGTAAGCAGGAGTACGTGGGTCGTCAGCGCGAACTTGCTGAACGGGGAAAAGTTTTACGCGAGCAGCTCATTAATCTTATTGCCTGTGTTCTATAGTTCTATAGTAGAAGTCAAATAGGTAGCAGTTTTGAAGGGAGTGTCCAAAAGAGCATATGGGTCGCCATTCCAACGGTAAAAATAATATGCGGGTCTCCTCATCGCTTGTCACCTCAGCCTTGGCTTTGGGAGTGGTAGGTGCACTTCTAGGCGGATGGATGTGTCTGAGCGATGATCCCGAGCCTGAACCGAGCGCTCGACGTGCCTGCATCCAAGGTGAACTCATTCTCCCAGTGGCTGCCGATAACGAAGCTGAAGTTGCCAACCTTATAGCCTCCTATAACGATTCTTCCCCGGTTGTGCGCGATCACTGCGTTACCGCAACTTATACTCCTGATCTTTCCCAGGCAGGAGCTTTTGTTTCCAAAAACTCAGATGGCAAAGTAACCGCGACCCTCAAGCAAGCTGGGCGAAGTGCGGCTACGCTGGAATGGCCTTCGGCTGCAGTATACAAGGTGGGAGTTGCGGCGAAAAAAGCAATTCAACCAGGTAGTATCCAGGATGTGGATTTCCCGGTAGCTGATAATTCTGTTGCCGCTGCGCTCGTTGCCAGTCATTATCTAGGTACCGACGTTAACAAGATAACGGAACTTCTTGATGCGAATGCCCAAAGATCCATTGCTGAGACATCTGCAGACTCTGATCGAGCTATCGCAATATCGGAAGATGATACACCCGAAGGCTGGGCATTTACCCCCATCGAAGGATTGCGACAGGATCTACGGATAATCGCACTGAATACCACCGAAATAGTTTCTGAAGAGGTCGTTCGTGCTGGGGCTGATTTCGGTGCCAGTTCCCGTATTGCTGCTCGATACTCACCTGGGGTTACTGCAATTACTGCTCAAGAGGCTTTGCATGCCTTTGATACCAGCAATATCCTCACACCGGTAGATGAGGTAGACACTTCTGCAGAACCAAGGGAGGTTGAGGACACTCTCTTCCTATTCGATACCTCGGCTGCTCTGCAACCTCAGGATTTTTCTTTCATCAGCAGAGCTATCGCTTCGGTTGCACCCCGCATCACCGAGCGCGATCATGCTGTGAGTTTGTGGAACTACTCCTCCCCACTCAACCCAGGTGTCACTAAAGGGTGGCGGCGAAATGTTGATTTTGGCACTGGAGACTCTGGGCAAGTGGTGGCTCAACGCGCAATTGGCTTTGGTACTGGAGGCTTTCCTTTAACAAGGGAGGCACTCGAGGCAGCCGGCCAATACGCGAACGACTACAGCGCTCGTATGGGAAGGAAAGTACGCCTAGTGCTTATAACCACCGGTTCAGCCGATATGAAACCACTTGAAAATCTCCAAGGGATTTTTGGATCGAGCGTAACTCTCAGCGTTCTCCACATAGGTAATTCCGCGATTGATCAGGAGTTAATTGGACTGAGTGAATACCATGCTGTTCTACCTGATTCAGCCCAAGCCGAAGAAGAACTGCGCGCAGCAGTAGGTCTCTGATTAAAGCTTCTAAGAGCTCTTCCGGTTTCGTCGAGCAGCAAGCTCATCGATTGCAATAACGGAGTCATCATACGGCTGCTGTATACGCTCGGAGGGGAAGGCTGCTATTGAGCCGGTTAGTTCCTTCATAAGACCCGGAACGCTTATTCCAAAGACACCCTGTCCTCCTTCGAGAAGATCAATCACTTCCTCGTTGCTGCGACACTCATAGACTGTTGTGCCATCGGAGAAAAGGTTTATCTCGGCGATGTCATCGACACCTAGGTCGCGGAGACGATCGACTGCTAAACGAATATTCTGAAGTGAAATTCCTGTGTCCAACAGCCCTTTGACAATCTTGAGCACCAATATATCGCGGAAGGAATAAAGACGCTGGGAGCCGGAACCGCGGGCGGTACGGATGGATGGCTCCACCAGCTTTGTGCGTGCCCAGTAATCAAGCTGCCGATAGGTGATTCCGGCGACCTGACAAGCTGTGGGAACGCGGTAACCCACTTCTTCATCGGGCCCCATATCGAAGAGGGCTTCTTGTACTGGGCGCTTAGTCATCGTTCGTACTCCTTTAGCGGTGCTCTGGTGTCTCAGTCTACACACGGGGGTAGACGGACATGATCGAGCACGTGATACCTGCGGTATGTATTACTCAGGTTAGATTAGCGAAGCGACGCACAAGATAACTTGCGACACACCGTAAACTTAAACCTCAACTTGAAGTTTAGACTTAAATCTCATCGTTGTCATCTTCAGTAACATCAGTACCACCAGTATCAGAGATATTAAATTCTGAATCCGGCAAACCCACGCTCAAATCCTCTTCTTTAACTCCCATACTGCGCATCAGTTCACTAAAATCTAGATCCGCTTGGGTATTCTCCACCGCAGGAGCCTCGCTCATAGAGGCATCATCAATTTCGATACCTAGCCACTCATCGAGATCGCAAGGAGAAATAAAGATAGCGGTTTGCGCGAGAACATTTTGGCTGACTGAGATAGGAAGCGACGTCAGGCCTGCCAGCATTAACCCGTCAGAGGGGCGACAGTCGAATTCCTCTCCATTTTCGGTCACCAACTGGGCCACAAAGATGCCATCAAAGTAATAAGAGATTCGAAGCTCAGTCAACCTCGTGTCCAGCTGACTAAGAACATCCAGGAGTAAGTCTAGAGCCCGGGGCCGGCGAGGTACCTCCCCGGCTTCTCGAATCAAAAGGTTGACTGCATCAGCTGTGCCGATCCATATGGGTACATAGCGATTCTTTTCGGGCCAGTGCAGCAAAGCGCAACAGTGGTCCTCGTTGAAAAAGGAAGTTTGGACGTACTCGAGGGAATGATACTGGGTCATAGCGCGCTCTGCTCACGAACCGCGTTCTTCAATAAACCGGCATGCAGCGACGCCATTAGCGCCGTCAACTGCGAACTCATTTCTTCAGCACGCTCCTTAGCAGAATCCGATTTCGATTTCGCCACAGGCTCAATGACTTGTGCAAGTAGGGCCGCCTGGCGGGCTGCACCATTAGTCAGGGCTTTCAGGTGTCGCACCTCAAAACCAAATTCAGCTAGACCCGCAGCGGTAGATACAAGCCTAACGTCATCGGCTGTGAAAAATCCCGAAGTATCAGCCTTGATAACGTGAGCCCTGTCGAGCTCGAGAACAAAATCAGGCTTAACCCCTGCCTGCTCAGCGACATCTTCAGCGCTCAGACGAGTTATAATAGGCGCACGGAACTCATCTGGCCCAATCATAGGCTGCGCCTGTCGAACCGAGGAGATGACCGCTAAGTTATGGGCATTGCCGTTGTCCAATTCCTCGCGGATAACCCGAAGCGGCATATAACGATCTCTTTGCAAAGTTAAAATCAGCCGCAGACGATCTAGGTCCGCTTGTACAAACCGGCGGTATCCGGAGGCTGTCCGTTGGGGCGAAATGAGCCCCTCGGACTCTAAGAATCGAATCTTCGATACGGTCACATCGGGAAAGTCGGTAGTCAGTTGCCTCAGCACGACCCCAATGGACATCGTTTTTTGCCTCTTGACAGGTGCAGATTCTGCATGCGGTTGCGGAAGGGCGCTCATATTTCTCTCAGTAGTTTTTTAGCAAGGATTAGCTGGACTTTCGTGAACTCTCATCGAAAGAGTTGGTTCTAGCCAGCAATGAAAACGAGGCGGAATTTACCAATCTGAATTTCGTCACCGCTGCTTAGAACAGCGGAGTTACGAGGCTCCCTGTTGAGGTAAGTGCCGTTGAGAGAGCCTAAATCGACCACCTCAAATACCCCATCGTGGGTGCGAAATTCCGCGTGTCGCCTCGACACGGTGACATCATCAAGAAAAATATCAGATTCCGGGTGTCGTCCGGCGGTGGTTGTTTCCTGATCGAGCAAAAAGCGAGCACCAGCATTTGGCCCTCTCTTTACTATCAGCATCCCGGATCCCTGAGGCGGGACAATATTGGTGGCGCCGGAATGCACAGCTGCCCCGTTCTCCGCTTCTTTTAGTAAATCGGCGCGAAAAACCGAGGTCGTCTCAGCCTGGGCATCGGGCGAAATCTGGCGCTCACTCATCGTTGATCCTCCGTGGTATCTCTAGGATAAATCGGACCCCAGCCTCGTCGATACGATGCGCGGGGCCAAAGTTTCAAGTAATACTTCATATGATAGCGGCTTTTTAATAGAGAGCAGCCCTTGATGGGAAAGTCTAGCTAGCAAGCTTGATTTTATCGTATTTTCGTATCTTCTCCAGCTATTTGAAAATACTTCCGATTCCCTTAAGAACCGAATTTCCTGAGCCAGCTAGCGGATTATCGCTGACCATATACGTCCAGGTTGCTGATGGTCGTGCCAATCCCATGTCCTCGAGATGTACCCCCTCACTATCAAAGACCACCTCGGTGAATGTCTCTACCGCGCGGTCGACCGCTCGTTGTGCAAGCTGCTTAAATTCTCGGACAGCGATCCGGTGAAACTCATCAATCGGAGTTTCCCTGGCTATAGCTCGCAGATGAATCGACTCGCGCACATCATTCATAAGAGCAAGGTGGTCACTCCATCCAGCATCAAGGTGGTAGAGCATGATCTCTCGAGCACCTTGCTCCGCGATGTCAGCAGAGACCGCTGACAAAATTTCAGCTGCCCGCTGCGGCTCGCGCTGAGAAAGTTCTTGCCAGGCTAGTGGGGTATCTAAGATTGTCGCGCGTCGCTCGTCGATAATAACGCGCTGATCGGCAAGGAGCTTATTGTACTTCCATGTTTGCGAGTGAATCTCCAGCAGTTGCCCCTCGGTCACCCTTTGGCAGTGATTGATCCAATCATGAATGCGTTGGGCTCCTATTTCCCCACTGGAATCGGGTTGAGCTGTGACTTCTTCTCCAGCTCCCCCGACAGCCACCATATCGTCTTCGAAGGAAACAAAAAATTGACTCAACCCAGGGTCCCCTTGACGGCCAGCTCTTCCCCTGAGCTGGTTGTCGAGGCGGGAGCTGCGGTGCCGTGAGGTTCCCAATACTGCTAGACCCCCTACTGCCACCACCTGGTCGCGATCAGTTTCATGGGCACCCCCTAGCTTAATATCGGTGCCGCGTCCAGCCATCTGCGTCGATACCGTTACTCGCCCCAGATCTCCAGCCTCAGCGATAATACGAGCTTCTTCTGCATCATTTTTCGCGTTAAGGACATTAACGTCTATATCGTAGCTTCGCAGCTCTGCCGCCAGACTCTCGGACTCGGCTACGTCTTGGGTGCCTACTAGAACGGGTTGTCCAGTACGGTGTATATCTATAATTTCTCTGATGATCGCCCGATTTTTTTCACCCATCGTGGCGAAAATGCGGTCCGCCGAATCGAACCTCTGTACAGGCTTATTGCGCTCGATGATAGATACTTTCAACCCATAAAAACTACGTAGCTGATCGGTGGCCTCCACAGCTGTACCGGTCATTCCACACACCAGCGGATATCTGCCCATGAGAGCTTGCAGCGTGATGGTATCGAGTATCCGACCCCCTTCGGTTACGGCAAGCCCTTCTTTAGCTTCAACAGCAGCTTGTACCCCATCTGGCCAGCGTTGGAGATCAGCGATGCGCCCCTTAGAGGCATCGATCAAAGCGACTTTGCCATCTTTGACTATATAGTGCACGTCACGGATCAATAAGGCCTGAGCGTGTAGCGCAAGATTAACTTGAACGAGGGTACTGCCAACGTGCTCGTCATCGTAGAGAGAGTCGATCCCTAAGGCGTGCTCGATAACTTCAGCGCCCTTATCGTTGAGAAAAACGTTACGGCGCTCATCATCGACGCTGTAGTGCTTATCTTCCTCGAGCCGCTTTACGAGATCAGTAATGCGACCTCCCGGCGCCTGCCCAGGTTCATTCCCAGCGAGAACGAGAGGAACAAGAGCTTCATCAACAAGCACAGAATCGGCTTCGTCAACGAGGGCGACGTCTGCCTGGCGGTAAATTGCATCTGCACGCGAGGTAATCAACTGATCGCGTAAAACATCGAAGCCAATTTCATTCACAGGCCCGTAAACAATATCCGCTTGATACGCCTGTCTACGCTCACGGGCGTCCATATCCTCGGTAATGGCGCTTACTGTTAGGCCAAAGAACTCGACGAGAGGCCCCATCCACGCAGCGTCTCGACTCGCTAGATAATCGTTAACGGTAATGCAATGGACTGTCTTAGACATCAAAGCAAAGCCAGTGCTTGCCATCGCCCCCACCAGTGTCTTCCCCTCACCCGTTGCCATCTGGATAACGTCGCCTTCGAGGAGCCTCAGGACTGCCTGAGACTGCACCGCAAAAGGAGTCAGGTCTAAGGTGCGCTCGCTCGCAATTGCTAAAATCGCGAGAAGTTCTGCGGGCTGACTGATGGTGCCGTTCGCACAAAGCGACCTCGCGCGCGCCGCTAATTCGGCGTCACTCAAGGCGGTCAAGCTGTCCATCTGGGCGGAGGCTTGTTTGACTATAGACTTACTACGCTTTTGGTTACGCCCTTTCGTTCCCCCGAGAGCATTCCAAAACCAATCAAAGCCCGCCACCTGAGGTACCCTCCTGTATCATCCGACCGTTATTATTGATTCCATAGTACGCTGGCTACCCACCTATCGCCGATACACCGCGATAAGACTCACGATCAGACTCACCGAAAGGCTCACACAGTTGTCGACGCTGCTGCCGCTACAATACTGCCCTTGCCAATCCGGGTTAGGTTTCGACATCTGTTGTGGGCCACTCATTGCCCGACATCGCAAGGCCCCGACCGCGGTTGCGTTGATGCGATCAAGGTATACCGCATTCTGCGTTGGCGATGCCGACTACCTTATCTATTCGTGGGATCCATTAACTGCCCCACCCCTCGTTGATATCGATCCCTCTATCTCGTGGACGGGTCTTGAGGTTCTATCCACTACGCACGGTGGGCTTATGGACTCAAACGGATTAGTTCACTTTAAGGCTCACTATACGATCGCAGCGGCAGGTCATGCCCCGCGCCACGAGACTCTCGAAGAGCTTTCGGTATTTAGGCGGTTCCAGGGACGGTGGGTTTATAGCAGCGCCCTGAAATAATTTAGTAAGCACAGTCAAACTTGCAGATCATCGCGATATTTTAACTTATTCCCCTCGTCCTGTATGATGAAATCGTTGCTTCAACGTGAGCAACGGCGGACTGTGGCGCAGTTTGGTAGCGCACTTGACTGGGGGTTAAGGGGTCGCAGGTTCAAATCCTGTCAGTCCGACAATTGATAAAGGCTCTCCTTATGGAGAGCCTTTTTTCTTACTGAACTTGGTTAGGTTCTAGTTTGCTAAGAAGCGACCTCGACCATGGTGGTCCCAGCCTGCACGGCATGAGTGCCTGCGAAGAGCGTTTTTCGAAGTTCAGAGCGGCTGTCGGGGGCCAACAACTAAGGCCCAACCGTTCTATTCTCATACCCGTACCACCCACCCTTGCCTATAGGAAAGTCCGGAGAAGTCAATGAGAACTTGTGTAGAGCAGCTACTCCGCTTAGCGCTCCTCGGTGATTCATCAGTCCTGGGTCGCAGTCAACTGGCACTACAATTGACATATCCCCAGAGTGTGCTTGGACTTAGCCCGCGGTCGACTATTTTAACGGGTCTAGTTCCCGGGCGACCGCTGCGAAGCACTACTCTTCCCAGTCAAGTGATCGCTCCACAGCCCTGTTCCACTGTCGATAGAGTTTTTTCGCTGTCTCTTCGGTCATCTTGGGTTTGAAGGTCCTCTCCACGGAGCTGTGTCTATGCAAATCCTTGAGGTCATCAAAAATGCCAACGCCCAATCCAGCTGCAAAAGCCGCTCCGAGAGCGGTTGTCTCGACGAATTGAGGACGGTGCACCTCCATGCCCGAAATATCTGCCTGGAATTGCATCAGCAGATCATTGTGAACCATTCCCCCGTCCACTTTGAGCGTATCGAGAGCCTGGTTGCTATCTGCTCGCATCGCCTCAATGAGATCTCGCGTTTGATAAGCTGTCGCTTCGATCACTGCGCGAGAGAGGTGGTGTTTATTGGCAAATCGCGTCAAACCAACAATGATGCCGCGGGCCTCACTCTCCCACCGAGGTGCAAACAGGCCAGAGAATGCCGGGACTATATAAACTCCGCCGTTGTCAGACACTTTCAGAGCACTATCTTCCAGTTCCCCCGCTGAGTTGATTGTGCCGAGATTGTCTCGTAACCACTGTACGAGGGCGCCGCCCATAGCCACCGATCCTTCAAGTGCGTAGTGAGGTTTCTGGCGCTCGATCTGGTAACTCACCGTGGTGATGAGTCCGTGCGAACTTAAAAGAGGTTTTTTGCCAGTATTCATCAGTAAAAATAGACCTGTACCGTAAGTGCTCTTGATATCGCCTTTATGAAAACCAGCCTGACCGAATAGAGCAGCTTGCTGGTCGCCTAGAATTCCAGTGATAGGGGTTCCACCGAGTGTCCCGCGTTGTCTCACGTGTCCGAATGTAGACACGCTGGGACGAATCTCAGGCAGCATCTGCATCGGTATATTCAAAGCCTGGCACAGTTCTTCATCCCATTCGAGGGTTTGAATATTCATAAGCAGGGTGCGCGAAGCATTGGTGACATCTGTGGCATGGCGCGCGGGCTGGCCGTTGTCGCCTTGTGCACCGCCACTGAGGTTCCATAGCAACCACGAATCGATTGTCCCAAAAAGTAGCTCTCCGCGCTCGGCGAGATCTCTGGCACCTTCAATATTATCTAGTAGCCATTTGAGCTTGGGTCCCGATGAATAGGAGTTGACAAACAGTCCGGTTCTTTCATGAATCCACGATTCATCGTGGGTTTGAAGGAGTGTCTGGCACAGTGACCTGGTGCGGGTATCCTGCCAGACAATCGCATTGCTAATGGGCTGGCCGGTCACCTTATTCCACACCACTGTGGTTTCACGCTGGTTAGTTATCCCCACCGCTGCTATTGATTCGCGGGCGATATTTGCCTCTGCTAGCGCCTGTGCTACACACCGCCGGGTATTATCCCAAATCTCTAGTGCATTGTGTTCCACCCAACCCGGTTGCGGGAAGATCTGCTCATGTTCGAACTGACCGCTGCCCACCAGCTCCGCGCGCTCGTCAAAGATGAGGCATCGCGTCGACGTCGTTCCCTGGTCAATTGCAGCAATATAATGCTTATTTCTATCTGCCATCGAATTCCTCTCCGATCTATGCGGTTGTGGTGTAGAAACCATCAGATTTAGCTCGTGATATAAGTCTAAATTAAAAGTTGCAGTGACGCCTCCCATAATATTCAGCAGACTTAACTTCTGCGCGCCTTGGGCACTTTAAGATAGAGAAGCCTCAGTTTCCCACCAAAGGATCGTTCCATGATTAACTCTTCAAAGAATCGTGCCATCGGCCTGGCCATTCTCGCAGCAGCACTTTATGCTTTATCGGCTCCAGCGGCAAAGGTCCTTCTCCTACAGGTCGATCCCACTATGCTGGCGGGACTTCTGTATTTGGGTGCTGGCGTGGGCATGGGCGTGATCACAACTGTTGGTTTGAGCCGAAAATTGGCTCAGGCTGAACCATTCGACAGGACAGATGTGCCCTTCGTTGTGGCAATGGTGGTCCTGGATATCGCCGCACCCATTTTATTGGTTTGGGGATTATCTCTCACCACCCCGGCGACCACTTCTTTATTGAACAATTTTGAGATTGTGGCCACTTCTCTCATCGCTTGGGTTATCTTCAAGGAGGTGCTGAGTCGCAAACTCACTATCGCCATCGTTCTTCTCACTTTGGCGAGCATATTGCTCACCGTTGAAGCCACTGATTTCCGCCTCAACTGGGGCGCAGTACTCGTACTCGGTGCTTGTACTTGTTGGGGCCTGGAGAATAACTGCACCGCACGGCTGTCCTCAAAGAATCCAGCTCATATCGTGACCATCAAGGGGATTTTCTCAGGCCTGGGTAGTCTCATCATCGCCCTCGCAATCGGCGAAGGGGCACCCCCTTGGTTGTGGGTGATATTAGCTATGCTGCTCGGTTTCATTTCCTATGGGCTCAGTATCACGACGTATATCTTGGCCCAAAAGCATTTAGGCGCGGCTAAAACCAGCGCCTATTATGCAGTTGCCCCTTTTCTCGGAGTAGCTTTTTCTTTCGTCATTTTCGGTGAGAAACCGGCCTGGAACTTCTATGCGGCGCTGGGCATCATGGTCATAGCCACATGGTTGCTCATTCGCGATTCCATCGGTTTGCAACACTCGCACCAGCACGGTCACGAGCACACTCATAGTCACCGTCACGCTAACGGATTACTGCACTCTCACGCCCATGTGCACCATCACGATCACCGCCATATTCATCCCCGGGAGGAGGCTGATATAGCCATGGAATCTCACACCATAAGCCATACCCACACGTGGTTAGATCGACCTCACTCCCACGAGGACCATCACTAAGCGTTCAATTCCTCTGCTTTCTTAAGAATATTGCGGAGCATCAGCGGGAATATGAGTGAGTGGAAAGGAATGAGCGACCACCAGTACAGCCGACCCGGGAGTCCTGTTGGTTGGAATATGGCCCGTTGCGTATAGCGAGAGCCTGTATCGGTTTCTTCTACTTCGAGAATTAGCCACCCCCGACCATCCAATTTCATTTCAGCGGCCAGCACTAATCGATGCGGGGCATCGATTTCTGCCACGCGCCACCAATCGACACGATCGCCAGGCTTCAGATGCCAGGGATCACGACGACTCCGCAGACCAGGGCCACCGATCAACCGGTCGACGAGACCGCGAATTCGCCACAGCACCGGAGTGGAATACCACCCGTGCGAACCACCAATCCCCTCGACGACCTCCCAAATCTTCTCGGGGGGCAAATCGGAGTGTCCATGGCGGGTATCCTCATAGACTGTGGAGCCAGACCACTGTGGATCAGTAGGTAGGCTGTCAGCGGCGTCTCCTGCAGAGCTCCAACTATTATCCCAGGATGTTGGCACACCGCGCTCCTCCTCTGCTTTGAGCGCCAACTGAACCGCGTGGGAATAATCAATGAGCCCCTCGGGTGGATCGGGAATAATCTGCTCGATATCATGCTCTTCAGTGATCGCATCTTCAGCCATTGATTGCGCCAGTGGGATTGCAAGACTTGCTGGTACAGGGGTTACCAACCCGATCCAGCCACCTGAGAGCAGATCCATGGGGAGCTGCAACGGAACTGGGAAAATATAACGTTTGAGTCCGCGTTGTTTACCGTAGAGTTTAAGCAAATCCATGAATTTGTAGACCTTGCCGCAGCCGATATCATATCCGCGGTTAACGGGCTCGTCTAGGTCTGCCGCCTGCACTAGGTAGTAGAGGGTATCCCGGATCGAGAGGGGCTCAATACGGTTGACGATCCAACTTGGCGCTACCATAATCGGGAGGCGTTCGGTGAGATGGCGGATCATCTCAAAGGAAGCCGACCCAGATCCGATCAAGGTAGCGGCACGATAAACCAGTGTGGGGATGTCGCTCTCAAGGAAAATTTGTGCCACACGTTCGCGCGAACGCATATGCTTTGACAGTTCATCCAGTTTCTTGTGCGATGGGTGCAGGCCCGAGAGATAGACAATCTGCTTGACATCGGCTGCCTCAGCCGCTCGGGCGAACGAGGTAGCGGTCCGTTGTTCAACTACTTCGAAATCCTCGTCCCTACCGCCCATCGAATGCACGAGGTACATCGCTACATCAACGCCCTCCAGTATGCGTTCGGCATCACCCTCGTGAGCGAGATCAGCTTCGACAAGCTCGACATCATCGCTCCAATCGAAGCGTTGCATGCTTGAAATGCGTCGTGAGGATGCTCGAACCCTGAAACCGGCCGCCAGAAGTTCCGTGATCAAGCGACCGCCAACATATCCAGTAGCACCCGTAACGAGCACCAGTCGATCGGGGTTAGAAGCCTTCATATCTAGTGTAGGAGAATTATCTGAACTCATTATTTCAGTCTAGTAGTTAAAAGCTCTCGGGTGACCCAAAAACAAAAAGATGCCTCCCGTGCGGTTGTCTACACGGAAAGCATCTTTCTTTTTCTAGCTATTGGTTGCCCAATTTTCTATCAGCCTTCTCGCGTAGGGAGTCAATTTTGGCAGCCTTATCCTCACCAAGCTTCTCCTTGGCTAAATCGGCTGCTTTATCGAGAGCCGCATCACTGAACTTTTCACCTTGATCGCTGTTGAGAAGTTGCTTAGCTTTGTCTGCTAAGGACATATTGAATCCTTTCTGGTTTGCCTACAGTGTCTTCCACCAATGTAGAGGATTATCTGTGCCAGTGCCGACAGGGCTGGCGAAAAGAAGGCAAGCCGGTGATCTTGTTGTTTAAAAAAACCTTGTCCTCCTCTCATAAGAAAACAATGAGATCGCCCAAATTACCCCGCCGTTGCAGCGGCCCAGGCTGTAGCCGAGCCCTGCAGTGGGTTAAGTGAATACTTAGGAAAATTAACCACTACGATTGACCTCTATTTATGTGGATTTATATGGGTACTCTGCCCCGTGCGGCATGGGCTTTTACTCGGCATTAGCTTTGATTCGGCCCTGTACTCACCAAGGACTCTCAGACTTCGCTCTTAGCCGCACCTCGTCAGAGGCTAACCATTTAAATCGAAGATCACTATAACCCTCCCGTCGCCCACGGCGCTCAGTACTCGTGAGCACCTCACCTCGGGGTTCGGGGGTCACTTATCACCACGGTCCATCTCATGCCTACCTGTAATGGCTGAAGTACATCTATCTTGAACACACTGGGGTTGAGTGCTACTGGTGTGAGTCACTCGCACGAGCAGCGACCAACTGATCAAGACTAGACGCCACCACACGACGCGGATCACGACAACCAAAGAAAAAATGGCTGAAAAAAACGATCGACTATAAATCTCAGCCCAATTGTGGTGGGTAGCTCACCTTGACGGTGGAGCTGCCCACTATTTTATCCGAACACCCTTTTAAGGCGGGATAGTGACACAGAGCAAGGAAGTCGCTTGTGCGACTTCCTTGCCCGAACTAAACCCGTGGACTAGCACCACGCACAGCGACTAATAAGGGTAAATAGACATCGGAATCGTATATGCATCTTTTGCAGTACCGCCGCGCATAAGCTGGCTAAGCTTTGCGATATGGGTGCCGACCTCATCCGGAGCGGGACTTTCAAACGAAAATGAATGCACGAGAAGCTCTTCGGCACCGTCGAGCGGCTGAGTCACAATACGCAGATTCTCTCCGTCGCTCGTTGCAGATACAGGGCGACGATCTGCACCAATAAGAGGTTCAGTTTCTCTAATTTCCTGATGCACAAGATCGACTTCCAGGAGCGTTCTTCGATGCGAAAAGTATGACACACTTCCTTCTTCGTAGCGAGAAGACCTATGTACACCTGGTCCTGGTAGCTCCTTGAGTTTTCCTTCATGTTTCAAGGTTTGTTTCTTGCTTAGACCATCGACTGAAAAAACATCCGCACTACTAAATTCGTCAGGAAATGAAATATAGGAGTTTTCTTCCCCGCACCCAAGAACGGAAAAAATCCTGAGGCAACTATTCCAGTAGGCCCGTCGAAACGAGACTCAGACAGTAATCCATCAACTCCCATACGCACAAGCGTTAATCCGCTGCCATCATCTTCATCGCGTTCTATCCAGACAGCTGTTTTATCAGTACAAGCCCTCAATGCGATCGGCCTCATATCACGAGTTACCACATTTGTAGTGTCCTCAGTAGCAAGCACGATGCGGCTAGCGTACGGACTACCACTCTTACTTACATTAAAAACAAACACTGCTGTTTCGTTGTCTGCTGAACCAGCAGAAGTCGTTTGGGTCGGTAATCCTAAACCTTCAATTGGTCTCTCAGATTGCTTGTGAAAATGCGAATCAAAGACAACCATTTGATCCATATCTGGTGCCATATACCCTTCACCAAGCCTCTCTATCGAAGGGTTATACACCGAAGCAAGTTCAGAAAGAGAATCCACTTCGTCAGCGTTTGATCCAAAAACGTAGTTATGGTTGTTTGCGGAAGGAGCCACAGAAACAGCTCTAGCGATACCACCCCATTCCCAAGAAACAAGAGCTTTTGATTGCTGTGGGGTCTCTTGCGCACATGAAGAAACAACAAATGCGCTCGCTCCCAAAGCCCAACCCGTTAGAAGCTTTCGAAATAGCATTCTGGGCAATGTTGACTTCCGATCAGTATTCGTAGGTATTATGCGACTTCAAAATGTCAGAAGGCATAACAGCTGGCTATAAGGTTCATAGGGATGCTCTTCGCCGATATCAAGACCACCACCAGAAGCTTTCTTATATGCAGCCCATACCAGTTGTGCGCAATTGTATGTATCTTGCTCTAACGCCCCAATACGAGTTGCGAGAGACTTCTTGTTATAGCCTTTTCCTTCCTGGGCCTGCTTCTTAGCAAAGGCTACGGCACCTGCTCGAGTGGCGTCATCGGTTTTAACGTGCAAGAGTCTCGGAGCGCATACACCTTCTTGAATGCTCCCTAAAAGCCTCTGGACGCCTCGCTTAGGATTAACGGCTTCCACCGTCTCAATTTCTTCCATTGTGGCCCCCTCTTTAACGAAGATGCCATTGTGGCCATGATTGTAAGTATAAGTAGTAGCCACAGAATGAAATACGTCTCCGGCAAGAGTATTCGAGTTTCCAGGTGGAATATAACTGCAATCAGCAGCTTCATTATCGCTGTTCGATTGCAAAACAGGAGCTTCAGCTAGCGCTGCGAGCAGATTGGATTGATTAAATTCAAGCGACTTAAGAGAATTCGCTAAAGGATTTTTAAATCCTATTTTGCTATCAATACCGTGATCTGCAAAGTCTTTCATTAGCACATCAAATATCTCTTGCGCCCCTTGACCATCTAAGCCAAAAGACTTGGCCAAACTAGAGATAGTTTCATTAAAGGATGCTATTTCGCCTCGCTCAAAGCGTTGACGCACATGCCACTCTCCAATGTTTTCCTGCGGTGCTACAGGATAATATCCATAGCGGCTTCTTTCGTATTCAACTTTAGCCCACTTAGACAAGATCGGTTCATAAACAGCCTGCGCTCCTGTCTTCGGTGTCCAGTAGATCATCCCATGTTCGAAGACATTGAAGCGTCCTATTCCATCTGGAGTGATGAGTTCATCGGCGAAGTAGCAGGTATCGCTGCTATCCATACCAACTCTCCAAACGATGATGTTGCTTTCATTAAAGTAGGCACAGGAATCCACGCAGATACCTTTATCCTTGCTAATGAGTCGTTAACCATTGGGGATCAAGCCGTACTTACCGGGTACGCGCAGCGCCAAGACTATGCCTCCTCAGCTAAGACAGTCATTTCTAAAAAAGTTGACTCCCTGGATTTCGGGAACGCTACATACACAGCTGTTTTCAAAGGGACATCCGCAACTGCTTCACGTTCCTGTGGCGGAGACTCAGGAGCCCCCATCTACAAGGACAATACCCTCTACGCAGTGCATATTGCCGGCGGATTCAACCCCGAATGCAACGATGGAAAAGACCGCCCCATGTGGCATACCCACGTTGTGCCACGAGTTTCCTGGATTAAAGAAACAGTCCACAACAATTCAAGTTTCACGGACCAGGAAAAAATCCAAGGCGAACATCGGCCTAAAGCATGCAGCCACCGTTTGCCCAGATGCAAGCAAGCCCCAAGTTCCACACGAAGGTGGATTATCAAGTACACCCCCATCTAGCTCTTTTAAACTATCAAGCACGTAATCTTCTTACTCTCACTGCCTAGCGCCAGGGGAACCGTCTATTGCTTACGGCATGTTCCACCCCTTGGCTAAATAAGACCAGCCTCCCTTAGAGCGTTCAAATGACGATTAGCTTGCTGCCGAGTAATGCCTAGTTCCTGGCCTACGGTTCGTCCTGACGGAAGCTTCCTGTCTGGGTTCAGACATCCATCGCTGTTGCTAGCACCCGCCCTCGGGTTCCTTTTCCCTGGCTCTAGCGAGGTGCATTGGCAGCTTGGAGCTTCTTACGCGCTGCTTTCGTATCTTCTCCATTAGGATCTTTTTCCCAGCGCTCTGCGGCTTTCTTACAGCCTTTGTGTCCCATGGTGGCGAGTGCTTTGCGTTTGCTGCTGGTGGCTTTCTCGCTAGCGCTGTGGCCTTGATAATCCGGGCTTGAGGACGTGGTGACGTATCCACGCACACGCCTGGCAATGGTTAGACGATCTGACACTGGTGGCTTGTCCCCGGGCCGCCCGGCTCCGCCGTGGGATTGTGCCATCTTGTAGGCGTGCTCGGATGCTCTCACACCGGTGTGCGCACTCTGCCCGAAAGAGATTTCCTGGACCTGCGCTAGTTCTCGCGAGACATATCAGCATAGTTTGCAAACAGAATCTCTTGGCGCTGCCGCTCGTTGGTGAGCTTGCGCGGAACTCCCATCGCTTTATCGAGTTCCCGATCTAGATCATCGTGAGCTCTAACAAGGGCATGGTCCATTGCTAACGGGTCGTAGTGGTCAACGCGCGAGTGATCGAGGTGAAGCTCGCGCGCGGCCAAACCAAGGTAGGAGTTCAGGCTATCCTCAGGTGACTCTCTAGCGTGCTTCTTCGCTCCCCTCTATCACCGCCTGATGATGATTATTGGTCGACCTAACGACCCATGATCTGACATTTCCTAAAAATGTTGAAGACAATTTGGATCGTATGTAACCTAGATCACGAATCTCCCCTCTCTAAGGATTGGAAACACTATGAGACCTCGATCAAAATCCCTGGCTTAACTAGCTTCCGTCGCTATCCTTTTCTCTGGTCAGGGTCAAGCCGTCGCTGCCGAAAAAGACGATCCTTTAACCCTTCAGGAGTTCCAATAACAGACCGATGCAGAGACATCAGTCACTCCGGAGGTTCTGGATCAAGCTTTTGAGGAGCTGATCAACTCGGATGTTCCCCGAACTGTAAATGACGACTCCCCCGTAACCTTCGACCTCGAGCACATGGATCTAACGTTGAAGGATTCACATGCCATCACCCCCTACGCAAGTGGAGGGAATGAAGAAGGGGGCTTTTGGGTAGAGTTCACCCCTCTTGAGCAGGACCTGATCATTAGTGGATCGGGGTTTGCCCTAGGGGCCGCCATCTGCGCCATTCCCGGTGTCGGGTGAGCTACCTGCACCGTCGTTAGAGCTATCATCACCGGGGCAACAGTGGTTCTCAGCCACCACAATATGTGCAATAATCGCATAAAGATCAATTACACAAGGGCCGGAGCGGTTCGTAACAGCGAGTGTACTTAACGATCAAGTGCGAAAGATGACTCATGAACAGGCATAAAATATCGCCCAATGCGATTGTCGTTGCACTATTTGGGCTGGCAATCTCAGGTTATGTCGCCATTTCAAACAGGTCGATCCTCGGATTTGCCATCCTCATACTGCTCGCCATAGTTGCGGCAGTACTGGTCAATCACGTCAAAAACAGTCATCAGGAATAACCGGCGAGTAAAGTCGTCTGCCGGACGCCAACCTGGCATAACGTTTTATCACCGTTTATTTCTGCATTGTTTGGCTAGGCTTCGCACGCTCTCCGACCCTCTCGGATTCCCTGCCCCCGCTCTCCCTAGCTCTACTGCTCGGCGCATGGCGTCGACTCTGATCCTCGAAACTGCCACACACCATATGCACTCCAAGAGCCTTGGGGTGCGCGCACTGACCGCCGTGCCCAAACCAGCGCTACAACTGACCCCGCGCGAGAGGAAAACCGGTGAAACATTTTCACCCCGCGCGATACCTAAGCCATTCCCGAGAACGTCTTAAACTGCCCCAAACTCGCGGCTACAACTACGGCGTTCGTGGCACTTTTGCGCGTTCTGCCCGAGCTTCCCTACGTCCGCCGAAAGCGCGCGCCGCTTTCTTCTTCAAACGCGCCCCTGTGCACGCATAACGAAAAGTGCGCGCCCTCTTTCTCCAAAGCGTGCACTTAACGCTACAACCGGTGCTACAACCAGTGCTCCAAGAACCCGGCAGACTCGCCACAAAGCTTGCTACAACCCCCCCGCTCCAACAAAGCTAAATGAGTTCCGGGTCGTTGCTTGTGAAGCTGGTTAAGTATCTCTGCTCCGAAGTTCTTTCGAGATGTGATTAACTTCTTTTTGAAGATTAATCAGCATTTGCGCCCCTTTAAAAGCAAGCGAAATTATAAGAACAGGAACTAAAGGAGTAGCCCCAATGACGAGGATTTCCATTTTTTCTTCCTTCGACGCTTGGGCTGTTAAACAGCAACCTGGGTTCCAGAATTTTAGCCTCTCTGTAGTATGACTTGAAGCACATACTAATGAGAAGTCTCCCTGCTGCCCAGGGGGTGAGAGAAACTCTCTTCAACCACCCGCCCCGACACAACCAACCACCACCCAAGCACTCACCAAACAATCCCCTCTAGGTAAGTACTTTCCCTAGGGAAAACACACCCCTACTACTAAAGGTTTTCTAATCGAAGATAGTAACCAACCGGCTACCGCCCGGGGGAAGCGTATATTGCTTACGGCGGGTTGCACTTTTAGCCAATCAATCCGGCAGCCCTAAGTTCGCGTAAATGAGCGCTTGTCGTCTTGCAAGTGATGCCTAATTCACGGCCAATAGCCGCGCCTGAAAGCACTTTGCCGGTCTGGGCTAGCTCGGCAGCATAGACGGCTAAGACTCTCGCGCGGGTTTCGTTGCCCGCCAGTTTCTAACGCTTGTTGGCTGCTGCGAGTTTCTGGCGTTCTTTCTTCGCGTAGTCACTGTTGGGGTCTTGCCAGCGCTTGGCTGCGGTCTGCCTGCCCTCCATTGGCGGAAGTTAAGGCGAAGCCCCGCGGTAGCTTAACCATGAAAAAGCGCAGCGTAGCTACTAAATGGGACCTCTTGGCGTTGCTTCTCGCTCGTGAGTTTGCGAGGCGCTCCCATCGCTTTATCAACCTCACGGTCAATGCGTCATGCACCTTCACCAACTCAAGCGACATCGCTAGCGGAGTGTGATGATTAGCCAAGGAACGCTCCGGGTACAACTCCCGGGCAGCTAAAACTTTCTTGCCCGCGTTGATAATCCGCTCCCTTGTTGCCTCATCCAAATCAGGCACGGGGAAGGTATTCCACGTAAGCGTGTTGAAAAGCGTAGTCGCGATTCCAACCGACCCCCTACGGTTCTTTGCCACGTGATGAACATGGAAGAAGAAATTAAAGCGAACGGTAGTCCGTCTTCATCAGGTGCCCGGAACACAGCGTCTGATGGAACGACTGTTTCGTCATACCGTGCAACGGTAAAAAGTTGCGTGTCTCACTTACACCCTTGGAATACACAAAAAATGGTTCTTGAGGTTGCCTGCGTTCAGTGAACAGGTGCGGCACCTGGGATAGCTCCCGTGTAGAAGGTTCTTACTTCTCGCACTGAAGTCCGCTACGTGGTGGGCCATTTGGTATATAGATTTGCCATAGCTTAAAGCTAGAAAACGACACCCAAATATCTCATCTGGAACAAAAAGCGTGGATTTCGGCACAAGCAGCCCGAGCGACCCCCCGGGAGGAGTAGGCACCTACATAACGCCGCATAACCCGCTATTTTCGGGCCGATCTATACACGCTTCTTGTCCCTTAGCCCGCGGCGGGGAAATTTAATTTATTAACGCATAAAGTGCAAATTAGGATTGCTTTTGCTAACCTAAGTGTGGGAGATGGCCCTAAAGTAGGGTTTATACCCCAAGGTACCTGAGGGTAAAAAAGTAAGTTGCAGGCTAGTCTATTTTCTTTAAGAAGTAAATATGCAAATATAGAAAGGTTTAGCTTTTGAAAGCATCATTTAAACGGGGCTTATTAATATCTGTCACTGCAGGACTGCTCGGTGGCGGAGCCAACTATCTAATGGAAGGCGACGTTGCCAAATCCATAGCTGTGGTTGGGATAGGTTTCGCACTCGGCCTGATAATTATGCTGCTCTTTTCTATCGGAGGTGGGCCTAAGGATGTCTGATAAAGACATCGGTATATCGAGGTTAGTGTAGAACCCTGGCTTCACATGCAGACGCCAGGGTAACGAATTGGTGCTTTCCTATCTGCGCCAGGTTCAAGTCATTTCCACGCCTGAAGATAGTGACGTTCTGGATATATTGGAAACCTCAGGAGCGTTCAAGTGCAATTTTTTCGATCTGCGAGAATTTATGAATTAACCTAGTTATGGATAACTTGATAGGGGAAAAAGTGTTTACAGTGGCTGCGGAGATGATTGGGAAACGATACCGGGATACAACGGTTCTTGATGACATCACCTTCACTATCTCCAGTGGTGATATCTTGGGAGTCCTGGGCCCGAATGGTGCCGGGAAATCTACTCTCATTAGACTGATTAGTGGTTTAGAGGAGCCTACTTGCGGTGACATTAGGGTTCTAGGTCAACGGCCAACAGCTCGCGTAAGTAAACAAGCTCTGGGTCTAGTGCCGCAAGAAGCAAAGCTGCCGGATTCTTTGAGCGCTCTTGAAATGGCGCAGTTCGTCTCATCGCAGTTTCCTGGCAGTCCCACAGATACTGATTTTTGCTTGAAGCACCTGGAAAGTTGGGACATCGGGCAATTCGCAAAAAAGCAGTTGCGTAGCCTCTCTGGTGGCCAAAAACACCGCGTCAGTGTGGCCTTGGCTTACCTTGGAGATCCGAAATTGGTTCTCCTGGATGAGCCGACCACTGGATTAGACACCGAAGCCCGCCGATTAATGTGGGATAAAATTCAACGGCAGTCTCAGCGTGGTGTCGCGAACTTGCTAACTTCACACTATTTAGATGAGGTGGATTTGCTTGCTGATCATATTCTTCTCCTAGATAAGGGACGAAGCAAAGGTTACATGACTAAAGCTGAGTTTCTGCGAGTGTCACAAGCAACCGTTGTTGAATGCACAGTGGATAACCCCGAAGTAGTGCAAAGCCTGCCTAGCGTTGGCAGTTGCGAGCTTTCTCAAGGCGCGGACTCCCCTTCCATGAGCGCAGGGGACGGCAACGGCAGGCGCCTGAAGTTTACCGTTAGCAATATCAATGCTTTTGTTAAAGAGCTAGTTGCCAGCGGAGTTAATTTCACAGAACTCCGAGCTAACCCCATGTCGTTGGAAGAAGCTATGGAGACACGATTGCGTGAACAGGTAACCACCAATCCTGAGGAGCTGCGATAATGACTAATGCGTTAAGGGTTTTTTCTGGTCATCTCAAAGTTGTGGTTTTGGAAACATTTCGGGATTTGATGGCTCTGACTGGAAATATTGTCATTCCGCTGTTGTGTTTTGTGTTCTTTGTTCTTCCGAACTCACAAGTTGTAGAGGATGCCCATCTTGCGACTGAATCGACGCTGCAGCTGGTCGTGATGATTTCAATGTCAACCTGTTTGTTTGGGTTTAGTACTTCGATTGCCCAGGATAGGCAGACTGGGTTTGCTAACTATCTACGGACTTTGCCTTACGGCCTCTTCCCCCGCTATATCGCCCATATCGTCACAGTTAGCTTCATGATGGTGGTGGGTATAGCTCTGCTCTTGGGCTGCGCTCTGGTTACTACCGAATTCGAACTGACACGGCATTTTGTGGCTGCGACCGGCGGCCTGGTGGCATCGACAGTGATGTTCGGTTTGCTCGGCAGCTTCATGGGGAGGATCTTGACTACGAAATCCGTTGTTACTGTTGCCCAGTTACTCTTTTTAACATTGGCTTTTGCTGGCGGAATCTTGGTTTCGCCTTCCTACATGCCGGAGCGATTGAATGATTTAAGCTTGTTGCTACCTTCACGGGCCGCGCGAGATCTCATTGTTGATCTTGGGCTAGGAAATAACCTAGCTACGGCGACCTTGATCGGGTTTGGGGCGTGGACCGCAGGCTTTGCTCTGCTAAACACCTTAGCAGTTAGGCGAAAACTCTCTTGAGTGGTTTCCAATTTCCGCTAACTAGCTTTGGCGCAAACCGGGTTCATGACTATTTTCTTCCCCCCGTTACGCTCAATTATGCGCATCCCTAATTGGGAGTCCTCCTCAAAATCTTTTGGATGCCGGCTGTCAGTTTGGGCAATTATCTCATGTTTTGAAGTCATTGGAAGACCAGGGATGGGGGAAACTGACTATACGGGTATTGACATAGACACCCAGGCCCTGAATTTTGCGAGAAATCAATTTTCTCTTCGGAATTCAGGCTATAGTTTCTTCAACAATATATCGCCGAATATAATCGACAATTTCATGAATGGTTTGATTGTATTGTTTGTAGGCTAACATTATCTCTAGTTGACTCTCCACGGAACGCTTTATCTATTTTCCCGAACTATCTAGTTCCGGGCGGTAGAGTTATTATAGTTGATTTCTCGCTCAAACGTTCTTTACGTACGAGTTCTTCAAATAAGCCTGCAATCTTTCCCATGGGAGTGAAAGACTATGTAATTGGTCAGAGGGGCTTGGGGCTAAGGCTTGTTGAAATTAAGGAAATTACAAAAAAATTATCGTGCGAGACCGGCCTGACTGCGGAATGGGATTACTTCTTGGACGATGGCTCGATGTTCGTTCCATTGTTGGAAGAATCAGTAGGAGAAACGCTGACTAATATTGATTGCCCTGGCAGTGTGTATATTTATGTCCTTAACCTATGTAAGCCGCCGTAGATGCTAGAAAATTGCGGTGATTAGCGGTGGCTGGTTTGGTGCTTAAGGTAATTCATACGTTATGTGCATTCTATTGGCCGGATGTTATGCGTAAAAATAACGTCGTTACTTCTTGGGCATACTACGATGCGCCAACGGTCATCATTGCTCTTCCGGCCGTACCCGGTTATTTACGCGCTGCCATCAAGGACATTACTGGTTCGTATCGAAGAGCCATTCTCTATCCTAGGCTGGCTGCAACCGCTGGAGTGGGGTTTCACTACTTGAAACTATGTGTCGGGCGTTACATGTGGAGACCACCTACCAGTCTGTTGATTAGGCCCTGCATAGAGTGCCACGATACCTGTGTTGTCCGCTAGACTTTATCTACCATGTCTAGATCCGATGATCCACTCCAGCCGCTGATTAAAGATCCTTATGCTCAGGTAACAACGCCTATCCCCTCGATCTCTCAGCGACATCTCCCCCGTTTTCGCGGCCAGTCTCATCGCAAGAATATGTCCCAAGCGTTTATTACAGGCGCCACCCTTTATCACAATATCCGCCCGTCCTATCCCAATGAAGTTCTCGACCTCATTGGCAAGGCAGATAAAGTCCTCGACATAGGAGCTGGAACGGGAAAATTCACCGAGCTTTTAGCTCAAGACTCTAGATTCCAGCAGATTTATGCGCTCGAACCCAGCGCCGATATGGCACGTAGTTTTACTCGCGCCCTACCCCAGATTCCAATTCTCAGGGCGAACGCAGAGGAGATACCGTGTACCGAGGGCTCTTTCGACCTTATAACTGTTGCTCAAGCATGGCATTGGATGGATAATGAGCGGGCTAGTAAAGAACTCGCACGGATCTCGACGATTGATGCCTCAGTTCTTTTGGTGTGGAATACACTCGATGTCGATATCCCGTGGGTGCATCGGCTCAGCCGCATTATACACTCAGGCGATACGCTCAAGCGCGGCTTCGTCCCCCAGGTCGCTCCGCCTTGGCTCATTGTCGAGGACTACCGCGGTTCTTGGGATCAGATCATCTACCCTCCACAACTCCTAGAGTTAGCCCAGACCCGCTCCTACTGGCTGCGGGCTCGTGACAAGGATCGCGAACGCCTCACAAAAAATTTGACGTGGTATCTCTTCGAAAAACTTGAATTAGATCCTGCCCGTCCGCTCGCGCTGCCCTATAGGGTTGATGCTTTCCTTTTGCAGAAAGCCCGCTGAGATGAGCAGAAGATAGAAGAATGCTGTGATCCAGAAATCTCTTGGATCACAGCATTTTTTAGGACTTACGTCCGCGGCGTTCTCTCACTCGCACCGCTATGCGAACTGGCGAACCCTCGAAACCGAAGGACTCTCGGAATTTTCGCTCCAAATAGCGTCGGTAACCAGCATCGAGGAAGCCTGTTGTAAAGAGCACAATTACTGGTGGCCTCGTGGACGCCTGGGTGGCGAAAAGTACCCGGGGCACTCGTCCGCCCTTCATAGGAGGCGGATTTTGCGCAATGACTTGCCGCAACCAGTTATTGAGCTGCCCCGTCGTTACTCGCTGATCCCAGCTTTCGAGAGCCTTGATCATATACGGCTCCAAGCGGTTGAGTGCGCGACCGGTTTCCGCTGAAATATTGATTCGCGTCACCCATGGTATATGGGCTAGCTGCTGATCGATTTCGCGGTCGAGCTCCCACCGGCGGTCATCGGTCATGAGATCCCACTTATTAAAAGCGAGCACCAATGCCTTTCCCGATTCCAAAATCATATTGAGTACCCGCTGATCCTGCTCACTAACGGGCTCGGAGGAATCAATCATCATCACGCAAACTTCGGCTGCATCGATTGCGGCCCGGGTGCGTAGAGATGCATAGTACTCGTGGCCCTGGGCATTTTTCACTTTTTTACGCAGTCCAGCAGTATCGACAAAGCGCCAGGCTTGCTGGTCGAGGTGCACGATGGAATCCACTGGGTCGACGGTGGTGCCGGCGATATTATCTACCACCGAGCGTTCTTCACCAGAGATCTTATTCAACAACGAGGACTTACCGACATTCGGTTTACCGACCAAGGCTACACGCCGCGGTCCTTCGGTAATCGAGGAATGTCGAGGTTCCTCTGGGAATAAACGTAAAATTTCCTCCAGCACGTCGGCACCACCTCGGCCGTGGAGGGCAGAAACTGGCCACGGATCCCCAAGACCGAGAGCATAGAACTCAGCCATATCGGCGTATTGGTTATCGGAATCAAATTTATTGGCTACGAGGATAACGGGTACATCGGAGCGCTGCAGTTTTCGCGCCATGACACTATCGGTCTCGGTGATGCCCACCTTCGTGTCCACCACCATAACTATCACATCGGCCGTGGACATGGCTACTTCTGCTTGACGCGCGATTGCGCTGTGGATGCCCTTGGTATTTGGATCCCAGCCGCCAGTATCCTGGACCCAGAAGCGACTTCCGCCCCAATCGGCAATATAGGATATGCGATCGCGCGTGACCCCGGGATGGTCCTCGACCACAGCTTCACGGCGCCCTAAGAAACGATTAACGAGCGAAGATTTTCCCACATTGGGTCGGCCTACAATGGCAACGGTGCACAGTTTTTCGGAGATTGTATCATCGCGTTCGAAGCCGAAGGCACGCTCAACCTCTTCCCAATCCTGCTCGGAATAATCGTCGCCGAAATCGGGATCAGAGAACTCCGTTTCATCGAACTCTTCACCAAAAAATTTTGGGTCGTCATAGTCGAAGTCTTGAGCGTCAAAATCTCGGGCGGCATAGCCACCGCCCACGACCTCGATGTCTTCTTCTTCGTAGGCTTGATCGGCTGGAATCTCACCGTGACGTGTGGGATAGACAAATACTGTTTCTTCTTCTGTCTCGTGCTGATTTTTATTCGTCATGGGTGTTCTCCTTAGCCGCAGTTGTATTGTCAACGAGTTCGGTCACCACGGCAACGACCTCGTTAAGTGATAGATGTGAGGAATCGACCACGTGAGCGTCCTTAGCCGGTACGAGGGGACTAAGTGACCGCGTGGAATCTAGCTCATCGCGCCGCTGTACGGCAGCGAGAATTGCATCAAACTCCGCCTCGCGGCCTGATCGAAGTTCTTGGTCAAGACGGCGCTGAGCTCGCACTTCAGCAGAAGCTGTGAGAAAGATCTTTACCTGGGCCTGAGGAAGGACAACCGTGCCAATATCGCGCCCATCAACTACGCAGCGCTGGGCTTTTAGCGCCAAGTCGCGCTGCAAGCCCACAAGGTTATCGCGCACTTCTTTTACCGATGATACTGCCGAGACTGCCTGGGTTACCGCAGTGCCACGTATCTCCTCTGAAACGTCCTCGCCACCAAGAATCACCTCTGTGGCTAGTGGATCCTCGTTAACGTCGAGTGGCAGATCGGTAGTTGCTGTGGCAACAGCGGTGGCATCCTGAGGGTCGATACCCAGGCGTAGTATATGCAAGGTCGCTACTCGATACATGGCGCCTGTGTCGAGATAGTGCGCGTGATAACGCTGGGCAACCAGCCGGCACACCGTAGACTTTCCAGCCCCCGAAGGTCCATCGACGGCAATGATCAGTTGATTAGCCATTACATGTCCACCACCTTATACAGGCTGGTTAATTCCGAGGTATTGAGGGCCCTCAGCGTGCCAGGCTTTTGCTCGCCCAACTGGATATTATGCAGCTTGGTGCGTACCAGAGCCTGCACGGGGAAGCCAGCTTCCTTCAGCATGCGACGCACTATGTGCTTACGTCCCTCGTGGATCTCCAGCCGTATCAGGGATTTACCTTGGTAGGTGTCAACAATCTGAACGTGATCGGCGCGTGCGGGCCCATCATCAAGCTCGATTCCCTTGAGTAAGGTACGAACCAAGTTGCGGTCGGCTTCGCCAAGTACCGTGGCGAGGTAAGTTTTCGAGACCTTGTAGCTGGGGTGCATGAGGCGGTTGGCTAGTTCTCCATCATTGGTGAGCAGAATGAGCCCCTCCGTCGCCGCATCGAGCCGACCTACGTGAAAGAGGCGTTGGCCAGCGCTGACGCGTTCAGAAACAAGATCTCCAATACAGGGACGACCCATATCATCACTCATCGTGGAGTGCACGCCTCGGGGCTTATTCAGGACGAAGTACTGATAGTTTTCGTTAACATTGACCCGCACCCCATCCACCCGTATGAGATCGTTCTGCGGATCAACTCGCAGTCCCTGTTCCTGCACGATCTTTCCGTTAACTTCTACACGGGCTTGATCAATGAGCACTTCCGCGTGACGACGGGATGCTACGCCCGCTTGCGCAAGCACCTTTTGGAGACGAATCCCCTCACTACGGTGAACTGGCCCCCTGTCGAATGCGGTTTTATGCTGGTGCCGCGCTGGCTTTGCATTGGAGATATAGAGCTTGTCATCGCTTGATCGCGATGGCTTGCGTCGCGATCCCGATCCTCCGCGGCCTGATTGTTGTGCACCACTTCGTTTCGAACGTGGTTTTCCCGGTGTGCCATCCCGGCGAGCGGTTGGAGACATATGTCGCCTACTTTCAGTACAAGTGTCAAATAACATTCCCACCCTAGTCTACTGCCACGGGTAATACCACCTCCCACAGTAAAGCTCGAGTCTTAGGGTTGATCGAACTCGTCAATACTATCGATATCAGGGAGCAGTGGTGCTAGAGCTGGCAATTCTTCGAGCGACTCAATGCCCAGCAGCTCGAGAAAAAGAGCCGTGGTTTCATACTGCTGGGCGCCAGTGATCGCCTTCGTTTCAGCCTCGCGTATTAAACCGCGCAGGGTGAGTGTGCGTACGACCCCGTCGACGTTGACTCCCCGAATGGCAGCGATCTGCGCACGAGCTACGGGCTGGCGATAAGCGATAATCGCGAGGGTCTCCATCGCCGCCCGTGATAGTTTCGATTGCGAACCGTACAGCAGAAATTTTTCCACCCACTCGGCATTCTCACGACGAGTATAAAGCCTCCACCCCTCCGAGCTTTCCCTCAAGTCGAAACCACTACCACGTTGATGAAATTCCGCGCTAATCTCCTTGAGTGTGGCGCTGACGTGGCTTTCAGGTTGCGCTAGTGCGGCCGCGAGAGCTTCCGCAGTTATCGGGGAGTCAGAGACGAGCAAGATGGATTCGATCTGTGATCGCAAAGCGGATAGCGGATTCATTTTATCGTCCTTACCGCTCGCTCGAATCGTCCCACGTTGAATTGCGGAGTTCGATGCCCCGGACGATTCCTAGAATCTGTTGGTCGACGTCGTAGAGGACCTCGTCCAGGATAACCGGATCAACCTTGGTTTCATTACGGGCGGCCAAAAGTTCCTGCTGCGCTGCTCGTAGCGCCTCAAGGTTGATCTGAGCCATTTGGGTAGCTTCTTTGCGGGCGTGATCCCTGAGAGTCTTTGGGTCCACCACTGCATCGTCCTCGTAATGAATAAATTCTTCAAAGCGCTGCATGACAAGCTCAAGACGATCTTGCGGTAGATCTTTAGCGTGAGCGTCGATGACCCCTCGGGCAGCTTTGCGGGCACGACTGGCGAGCTCGGTGCGGGTTCGGTCGCCAAAAGCATCGGGATCTGCGTCTAAGTTGAGCTTTTTCATGAGTGCGGGAAGCGCTAGGCCCGGGATCACCATGGTCATAATTAAAACCACAAGGACGATGACGGGGAGCTCATGATAGAGCTTAAAATAGGTTGACGATGGAATGGACAAGACAAGAGTGAGAGTTACCAGCCCGCGCATACCAGCAAAAGTCAGAAGAAGAACTTCCTGGAGGCGCAGGGGCGAGGCAGTCTTACGTTTACCAGTGGTATTGAACCTATAAATAACTAAGAGAAAACTCATTCTCACGACAATGGCGACAACCGAGAGCGCCACTCCCACGAGTACCGCTTCGAGCAGTCCCGAGCCCATTTCTGAGATAGCTCGGCGGACGGTGGTGCCAATGAGACCGAAGGCTACACCGGTGAAAAGAAACTCCACCGTCTGCCAAAAAGATGTACCCGAGAGTCGGTCTTGAGCATTGATTTCAACTTTGGAATTGTATTCCACTGCAGCTACCACAATCGCTACCACCCCAGATGCCCCGAGCGCATCCGCGACCAGGTAGGTGGCAAACGGTATGGTCCAGGTGAGCGCGTTTCGAGCAGTGGAAGATTGCACCCAGCTTACGAATTTTGCCGAGGAGAATCCAATCATCAACCCAACAATGACGGCAACGCCGGCTCCGTATATAAATGCAAGAATTGGTTCCCACCAGCTCGGGGATTTCTTCTCCACAATCACCGACAGCGCCATAGAAAAGATCATGATCGAAGCGGCGTCATTAAAGAGCCCTTCATTCTGCAGGGTATTACTGATGCGGTAGGGAACGCCGGCGGGTTTGGCTACGGCATCTACAGCTACCGGATCCGTGGGAGCGATCGCGGCACCAATCATCATAGCGCCGGCCAAGGATAGACTCGGGATAAGAGCATACGCGCTTAACCCGATTGCGACTGAGGAGACAACAGTGAGCACCACCGCCAGTAGGGCGATTTCTAACCACTGGCGTCTGACCATCCCCCAACTTGAGCGCCTAGCCAAGGCCCACAGGAGCGGCGGGATGAAAATCGGCAGAATGAGATCCGGTGGAATCTCTACGGTTGGTATGCCGGGAAAGAGAATAGCTGCGCCTGTGACGACGGTCAAGAGGGCGGGCCATGGTAGGCCTGTGCGTTCGCCGATGGCCACCATCACCACCGTGGCCCCGATTAGCGCGATGACCGCGATCATAATGAGCACAGACCAATCCTTTCCCGACAATGTTTTTTTTGAAGGCTTTTAGTGTCCTCTACTTTTCCAGACTTTGGCCATTCTACAAATCGGTGTCCCAACTATCAGGCAACCGAATCAACCCCGGAGGGATCGTCCCATCGATCTGACCCATCCCTGATGGTAGAACTCCTAAGAGTGGGATCCCGCACTGAATGGGGAGTTCCTCGAGATTCAATCGGGTAGCTAGATCAGGATGAGGGGCTAGTTCGCCTCCAATCAAACCGCACACGTCTAGGCCGCGTAGCCTCGCCACCTCAACGGTGAGTTCAGCGAGGTTGAGAGAACCAAGTCCTAAGCTAGTGACCACCACCACTTTGGCATTGAGCGCTGCGATGAGGTCAGCGAAGGACTCAGTGTCGTTGTAGCGCACCAGCAAACCGCCCGCCCCTTCTACGAGGATCACTCCTGGATGCCCGAGTTCTATAGTGGAGATATGATGGGCCATTTCGGCAACGCTTAGAGCGGGTTGCCCGGCGCGCCGGGCCGCTAGATGTGGAGAAAGTGGCTCTGGATAGCGAATACACTCCACTGCTTTCACTCCGCTAAGCTGCGCGATGGTGAAAATATCGCCCGATCCTTCGGGCTCCCCGGTTTGGACGGGTTTTACCACTCGGACGTCATAGCCCGCATGTCGATATTCGACGGCGAGTGCAGCGGTGGCAATGGTTTTGCCGACCCCAGTGTTGGTTCCTGTGATGGCAAGGATATTCATGTTATTCCCGTCATTTCTTAGTGAGGTAGGTCTTGCGGTAGCGCTGATTTTCGTTGTAGACCAACGCGTCGATGGCAGAGGTGATCTTTGCTATTTCTGCTTCGGTCGCGATATAGGGCGGCATTGTGTAGACCAGCGTGCCGAATGGTCTCAGCCATACCCCGTGGCTAACGGCGATAGCGGTGGCTTCAGCCATGTCAACTGGTGCCTTGAGTTCGACAACACCAATGGCTCCCAAAACCCTGATATCTGCAACGATGTCGTATCTCTCGAGTGGCTGAAGCTGGATCTGAAGCTGGTGTTCAATGCGCTGTACTGCCTCTGTCCACGACGATTCCGCAATCATATGTATTGCTTCTTTCGCTACGGCGCAGGCTAAGGGATTCGCCATAAAAGTAGGGCCGTGCATCAGCGCCCCTCCACCCTGGGGACTTGAGATGACCTGGGCTATCGCCGAGGTGGTGATCGTTGCTGCTAGACTCATGAATCCTCCCGTGAGAGCCTTTCCCAAACAGATAATATCGGGCACAATTCCGGCGCTAAGGGTGGCAAAGAGCGTGCCGGTTCGTCCGAAGCCGGTAGCGATCTCATCGGCGATCATGACGAGCTCGTGGCGGTCGCAAATTTTTCGGACACCATGGACAACCTCGTCGTCATGAAAACGCATGCCTCCTGCGCCTTGCACCCTGGGCTCGATGATGATTCCAGCCACCGAATTATCGAGCAGCGACTCTAGTTTGTCGAGATACTCGGCTATCTCCTGTGAGTCTGAGCCGCGCGGTGGTGGTGGCGGTGCGAATATATGCTCGGCGATGATCCTCTTCCACATGGAATGCATGCCATTATCGGGATCACATACTGACATCGCCGCAAAGGTGTCCCCGTGGTAACCGCGGCGCCATGTGAGGAAACGATGGCGCTCTGGGTGGTTTTTACCGCGCTGATATTGCAATGCCATTTTCATGGCTACTTCCACAGCGACCGAACCAGAATCGCAGAAGAATACCTTTTCGAGACCCGGGTCTTTTAAAGGGCACGAACGAGATAGGAGTTTCACCAAGCTGGCGGCGCAGTCGATAGCTGGTTCGTGACTGAGACCTCCGAACATGACGTGGCTCATCCGAGAGATTTGGGTAGTGGCTGCGCTGACGAGTCTGGGGTGGTTATGTCCGTGGGCTACGGCCCACCACGAGCTCATGGCATCAATGAGCTGCTCCCCCGTTGCCAGGGAAATGATCGTTCCCGCGGCTGAGCTCACGATATATGGGTCTATGGGTGCGGGACTCGAACTATAGGGGTGCCAGAGATGGCGTTGGTCCTTCTCGATGAGGTGCGCAACAGTGGGTAGGTTCATATTTCCTCGATTCCTTGACTGCAACCTATCTTAAACACCGTTCAAGAATAAGAGCGAATATGCCACCTAAGGCTTGCTGATTGTGGATAATTTCAACTATGACCTCGATTAAACAGCGTTCAAGAACGAGTCCGCGTCATCCCCTAGCCACCGTGAGTGTGGTCAGCATTGAAGCCTGGGAGCGTTTCAGCTTCTACGGCATGCAAGCTATCCTCGCCTACTACCTGTACTACTCGGCCGGTGAGGGAGGACTAGGCATAGACAAGGCGCACGCGACTGCGCTCATAGGCGCCTACGGGGCTTTGGTCTATCTCTGTACCTTTGCGGGCGGATGGATATCCGATCATCTACTCGGTCCCGAAAAAACTCTCCTAGGCGGAGCAACCATATTGTGCCTGGGACACCTTATACTATCCCTCATCCACCCAGTACTAGGACTCGCCCTCGGGTTAAGTCTTATCGCCTTAGGTTCTGGATTGCTCAAAACCGCCGCTATCACCATCCTGGGCGCTGTATACAGTTCTGACTCAGACTCGGATCGCGAGGTAGGTTTTCAATTTTTTTATCTCGGTATTCAAGTCGCAGCGGTTCTCGGTCCTCTCCTAACGGGATGGCTCGCGCTGACATGGGGATTCCACCTTGGCTTCTTGGCAGCGGCTCTTCTTATGTTTATTGGTATGGGGATCTACCTTCTCCTGCGCACTCTCATGCTCACTCGTCTCAATAACGCTGCACGCACAAAGGTAATGTACCCCGCTCAACCCTACTCTCTTCGCACCGCGCTTCCAGTTATAGCTGGAGCTCTAGCTCTTCTCGCCGTCCTCGTCGGACTGGCTTCACGAGGAAGTATCAATCCACACCACCTTGCTGTGCTTCTGCTTGCAGCTACTGCCTCAGTGGCCGTGGTTCTCTTTGTTACCGTCCTGCGCTCAGCTCAGGTAAGCGAATCTGAGCGCACACAGGTGTGGAGGTTCGTTCCAATTTTTATAGCCTCGGTGTGCTTCTGGGCGATGATGAACCAAACTTATGGGGTTCTCGCAGTGTACTCCGATATTCGACTCAATCGCAGCTTCCTTGGGTTCATAGTGCCAGCAGCGTGGACCCAATCGCTCAACCCACTATTTGTTATCGTCTTCTCCGCTCCTGTGACCTATATATTCGCCCGACTCGGTAACCGAGCTCCCTCCTCTGCCAATAAACTATCCATCGGAGTCATGATCACAGCTCTGAGTTTTTTGGTTTTCATACCTCATGCGGGTGGTACGGCAAATAGCACCCCTCTCATCGCCGTGGTCTTTGCTATCTGGATCGCAGCTATGGGTGAACTTTTCTGCGGACCAATAGGGATGGCCGCGACCGCAGCTCACGCACCCAATGCTTTTCGCACTCAGTTCTCAGCGCTCTTTTTCCTTACCCTTGCTATAGGCACCGCCTTGGCGGGGACAATTTCGCGATTCTACGACCCCAGCAGTGCTGAGGCAGAGATTCGCTACTTCTTAGGCTGCGCAGTCACAGGTCTGGTCGTCGGCGCTCTGACATTAGTCGCAACGCGTTCTCAACCTAAAAGTCACTCGGCAAGTAAATAGTCCGGGTAGCCTCCGCGAAAGCGTCGGGCCCTAAAGACCCGATTCCGTCCTGCAGACTCCCCAAAAAAGGCACACCCGTACGCGCCACAGCATCCATCAGAATCAGGCGCGTCTTCAAATCAGCCCCAAGGGGAAGTTTGCCACCCAAAAGACCACCCACCGTAGCGCCACAAGCGGTAGCAAAATCGACGGCCCGCAAAGCTATCTTTACGGCCTGCTCATCCATTCCGGAAACTACGATGAGCGGGGCATTAAGATCCGCAGCGATATGGGCAATGGTCTTTGCCCCAAAGAGCTCAACATCGAGGCCACCGGAGCCCTCGACCACCACAGTCTTACCAGCATCGATTAGTTCGCGCACTGAGGCGATGGGATCGGGGTCTTGGGAAAAATCTTTGCCTTTAATCCCGGTGAGTCTCTCAATGGTGCCAATATCGGGGGTCCAAGCGCTCAACGCGGCAACCTTTGCAGGTATAACGTCTTCGCCGCGGTCCTTGAGTACCTTAACGATAGCGGCTGCTGCCGTTGTTTTGCCTACCCCAGAAGCTAGGCCCGAAACCACAAGTGCTGGCATTATCGTAGCCCCTCTTTCCTGTACCCCTCTTATAGTAACTGTCTGCACGCCTGAATCAATGTCGCTGCTCATTCCCACGTACTGGCCGCCACCACTGCGGGATCAACATCCAGCCCAGTCCAGGAAATCCGCAGATCTTCTAGCGGCTCGTCCTGCTCCATGAGGATGGCACGTGCCTTGTACAACTCCAAAAGCGCAAGAAACCTACCCACCACTATGATGCTGCGGGAATCGGCAAAAGTAGAAAAGTTAACCCACTGGTGTGGGCCATACTCGTGCAAGATCTGAAGAACCGTGCCTGCTTGCTCAGGTACTGAAACGCTCACATGGTGAATATGCGCTGTAGCGACCTCCTCAGCAGGTTTCGGCCGGAATACACTTGCCGCGAACTCCGCGAAGCTCTCCCTCGTATGACCTAGGTTGACTGGTGCTAAGAGATCGACGAATTGAGGATCCATACTCAGGGCATGGGGATAAGACAACTGGGCTTGGCGCTGCCACTGCCGCAATTCTTCGGCTACCTTCTGATAGGCCTGATATTGCAGTAAGCGAGCAAATAAAAGATCTCTAAGCTCGAGGTATTCAATATCTTCTTCCACCTGACCACGCGGCAGTAGTCGAGCTGCCTTGAGATCCAGGAGGGTCGCCGCAACAACTAGAAATTCGGTGACCTCATCGAGACCAGAAAATTCACCGAGCTGCTTGGTGTACTCTACAAAATCATCTGTCACTGTGGCCAAAGCGATATCGGTAATATCCATCTTCTTGGCGCTAATGAGCTGCAGAAGCAAATCAAAGGGGCCTTCGAAGTTATTTAACACTATGCGGAAGCCAGTAATCTCAGGCTGCACCGCACGATGCGGAATTGTAGGCATTTAACCGTGTGTGCGCTCGATAACCTCACGAGCCAATTGGCGGTATTGGGCAGCGCCAGCCGACGATGGAGCCCACGTGGTGATCGGTTCTCCAGCAACAGATGTCTCAGGGAAGCGCACCGTGCGAGTAATCACCGTGTCAAATACCTTGTCGTCAAATACTTCCACCACTCGCGACATCACTTCTCTCGCATGGGTGGTGCGCCGATCAAACATTGTGACCAGGATACCAACAATATCCAGATCGAAATTGAGACGATCACGAACTTTTTCCACAGTGTCAGTTAATAAAGCTAGACCGCGGAGGGAAAAATACTCGCACTCCATGGGAATGATGACCCCGTGGGAACAGGCCAAGGCGTTGACAGTCAGTAATCCTAGGGAGGGCTGACAATCAAGGAGTATATAGTCGTAATCTTTCATGACCGGCCTGAGCGCACGAGCTAGGGTTTGCTCGCGACCAACCTCGTTGACCAACTGAATTTCAGCAGCAGAGAGATCAATATTTGCGGGCACTAGATCAAGACCGGGTACCCCAGTTGAATGAATAGCGCCGTGGATGCTGACGCTGTGATCTACCAAAAGGTTATACACGGTGAGATCCAACTCATCGTGAGGGACCCCCAGACCCGCGGATAGCGCTCCTTGCGGGTCGAGATCGACTAAGAGTACTCGACGTCCCGCCTCAGCAAGACAAGCGCCGAGATTGATGGTGGAGGTCGTTTTTCCCACGCCACCCTTTTGGTTACACATCGAGATAATAGTAGCTGGGCCGTGCTTGTCGAGCGCGGCCGGTTCTGGAATATGGCGTAATGGGCGTCCGGTGAGACCGACCGTGCGGTCCGGGGTCTGGAAAAGACCATTATCAGCCATCAATACATCCTTCTACGTCTGCCCACCGATTACTGCGCTTTCTTCCTATATGATAAATCACATGGTGGTTATTTTAGCGATTGCAGAAGGTGTTTTGCCACCATAAAGTATTACTTGAGACTTTTCTTCTGTGCAGTCGACCGTGGGTGAGAGCTGCTCCACACTCGCCGTAAGTCCTCCACAGTGACATGAGTATAGATCTGGGTAGTAGTGACCGAGGAGTGTCCCAAGAGTTCTTGCACCACTCGAATATCCGCCCCTGACTGCAACATATGGGTCGCGAAACTATGCCGTAGGGTGTGCGGCGAAATATCTTTGTCAATTCCAGCCCGATTCGCGGCGTGTTTCAAGATCGCCCATGCCGACTGCCGAGATAAGGTACCTCCGCGTTTATTGAGAAAGAGAGCAGGGCCGCTGCCCCGGACCAAAGCCGGTCGCGCCCTGATGAGGTAGTGCTCAATCGCCTCGCGTGCCATCCTTCCGATAGGGACGATGCGTTCCTTACTGCCTTTGCCTTTTAGTTTCAGCATCCCAGTAGATTCGGAGATATCGTCAACCGAAAGTGCAACAACCTCACTAATGCGGGCACCCGTTGCGTAGAGCAATTCCACGAGTGCGCGATCGCGAAGGTCGTATATGGAGGCGTATTCGCTGTGTGGAATAGCTTCAATGAGAGACTCAACCTCGGCTATGGAGAGTGTATCAGGCAGGTGACGTCCTTGAGCAGGCGGCGAGACTTCCGCCGCCACATCGGACTCGAGTAAACCTTCGAGAAAACAAAACTTGTGCAAACCCCGCACCACCGCCAACGCTCGCGCAACAGACGCAGCAGCTAGAGGCTTCGCAATCGCTCCGCTGCGCAAATCGTAGATATAAGCTTCGATATCGGCGGTGGTAACCTCGCTAAGATCACGGCGCTGTGCCGCGCTCAGCCACCCTAGATAGCGATCCACATCGCGGCGGTAGTTGCTGAGAGTGTGCGCACTCAGACCTCGCTCAACTGTTAGATAACTCAACCACTGCTGAGCGGCCTCAGCATTAGTGGTCACCTTGTGCGTCTTTCTTTTTCATATCACCGGTCAGGCCCATAGCTTGCCGACGCTGCGCCAGTTTCACTGGGCGTAGCGAAAATTCGCTCGTCTCAGATCTTAAGGCCTGACCAGTACTGCGCAGTCGCCACGCCGTCATGAGCCCTACTATAGCTATTGAATTGACGATCTCACCTTTCATAATCATCTCAATAGCCTCGTTAAGATCAACCCACAGAACGCTCATATCGGCCTCTTCGTCGTGGGCTACAGGTTGAGATACGAGACTGAGCTCCTCAGCTTGATAGATGCGCACCGCCTCATCGCAAAAGCCGGGGCTGGTCACCGTATCACAGAGTAGCCCCCACCGGTTTGCTGACAGACCCGCTTCTTCAGCTAGTTCGCGACGTGCCCCCTCAAGGGGATCTTCCCCTGCGATATCTAACAGTCCAGCTGGTAGTTCCCATAGGCGCTGATCGACCGCTCGGCGGTACTGCTTTATGAGGAGAACGCGGTCATTGTCGAGCGCAACCACTGCTACTGCGCCGAAGTGCTCAACGACCTCACGATAAGCGAGCGTGTCACCTGGCATCATGACTTGATCGCGGCGCACCGCGATGATAGGGGCTTCAACCAGTAGTTCGGAGCCCACCACTGTAAACTGATGTGCAGTCATTATCCTATGCGCGGTGCTGGTGAAGCTGCGTCGGCACTAGCGGCTGCACCATATGCGCCAGAGGAACCACGCAGCTGCTCCTTCAGCGCTAGGACAGTCGCGATCTTGGCCCATGTTCGGTCGATGGAATCGACCGTTGAGACTGCAGAGCGCGTGCTCGGATTAGACCTTAGAACCCCAATTAAACCAGTGTCGCTCGCAGCGTGCACCCGGCCAGCCACAACCAGACCTCCCGCACGGGCATCAATAGCTTCGGCAAAAGCCGCCTGAGTAGTCACCGTGAAATTATCATCGGTAGAGCCAGGATTATCCCCCGTTAGGAGGACAGCGACGTGCGCTGGTGAGATGCTGCCGTCCTCATAATTAATAAAACCGGCCTCCTTAAGCGCACCCAAGACGATCGCGCGTTCCTCCGGGCTTGCTTGAGGCTTCTGCTCCTCAGTTCCCTCCCTAACGGGCTCGAACATCAGAGTCGATCCCAAGGACTCCCCTGCATGGGTGCCGGGATCAAGTTTATCGACACTCAGTTGAGCACCAGCGGGAAGAGTGAGAGTTACGGTGTTTTTTAAACTGTCAGCTCCAGCTTGATCAAAGAATTTCTCGGTGAAATAGATTGTGCCAGAATTACCAGCTCCGGCCTGATCCAGCAGGGCGCGCATTGCTTCCACATCGGCTTTATCGGCTTCGGCAGTAGCTAGTATCAGGACTCCGCGATCAATAAGTGCTTCTCGCACCGCTGCGGCTGAGATATTGTCGATAATGGCATCGGCACTCTTCGATTGAGCCTGAGCTATAGCGACATCCTCACGTGCAGCATCCCGTTCGGCTGCAATGGAACCTACCCGTATTGCACTGCCTGCTGGGAGATGGGGGGCCAATATATAGGTACCCAGGCAGACTCCGCCTGCAAGACCCAACCAGATACCAGTTAAAACAGCGTGTCCGCGACCAGTTTTCATCTCTACTGTCCTTTCACGAGGTTTTGGAAGGAAAGGGCGATATTATTCCATGTGTTTACGAGATTATCCATAAAGGACGCATCACCGCCGAATCCTGCGATCACAGTGACAGTAGCTGCGAAAACGAGAAACGCCAGCAGAGCCCACAACCAGCCCAAACGCGAGCCACCACTGACCGAGTACAGACTCGATATCGCCGTAGCGTCGACAAGCTTGGGTCCCAATTTGGCGCGCGTTAATAACTGAGCGGGATTGGCGCTGGCAGCTTGGGCAAAAAGCCCATCAAGACTAAACGAGGAACCGGCGCTCACCACGAGCTCTGCGCCGTGATAATCGGCCAGAAGAAGAGCGAGATCAGTAGAGCTATCCACAGCGGAGGGGAAGGTCATTGCACCGATACCGAGGTCTTGTATCCGCTCTAGACCAACTGCATGCCCGTCAGGATCAGCTGGCAAAATAACCCGCGCTCCGCAGCGCAGCGCCTCGTTACCCACGACCAGTGGATCGCCAACTATATATTCCGGGGTATATCCATGGTTGACCAAAATATCCGCGGCTTGATCGACAGCGATAATAACCGGCTCATATTCTCGGATAAAGAACTTCAGGCTAGCTAGTTGCTCTGCGGCCCCTATGCCAGGGCTGACAACGAGAGCTTTTCGCCCCCACATCTCGCGCCCCACCTCGGGTATTCCCAAACCATCAATCAGCAAAGGGGATTCGGAATTGATAAATTCGATGGTATTACCAAAGTAGGCATTCATAGAGTCCAGCAAATTCTGCTGCGCATCGGCGAAAAGCACACTAGCTGCAGTCATAGTCATAGGAACGCCGGCTGCGATGAGCCGCTCACCGTAATATAATTTGCCGTCATCGGTGAGACGTGCCTTCTTGCCATCTTTAAGATTCTCCCAGATTCCGGCTCCAGTAGCTTCCACCAGCATAATTCCGCTGTCGAGCAATAACTGCGGGCCGAAGTTAGGAATCGCGCCTGTACTGAAACGCTGGGAATTGATAACCGCAGCTGGTTTCACATCGATGAGACGCTGCGCCAAGCTGCGAGAGATATCAGCGACATCGATAACCGCGATATCACCCTCACGCAAGCGCTTAAAACCCTTGCCGTGGATGGATAGATCGCGTGTAGCTCCCTGGAGTCCGGGAAGGTCTGAGGAATGAGAGAATAAACCCATGCGCTCAATCTTTGCTCTTTTCGATGCCCAATAGGGTGAGCCACGCAGCAAAAAGTCCTAAAAAATTCCCTTGATGCTTCTCTAGCGCATCATGCGCACTTCATCTTGGGCCTTTTCGAGTAGCTCACGAGCATGGGCACGCCCAGTGGCGGTATCTTCAAGTCCCGCGAGCATTCGCGCCAGTTCTTCTATACGCTGATTATGATCGAGGGAGGAAATACCGGAGACAATTGAGGCCTCGCCTACTTCTTTCGACACGTGGATATGGGTGTCAGCATAGGCTGCTACCTGGGGTAGGTGAGTCACGACGATCACTTGGTGATGGGTAGCCAAGCGGGCGAGTCGACGGCCAATCTCGACTGCAGCACGACCTCCGACTCCGGCATCGACCTCGTCGAAAACTAATGTGGTACCGTGCGAGCTCGCTGCCAGGATGACTTCAAGAGCCAGCATGACGCGAGATAGTTCACCACCCGAGGCTGACGACGCCAAGGGGCGGGGTTCGGCCGCGCTATTAGCTGCAAGTAAAAATTCCGCCTCATCGATCCCCGTCTTGCCTGGTTCTATACGCCTCATCTGCACACTGAAAACCGCCTTAGACATGGCTAGACCGTGGAGCTCATTGCTTACCTGCTTGCTTAAAGTTGCAGCTGCCTTTACGCGCTTGTGGGACAGCTTTTTCGCTGCCTCCAGCATCTTTTGCTCGGCAATACGGGTGTCTTCTCTGAGCGCGTCTAAGGCATCAGGGGAAATATTGATAGTCTGACGCTTCGCTTCCGCTTTAGCCAACCATTTCAGCACTCCGGTAATGTCGGGCGCATATTTTCGGGTCAGTGCTTTTAAATCCTGCTGACGCTTCAGCAGATTGTCCAACTCCTGGTCGTCGGTTGGTAGAGCACTCAGGTACGAACCTAACTCCGCCGAGATATCGCTCAGCGAGCCTGTCATATCCCGCAACCTCGACCCCAATTCGTTAAGAACTGGATCAGAACTGGAATTCAAATATGTGTGCGCTCGCCCGAGCAGATCCGAGGCACCTTGGACTTCCTCAGTATCAAACTGGGAGAATTCTCCAGAGCCGTCGATCGCTGACAGTGCCCCAACAGTATGCTCTCTGAGTTCGTCTACGTCTTGTAAACGCCTAATTTTCTCGAGAATGTCTTGATCTTCATGAGGGCTCGGATCAATGGCTCTGATCTCTTCAATAGCAAAGTCGAGCCGATCAGCCTCTTGAGCTAATTCGCGCCGCGACTCAGTGCGCATTTTAAGATCCGCTTTGAGACGGGACCATTGTTTGTACTTTTCAGCATACTCGTCGGCCGCCTTCTGGATGGCTGGATCTAACCTGTCGATCGCCTCGAGCTGTCGTTCGGGAGCAAGCAGTCTTAATTGGTCGTTTTGGCCATGAATGGTGAGGATATTAGCGCTAAAATCCGAAATATTGGCAGCTGGAACTGCTCGGCCTCCTAGATATGCTCGAGAACGACCAGCAGCGCTCACTGTTCGGGTTACTATAAATTCGCCATTTTCATCGCTTGTCCCTCCAGCTGTGTCAACCACGCGCTGAGCCTGCTCGCAGATAGACTCTTCAATCCCAGCGAGGCTGAAATGTCCTTCTACCGCAGCCTGCTTGGAACCGGTACGCACTCGGCTCGCATCGGCTCGACCACCCGTGAGCAGGCGCAGGCCGGTAACGAGCATAGTCTTGCCAGCTCCTGTTTCTCCGGTGAGAACGGTGAGCCCTGAGCTTAGCTCCACTGAGGCTTTGGGAATGACACCGAGATTTTCAATACTGATATCCGCGAGCATATAACTATCCTACCGAGAATTCGCACATATATGCGATTATGATCATCGTGTTTGAATGGGGCCACGCCACCCTTGAGTGGGTAGCTTCAACTTGCTCACTAAACGATCGGTAAAGGGACGATCATCCAACCGTACCCACTGGATGCCTTGTTGACCGCGTCTGATTTCAACACGGAATCCCGGGGGTAATTCAATGGTGCGGAATCCGTCCATCACGGCGTAGGCGGGATGGCTTGATGCACTCGATTCAATTGCGACCGTCGACCCTGGGGCCACCACCAGTGGTTTTGTGAATAGCGCGTGGGCGTTATTGGGTACAACAAGGATGGCATCAAGTTCCGGCCAAAGCACTGGGCCACCGGCTGAAAATGCATAGGCGGTTGAACCAGTGGGGGTAGAAACGATGATTCCATCGCAGCCATAAGAACTAACCGGCCGCCCGTCAATATCAAGGATGGCGTCGAGTACCCCAGTTCGAGTTTGGTTCTCAACGCTGAGCTCATTAAGAGCCCAGCCGGAACCGAGAGGTTCACCTGCCGGGCCCAGAGCCGAGATATTGAGGGTCATTCGCTCTTCAATCCGGTAATCTCCGGAGATGACCCTTAGGACTGCTTCTTCTAGCGAGTCTTTTTCCCACTCTGCGAGGAAGCCGATATGGCCTAAATTGATGCCTAGAACTGGCAATTGAGCGAAATAAGCGAGATCAGCAGCCCGCAAGAACGTGCCATCGCCACCCGTAACGAAGACGAGGTCAATGCCTTCCACAGCGCCGGGACCGTGAGTAACACTGGGAAATTTCCTGAGAACAGGGTGACTGGCAATGGTTTTATTCTCGGGGTTAATGAGAATCCTGACAGCTATTCCTGCCTCACGCATCATACGCGCTGCAACAGCAGCAGAGTTGATATTGGCGGCACGGCCGGCGTGGGGTACGAGGAGTACACTAGTGGGCTGGTGGGTCACTGTGGCCCCTCTAATACGGCTTGCTGAACCATCGTTGTTATCTCGTCTTCCGATCGCAGGTGTGCGGCTCCATCTTTGCGTAGCCACAAGAAATACTCTACATTTCCTGATGGTCCAGGTAGTGGCGATGCCACGACGGCGTTTACCGAGCACCCTACACTTTGAGCAAATAACGCGATATCGCGGGTAACCTCTGCTCGCAGCTCTCTACTGCGCACTACGCCGCCGTTCCCTAGTCGTTCTTTACCGACCTCAAATTGGGGCTTGACCATAGGAAGTAAATCTGCGCCCATAGTTAAGCACTCAATAATGGGGGGTAGTGTGAGAGTGAGGGAAATAAAAGAAAGATCTCCTACCATTGCCTCGCAGAGACCTCCACACATCTCGGGTGTGAGGTGTCGAATATTCGTGCGATCTAAAACTCGCACGCGAGCGTCATTTTGCAAGCGCCACACGAGTTGTCCGTACCCTACGTCGCAGGCCACAACTTCGGCGGCGCCCCGACGCAGCACCACGTCGGTGAACCCTCCGGTGGAGGCTCCAGCGTCGAGAACCTTTTTCCCTTTAAGATCGAGGCCTAAAGGCTCGAAAGCTTCTAATGCCCCGAGCAGCTTATGGGCTCCGCGCGAAGCCCAGGTATCCAACTGACTGCCGACGACTCGAATCGAGATATCGGGGTCGACCTGAGTTGCCGGTTTGAGTGCGAGTATTCCCGCCACAAAGACGCGCTGTTCGCGAATCATGTCGACGGCATGCTCGCGCGATCGAGCGATTTTCCTCCGGACGAGCTCTGCATCTAAACGTTTTCTGTTTACGGCCACGAGTTCTCGCCCCCTTATTGCAAGGCCCGATGAAGTAATTCATGGGCGGCGTTTAAGACTTCGTACTCATCATCTAGGCTAGCAGTAGGACGAGCCAAAACGTCGACAACCGTGCGCTTGAGTTCATTGGGGTCGATTGAGGTGCTCTCCGGACCGGGTTTTGGCATCTTCGCTATTGCCACTGATCCACTGCCTTGGCTGCGCTCTCACCCTTGACACTTATACTTCCAGAGAAGGCTGACTCTTGGTGCCAGGCGAGTTGAAGGACAGTACGCAACGCTTGATCAGGACGCGACTCAGAATCTCCACCGGACAGCACGATATGATCACCGTCCCAATGGGCCACGAAACCGCCTTGCGCCCCTGGCTTCAGCGTTTCCAGCGGTTGCCGGACGTCGCTGAAATCCCGAGCGATATATGTAGGGCGCTCGTGCTGAGGTGCTCGCAGAAGTGCGAAATGTTTAGAGACGCCAGTAAGTACGTGGAGAGTGTCAAAACCCGCAGCCACTCCGCCAGCGATATCGGTATTGAGGCGATCGCCTACGCCCAAAGGACGCTTAGATGAGAGCTTGGCCGCGGCGGAATAGAACATAGCAGGCTCCGGCTTGCCCGCGGACGTGGGAGCGATGCCAGTCGCGTGAACGACGGCTTGGATCATCGATCCATTACCCACCATCAGCCCCCGCTCCATGGGGAGGGTCGAGTCCAAATTGGAAGCAAAATACTTAGCGCCCTGTGCGATTGCTAAGGCCGCTTCGGATAATTGAGCCCAACCAGTTTGAGGATTGTGGCCGTGCAGGACGGCTTTAGGGTTATCGTCGGCGGAATCGACAACTATATATCCAGCTGTGGTGGCCAAGTCCTTGAAGGAATCCGTTCCCAACACATAAACGGAATCACCAGGTTGTAGGTGATCAGCCGCCATCTCCACCGCTGCTTGGGCGGAGGTAAGAATCTGCTCCGTACCCGTGGGAACACCCATCTTAGAAAGCAGGGAGGCAACCGTACTGGGGTGCCTGGAGGCGTTGTTCGTAATATACATAACCGGCACTGTGGTCTCGTTGATCACATTCTCAACATAAGGGAGAAGCCTACCGCCCTCCCAGACGGTTCCGTCCAGGTCGAGCAGTAGGCTGTCGTAATGATCGAGGGCGCATTTCGTCATGCGCACTATATTACTAGGATAGCTCTCGCAATCTCTCATCGGCATCGAGAAGACGATCGACATCTTGTTTATCGGCGTGGCTGAACCACTCTATCGCTTCCTCGGTACGTCCCACCTGAGCTAAAGCATCGGCATAGGCATAGGACAGACGGGCATAGGCAGGGTCGATCTGTCGCGGATCGGGATTTTCCTGTTGCAAGGTTGTGACAGCAGAATCAATCTGACCGAGATCGCTACGAGCTCCGGCTACCACGATGGCGAGCTCAATCTGGGAAGCCCGATCCAACCCCTCATGCTCCTCGCGTGCCAGCTCAATTGCTTTAGCTGGACGCCCCAGTCCGCGCTCGCAATCTGCCATAACTGCGACCAATCCGGGTCCGGCTGACATCCGTCGTGCCGCACGAAGCTCAGACAGGGCTTCCTTCCACTCGCCGGCATGATAGGCAACTATGCCGCAGGTTTCCCGCACGACCGCGATTCGACCCGCCCGATCTTTAGCTGCGCGGGCGTGAGATAGCGCCAATTTGGGGTCATCTGCGAGCCATGTGACGGCCATAACCAAGTGCTTGGCCACAGCATCTGCGTTATCTTTCGATAGCACCTTGAGATCTTGCACAATCATTGGGTCCAGAACGGACGTGTCAAGGTCGCTGGGGATCTGCGGCTCATTGATGCGCTTATTAATGCGCTCCTCGCGATAGCCGGGGCGCTGCGCGTGAAAACTCCGCTTCTCAGGGCGAGAGGCGCCTGCGCGATTAGCGTGACGACGATCGCCGCCACCACGCCTATCATCCTCGCTGTGCCTATCACCGCCGCTGTCTCGACGGTCATTACTCCGGCGGCGTTCGTCGTCTCGACCGCGCCTATCCTCGTCACGGGGCCTACCTCGCCCCTCTTCGTCGCGTGACCATCTGCGCTGCGGAGTGCTCCGACGCGGCGCTCCACTGCGATGGCCGTTGTCTTGTCGACCAGATCCGGGCCTCCGGGAGTTTCTTGAAGAGTCATTGTGTTGAGTCATGATATCCATTTTCTACATACAAAAAGCGTGACGTATTGAATATTAAGGGCTATTCCTTAGCATTCAACACGTCACGCTTTCTATTGTTCACTGTTAAGTTTTAGGTCGGCGGTGACTTACTCTCCCACAAACTCCCGTTTGCAGTACCATCAGCGCTACCAGGCTTAGCTTCCGGGTTCGGAATGGGACCGGGCGTACCCCTGACGCAATAACCACCGAC